>USSZ01000020.1 GCA_900557645.1 uncultured Eubacteriales bacterium
CCAACTTAATACTTGTTTTTTAATATAAATATTTATACTAATTTATATTATTATTTATATTCTTGTTATATTAATTCTTTATATTATATTATTATATTATGTTAGACAAAAAATATAAATCTTATTCAAAATAAAAAGACTAGTTATATTTCAAACTAATCTCATCAATAAATTGTAATTTGTAGTTATAATATCATTCTAAATACAAATGCTAATACAATAGCAATTAACAAACTATATATGCTATTTTTTGGATTTTTATATAATACAACTATTGTTCCTAAAAATAGAATTGTATCTATAATGCTTTTAAAATCAAAATACCACATTCCTATTCCAAATGAAAACAACATCATTACAGCAAGTATTCCACTACATATAATTATAGATATTTTATTATTGCTTTTTGCATACCAACAAATAAAAGCCAGTATAGGTGTTATTAAAGTTATTATATACCATATCATCATATAACTTTTAGGATTAAAACCACTAAATAATACAGTATATAAATGATAACTGATTGTCATACCCAAGAAAAATAAAAATACATTTAAACTCGCTCTTAAAGGTGTCTTGCTAAATACAGAAATTGTAGTGGCTAAAAAAATCCATATTCCAAAATATGAAAAAACATTTCCTAAATCTAATATTCCAATAAAGTGTTGCCACCATATTTCATCATTGATAGAAAGATTATCTAACCATTTAGAAAATAAACCTAATATTATTCCTAGCAAGAATATTAAAATAGTATTTACAATCTTACTTTTCATTGTTGTATTTTCATCAGGAACTCTTATTTTATTTAAAAATTCTTTCATATACACTCCATTCTAAAAATTGTAATTTATTGCTATAATTATTTTGTTACTTCAACTTCTATTTTTCCATCTTTTGTTAAGTTAATAACTTTTAAATTATACTTTAGTCCTTCTGGTTTTGTACTAAAAGTAGATTCGCCTAATTCATAAATTCCATTATATGATATTCCATCTACTACAAATGTATATGGAACAGGAATAGAAAAACTAACTGTAGTATCTTCTCAATGTTCTGGAATTTCCCATTTAATATTCTTTGTTATTTCAAAATAATCATTTGTGTTTTTTATATTTGTTTTAGTAAGAGAATTAATTCAAACTCTTTCTTTTAAACTTATCTCTGTTACTTCTTTGGTATTTTATATTTCCTGTTTTATATATTCAATATTAAATCTATCTAAATCATTTATTTTAATTCTACGTTCTTCAAGCGAAACTTTTAATCCCTCTTGATAATTATTTGGAGCATAAATTACCTTTATATATGTGCTTTTTATACAAGGTAAATAATAAATATATTTATCATCTCTATAAATTTCTTCTAATGCTGTATCACAAGCAAAATCTTTAATATCTTTACTTGTATCTACAATAACAAATTCTTCAGTTAAGTTATTTTTAGTATTATTATAAATAGTCATATTAAATAATTTTATAATTATTCCATCTTTATAACCCATTGGATAACCATCTACTGAATATAGACTATGAACTTTTGATATAGAATAAGTTAATGATTTCCATTCTATTGTTCCACCATCTTTTAACACGCTTCTTATAGGAAATAATAGAATAACTAATACTATCGCTATAACTATTATAATTATTTTCTTTTTCATAAAAATTCTCACTCCTCCATTTCAACAACTTACTATTTATCTGTCGCTTCTATATATAATTGTACCATAATTTCAACATATTTTGAAACTAAATTTAAACATCCAAGATTTATCCAACATTTCCAGTATATATCCAACAGTTGGAAGTAAAATAAAACCTCGCAAACCTTTTAATTAATTGATTTAAATAAAAAGTATGGTAGAATTCTTCCATATTTTTAACACAATTTTGCAAGTGCAAAATAAGAAATGATAGCACAACTATTCCTATATTTATATAGAATGAATTAGGGCAGTGCTATCACTCCCTTTATCCTGCTTAATAATTATTATCATTTTTTTATAAATTATTTCTATATTTAGCATATCAAAATCCTCCCCCCACGGTCAAGTAATATGGACATCATCATTTGATTTTTTTCCAATTTTTTTTACTTTATAATAACAAATAATTACTTTATAATAACAAATAAAAAATCACTCTATTTGAGTGATTTTATCTATCATTTTTTATAACAATTTCATAAGTTCTTCTTGAAATTCTGTTTCTGTAATTTCTCCTTTTTCTCTCTTTTCCCTTAATTCTTTTATTTTTTGTTCTTTTGTTTTGACAACTACGTCAACATTATCTCCAACATTAATTGTTTTTTCTTTTTCAGGTGTAATCCACTCCCAGTCAGAAATAAACATAGTAATAATAAGAAATAAAGTCGCAATAGAAAACAAATTCATTATAACTGAAATAACAAGTGCTGTCATATAATAGCCATATCTTGCCCTAAATAACTTTCCATTATTCCAAATTGCCATTATAAGTAGAACTGCAACTGCAATTAAAGCAAATATTGTTATAAAATCAAAAACAAGATAAAAAACAGGGGTTCTTGCTTTTGGATTCATAAACCACATAACAATATCATAGATTTGCCAGCCAATACTTGCAAAATTGAAAATTATTGAAAATATAATTAAAATCTTTTTTGTTTTATTCATATTAATTCCTTTTGAAATTTAAACAATTCTAACACTTGTCTAAAATTAAGTCAAATTATTTTGTAGTTCTCAATATTTATTATATACTTTAATTATCATTTTATGATGAGGTGAATGCGTGAAAAAAGTAAAAAAACAAAATATTTTAATTACAGGTTCTTCTAGTGGCATTGGAAAAGCATTAAAAGAATACTATATTTCTAAAGGAAATAATGTTATAGGGATAAGTCTTTCAAATGATGACTACAATGCAGACGTTTCTGATAAACAAGCACTTATTCCTATTTTTCAAGACATAAAAGAAAAATATAAAAGCCTTGATATTATAATAAATTGTGCAGGTTTTGGACTCAGTGGTGCAAGCGAACTTATTGATGAAGACAAAATAGAAAAAGAATATGCTGTAAATGTTTTAGGAACAATATATACTACACAACTTTCTCTCCCACTTCTTTCAAAGAATGGCAAAATAATAAACATAAGTTCTGCTTGTGCTCTTTTTCCTTTACCTTTCAGAACGTTTTATTGTTCTAGTAAATCTGCTGTCAGTATGTTTAGCGATTGTATTAGAATGGAATTATCCAAGACAGATATTCAATCGACAGCAATATGTCCTTGTGATATAAAAACAAATTTTACCAAAAACAGACAAAAAGACTATAAAACTAATGAAAGGTATGGTGATGCTGTTCGTCTTTCTGCAGAAAGGATTGATAACCGAGAAGATAAACGTATGTCCATTGACAAAGCAATTAAAATTATGACTAAAATCATAAATAAAAGAAAACTTAAACCTCAATATGTCATGGGGGCAAGAAATAAAATTATGTATCAATTGCAAAAATTCTTTCCTAAATCTGTTGTTCTTAAAGTTCTAACAAAACTCTTTTATAGGACAAAATAAATTTAAATACAGTCTGGGTTATGATTTTGCTGGTTATATCAATTAATTTATAATTATTAAATAAAAAAAAGACCTCTACCAAATTAAAGGTCTTTTATTTTTATATTTTATCAATAAACATCTGCTTGTTTTGGTGCATTTTTATCTTCAATTTCAACAACTAATGCTTCTGTTGTAAGCATAGTAGCAGCAACAGATGCTGCATTTTGAAGAGCAGATCTTGTAACTTTTGTAGGGTCTATAATTCCCCTTTCAATCATATCACAATATTCATTGTTGAGAGCATCAAATCCAAAGGCATTTTTATCAAGGTTTTCATAAATTTTATTTACTACTACACCACCATCAACACCAGAATTTTTAGCGATTTGTCTAATTGGTTCTTCTATCGCTCTTAAAACAATATTTGCACCTGTTTTTTCATCTCCAGACAAAGTTTCAACAAGTTCTTTAACTACAGGTGTAGTCTTTAAAAGAGCAACTCCACCACCAGGAACAACACCTTCTTCGCTGGCAGCCTTTGTTGCAGCAAGAGCATCTTCGATACGAAGTTTCTTTTCTTTCATTTCAACCTCTGTCGCTGCACCAACTTTTATAACTGCAACACCACCTGCAAGTTTTGCAAGTCTTTCATTAAGTTTTTCAATTTCATATTCACTCTTTTGAAGTTTTATTTGTGCTTTTATTGCATTAACTCTTGACTTTATTTTTTCGCTATCTCCAGCACCTTCAACAATGGTTGTATTATCTTTATCAACCTTAACCATTTTTGCTCTGCCAAGCATATCAATAGAGATATTTTTAAAATCAAGTCCAAGTTCTTCAGAAATTACACTTCCACCAGTAAGAATTGCAATATCCTCAAGCATTGCTTTACGCTTTTCTCCAAAACTTGGGGCTTTTACTGCGACACAATTAAAAGTTCCACGGAGTTTGTTAAGAATCAAAGTTGTCAAAGCCTCACCTTCAACATCATCAGCAATTATTAAAAGTTTTGCTGACATTTTAACAATTTGTTCAAGAAGTGGAAGAAGTTCTTGAATATTTGATATTTTTTTGTCTGTTATCAAAATATATGGGTCATCAAGTTCTGCAAGCATTTTATCTGTATTAGTGCACATATATGGAGATAAACAACCCCTGTCAAATTGCATACCTTCAACAACTGATAATTCAGTTTTCATTGTTTGTGATTCTTCTACTGTAATAACTCCATCACTTCCAACCTTTTCCATTGCAGAAGCAATAAGTTTTCCAACCTCTTCATCTCCTGCAGAAATAGATGCAACTTGCATAATATCCTTTGAATCATTGACATCTTTTGATATTTCTTTAAGTTTATCAACAATTTTATCAACTGCTTTAAATATACCTTTTTTAAGAATAATTGGATTTGCACCTGCAGCAAAGTTTTTCATTCCTTCACGAACAATTGCTTGTGCTAATACTGCTGCAGTAGTTGTTCCATCACCTGCAACATCATTTGTCTTTACACTTACCTCTTTTATAAGTTCTGCACCCATATTTTCAAATGGGTCATCAAGTTCAATTTCTTTTGCAATAGTAACACCATCGTTAGTAATTAATGGTGAAGCATACTTCTTGCCTAAAACTACATTTCTACCCTTTGGACCAAGAGTTATTTTAACAGTATTTGCAAGAGTGTTCACACCCTTTTCAAGTGCTTTTCTTGCTTCAATACCCTCTAAAATCTTTTTTGCCATAATGTCTTAATCCTCCTATTTTATTCAATTACTGCCAAAATATCAGGTTGACGAACAACCACATATTTTACATCGTCTATTGAAATTTCAGTGCCTGTATATTTCCCATATAGCACTTTATCTCCAACTTTTACTTGCATACCAATATCCTTTCCATCAGGACCTTTTCCACTGCCAATTGCAACAACCTTTGCAAGTTGTGATTTTTCTTGAGCAGCCGTTGGAAGCAATATCCCCCCTTTAGTTTCAGTTTCATTTTCTAGTGGAAGCAAAACCACTCTATCAAATAAAGGTTTAATATTCATTTTCCCCTCCTTTAACCCTTAAATATATATGTTTTTTAATTATTAATTTCCTTTTTTTTGACCAAGAAATTTAATTTTTTGACTTTAATATTATAAAACTTTTAAGAAAAATTGGCAAATTTTTTAGATTTATTATTTCTCATAGTTTGCATTATTTTGTCATACACTATATTGTATATTTTAAATTAGGAGTAAATCAAGATATAATGCCAAATTTTTATAAAAAGAACAAAAAAATAATTTTAACTTCTCTTGGTGCAACTTTACTTGTTGTATGTCTCATTGTTGCAAATTATTTATCACTTTTGCTTATTAAAACAGATAGCGAAAGCACAAGCATTAAATCTAACAACTTTGAACTTTATCTTCTTTCTCTTTCAAAATCTCAGGTTGAAAAAGAGGCAATGACTCTTGCTGAAGATTATAGGCTTATTGGCGCTGGTGGCTTTATATGGAAATATGATAATTATTACCATGTGATAAGCAGTGCTTATTCAAACAAAAATGATGCTTTGCTCGTTCAAAATAGTATAAAAACAAATCAAAATCTTGATAGTGAAATTCTTACGATAAACTTTTCTTCTAAAGAATTGTTAGGAAATTTCTCTGGAGAAGAAACTAAAGTTTTAACTAAAGCACTTAATTGTTTTCAAGAATTTTATTTAACAATCTATGATATTGCAATAAGTTTGGATACATCTGTTTATAATGAAATATCTGCACGACTCGCTGTAAATAATGCACATAATAATCTTGCTACAACAATTGCAAATTTTAAAACATTATATGAAGATAACTTAACAGGTAATATAAAAATTCTTGATTCTACACTTGAAAAAGCAAGTAAAACAAGTCAATCTCTCTGCAGTGGCTCGCAGATAAGTAAAGATCAAACATATTCTTCTATTCTTAAATATAGATATCTTGAGATGATAGAAATTTATTATAATTTGCAATTTGAATAATAAAAAAGACTAGAAATTCTAGTCTTTTTTATCGTCATTAAGCAACAACCACTGTATAAACATAATAATCGCCTTCTTCTGTCTTTGTATAGTTGCTTTCATTGTTCAAATATGTGTTTGTATTCTCAGGCTTATCAACAACACTCTTTAATACTTTTATTGTTTCTGCATTTTTAATTAGAGAACCACAAGACGTGTTTGATGTTAAATCATTGTATATTTCAGCACTATCAATAGTTACTGTTGTTAAACTTGAACATCCCCAAAATGCCCCATCACCTATACTTGTTACACTTGATGGGATCTCTATACTTGTTAAACTTGAACAATCACGAAATGCATCATCACCTATACTTGTTACAATAAAATCATCACCTTCAGTATATATTGTTGCTTTTCCACTATAAGATACTTTCACAGGAAACATATTTTCATTCCCTTGTCCTAATAGTTCCATTATACTATTACCTTGCATTTCAATATTTGTTGCATCAAGATTAAAAGTTTCTCCACTATTAAATGAAATTGTTGCACAAGCAGTTTGACCCAACATAATTTCATATAATGATCTCATAAGCACAGATTGGAAATTTTCTCCCAATGAAAGAAAATCTTCATAAAAAACTTCATAATCAACAAATTCTATTGTCATAGGAAATAGTTTTGTTTCATCTCCTCCTGCTAATGTGTATAATTCTTGCATATATGTTTGAACATCTTTCACAAATGTTCTTTCAGTTAATGGTGTTGTGATATAGAAAAATCCAGCCATAACAATAGTTTCAGCATAACCAGACATATATTCGCTAAATTCTTCAGAAGTATTAAATGTAATTGGTTTTGGTGCTTCAGCCTCTACATCTATAGTTCTTTTTGAATAAGAACCTGGTATTACTAATTCTGTTTTACTTCCAGTATACTGAGAGATTTCTGCTGTATTGCCTGTCTCGGTAAACACAAAACTAACATATCTAAACACTTTTTCTATCTCTGCATAGATTGTTACATTTGCTGATGGCATTGTAAATGAATAGCCATCGTCATTTTTAGTAATTTCATGTTCCTGACTATCACCATTTACTTTATAATATACTCTATTTACAACATATGCATAATCTTCTTCTAATGGATTTGTTTTTACTGTAAATTCTACTGTGTCATTTGGTGATACTCTATTGCTTGTTAAAACAATCTCTCCATTCTCAACACTTGTTTCAACGTTATATAACTCTTCTACAAATGTTGCATATATTGTAACATTCCCAAGAGGCATTTCAAATTTATTGTCAACTATGTCAACTCTTACACTTGCCCCTTCTACTATGTAATATATCTCTCCTAACATATATTCTACATTAGGACTTACTTCAATCTCAACTTCTTCTCCTTCTATTGCTTCAGTTTTATTTGTTGATATACTTCCATTCTCAATATTTGCAATAGTTATTTTAAAAAGTTTATCATAGTTTGCTGTATATGTTCCATCTGTTTCATCAGATGCTTTAAAGGTATATTCAAGGTCTTTGCTTACTTCTATTCCGTTTAATGTCCAGTTTCTAAACCTATATCCTTCTATATCTTCTGCCTTTATTGTTACTTCTTCTCCTTCAGCATATTCCCCTTGTCCTTCTAATACCACCTCTAAACTTGAATTTGTCTCTATATAATACTTATTTCCTTTGGGTAGTAAAAAGATTAATAATAAGGCAACAGTTATTAATGCTAATGCTATTGCTATACTACATATTATAATCTTTTTTTTATTGTCAGTTTTATCTTCTTTTGTTACTTCTTTGTGCTCGACCTTTTCTTCTTCCATTTATTTTTATCTTCTCCCTCCTTTTTCTTTATTATCTTATTTTTCATTATCTATTATACCCCCCGCTATTTTGTCAAACGAAAATGGCGTCATTTTTGTTTAAAAAATATATTTTTATCATTTTAAAATAAAAAAAACATAATGTTAAATAAAAAATAATTTTTATGACTATGTGATAATATGCTTAACAAGCATATTTCATTGCCAAAGGCAATGAGAAATTTGATGAAATCAAATTTCAATCACATAGTCCCACTAAAAAACACAACTTAATTCCACATTTT
Organism: uncultured Eubacteriales bacterium; assembly: GCA_900557645.1. GTDB lineage: Bacteria > Bacillota > Clostridia > Christensenellales > UBA1242 > Caccovivens. Next base: position 8,658 of record USSZ01000020.1, read on the forward strand.
TTTAAATAAAAAAAGAGAGATTTTAATCTCTCTAATTATTTTAAGCACCATATTCTTGATCATTTTCAACTTGGCTTTCAATCGCAATTTTCTGACAAGAAACTTCATAAGCAGTGCGTTGTTCGTAAACACCTTCACCCACTTCTTTTCTATAATCTCTTGATTGTATTCTGCCAGTTAATGAAATTTTTGTTCCTACTTTTTGATTTTGAATAAATTTAGCATTTCTTCCCCATAAAATACAAGGAATATAATCTGACTTATTAAAATTAGGTCTATTTACTGCAATCAAAACATCACAAATCTGTCTGTTAAAAGGTGTAGTTCTGTAAATTGGGTCTTTACAAATATAGCCAGTTAAGCATAATTCATTTGTATTTTCATCATTGAAATGTTCTTTACCAAGCACTTCTTTGACAAAAAATGAAAGAATCAAACGACTTTTGCCATCTACTATTCTATTATAACTTCTAAACTCCCCTCCGAAAGCAACTTTTTCATCTTTTTGTAAATTTAATTCATAGCCTTTTAATAGTTTTTCTGAAATTGTAAATGGTAATACATCTACAGCCTCAGATAATCTATCTACTGCAATTTTCCCTTCGTAAAACGTTTCACCCTCTACTTCAAATTTATTAAATGAAGAATCTTGTATTTTACCTATAATTTTTCCTCTGTTGTTTGGCATTGAAATTGCTGTTGTATTGTTCATATTTTCTCCTTTTAATTTTTATGCTGAACACCGTTGGAATCAATAGTAAAATTTTCAGAATAAATAAGTTCACCAACGCTCGTAACCTTATAACCTTTCATTGTAAGCCAATCAAGAGTTAATCTTAATGATTCTGTAACATGATCAGCATTATTATGCATTAAAATAATCGACCCATTTTGAACATGATTCATAACCCTGCTTGTAACTTCACTTGCAGACAAACCTTTCCAATCGAGTGTATCTACGTCCCATTGCACTGCACTAAGTCCAAGTGAAGAACAAACATTTAATAAATCATTATTATAAGAGCCATAAGGTGGTCTGAAAACTTTTACTTCTTTCCCAGTGATTTCAGTAATTTTTTCCATTGAAGTTGTAAGTTCGTTTTTTATTGTAGTTTTATCAAGTTTTACCATATCAGGATGAGTATTAGAATGAGTCCCAATTTCAAGCCCTGCTTCGTCTATTGCCTTAACCATATCTGGATATTTATCAATCCAAAATCCTACTAAAAAGAATGTTGCCGATGCATCATATTCTTTGAGAATATCAATAATTTCTTGCGTTTTATCTGCACCCCATGCAGCATCAAATGAAATTGCGACTTGTTTCTCTTGGGTATCTACCCTATAAATAGGGACAAGCCTTGAAGAAGAGCCAAACCACACTTGTGCACATGCCCCACCTTCAAAAGAAATACATAAAAGAATAACAACAGCAAGCATTACAAAAAAGATTTTAATGGTTCTTGATTTGATTACACAAAATGGCATTACAAACCTCGCTTTTAATAATAAAATAATAAAGAATTTTTACCAATGAGAAAATTGCAACAATACAAACTAATATAAAGAATATTGTCGAATTTTTTCATTTTTGAATTATTGACTATATTTTGTTTAAATATAATCAAGTGAAATTTACTATGCTTGCTGACTTTAATAAACAAAATATAGTTTTAATGAATGCTTTATTGAAAATATGTTTCATTTAGCATCTCGTAAATAAAGTATGTATGTCTTTTTTTACTTATGACAAATCATGTCTAAATTTATAATTTTATATTTTCCCACTTGATAAATATTAAAAATTGTGATAATATATTTTATATAAAAGGAGATTTAATTATGCTTCAAAAAGAATTAGAAGGTTAAGAAAAATAGAGAAAAACATCATTTATCTGAAAACACAAAAAGTAATTTAAAAATAGCTGGAGGATTTACTGCTGGATTAATTATATTGGGAGGTGTAATCTCAGCAGCTGCTGTACCTATATCAATGATAAAATCTGATAGAAATCAAAAACTTAATACTTTAAATGAAACTGATAATAAGATTGTTGAAACTGTAAGAGAAAAATCAGGATATGATGATTTTATTCCTCATACTTTACAATTTGAAGATGATGGAAATTATTCAATACTTGGAACTGCAAAAGAAAAATTTGGAAAAGATACTGCTTCGGCTTATATAAAGTTATCTTTTGAAGGTAACAAAGAAGATTCTTATAAGGTTGCTTCTGCCTTCGAAAATTTTAAAACAAATGTTCCATCTTCAAAAATTTCAGAAAATTTTTTCTCTGGCAGTTTTGATAACGAATATACAAGAGCTAATTCTTATGATTGGGATAATTATAATAATTATTATAATTTACATAATGAAGTTTTAAATCTTTTAGAAAATTCTTCAAATTATTATGTAAATGTAATAGGAAATTCTAAAGATTTTAACAATTCATTACTAAAAAGCTGCTTATTTAGTAATCCAACAGTTCTACCAGAAATAAGTACAACTATAAAATCTTTTTTCTCAAGAATTGACCTTTCTTCTGAATTAATTTCAAATGGAACTGCTGTTTTTAATATAAGCAACTTAGAAAACCAAGATGATAAAAAAATATTTTATATTGATTACATTAAATTTCTTGGAGATGATATGGAAGCAGAACGTGCAAAAATATCAATAACTGGAGAAAATTTATCTGAAAAAGAAGCATATGATTGTTTTATTTATGACTTAGATAATGTTAGATTTTCAATAGTTGATTCTCAGAAAATAAATGAAAATAATCAACTTGAATATACAGAAGATTTTCTTTTAATTTAATAGCATTAAAAAATTAATATTAATTCATATAGTTTAAACTGAATAAATAAAAAATACAAGAATTTGTTATCTAAATATTAAAGAAGCAAATTCTTGTATTTTTCTTTTTATTTTAAACATATAAATTCTTATTTCTTTCTAATTCTATATTAATTTATTTATTGTAAAGAAATTTTTCTTGATTATTTCATTACCTTGCGAAAGTCTATCACTCTCTGGTATCTTTTTTGTGTCTAGTGGCAAAATTTTAAGACCAAAATCAACAGCAAGAGTGCAATTACCATCAACTCCACAAACATAGAAAACATTTTTGCAAGTTTTTGCAAAGTTGATATATTTAAGTCCTTTTCTATAGCGTTGTGAAATTGGGAATTCTTTTGTAGATATCTTTTTGATATAACCATTATCAGTTACAACAATAACATGAGAAAAATCAAGTTGAGAGGCAAATACGACACTATCCCCATCATCAAGATTAATACCTTTTACACCACCAGAAATACGTCCTTGAGTTGGCACATCAGATTTATCAAAATTTAAAGACATTCCTTTCTTTGTAAGCATTAAAATACTTTTTCCATTTTTATCAACTTCAACTGATTTTACTTCATCTCCATCACTTAACTTGCAAACTTGATAGAAAGGTTTGCCCACCATCATTTCACTTACATCACTTTTCTTCACCATTCCATTTTTTGTCATAAAGAGCAAACTTCCTTCTTCTGGTAATTTCATTATGCAGACTGGCATTTCATTTAATGATGATGCTTTTTCTATAGAAAGAAGACTTAAACCTTTATCTCTCCACTTGCATTCTTTTATTTCACTAACCTTTCTTTTTATAGCATTACCTTGACTTGTGAAAATTAAAATTGTATCAGAAGAAGAGAATGTTTCAACCTGAATTGGTATATCATTTATAGTTGAATTATCTGCAATACCTTTTGTTGACATAGCATAATTTTTAGTCGTAACTTTTTTAACAGTGTTTCCTGCAGAAATGGACATTATATAATTTTTTGAAGAATCATCATCTTCTTTAACGCTTTCAAGTTTAATTTCACTATTGCCAAGAATATGAGACTTTCTTGAACTATTATATCCCTTTTTAATTTCAAGAAGTTCTTTTTTAACAACATCATATTGTGCTCTTTTTGAAGCAAGGATTTCTTCATATTCTTTAATTTTTTTCTTTAATCCTTCAAGTTCTTCTTCAAGTTTATTTACTTCCAAATGAACAAGTCTTGCAAGACGCATATCTAAAATTGCTTGTGCTTGTTTTTCAGACAAACTAAATTTATCTTTTAATTTTTGTTTTGCTTCTCCTACTGATGCAGATTTTTTGATTATTTTAATGACTTCGTCAATATTTTTAATTGCTATAAGTAGTCCCTCAACAATATGCGCCCTTTCTTTTGCAACATTCAAATCATATTTTGTTCTTCTAACAATTATTTCTCGTTGATATTGAGCATAATACGAAACTATTTCAAGAAGATTTAAAAGTTTTGGCTTCCCCCCAGCAATTGCGACCATATTAATACCATAAGAAATTTGAAGATTGGTTGCTTTAAAAAGATATTCAAGGATTTTTTTAGGGTCAGCATCTTTTTTTAACTTGATAACTGCTCTCATTCCATTTCTATCTGATTCATCTCTTATATCTGTTACTGAAGAAAGTTTTTCTTTATTTTCTTCTTTTAATTCTGCAATCTTTTGAAGTAATTGTGCTTTATTCACTTGATAAGGCAGTTCAGTAATAATTAAACTTGGTTTATCTCCGTTTTTTTCAATACTTACCTTTGCACGAATGATAATTTTGCCCTTACCAGTTTTATAAGCCTGTTCAAGTCCATCTTCATTTGAAATTATTTCACCACCGGAAGGGAAATCAGGTGCTTTTATTATTTTCATCAAATCATTTATTTTGATATTTGGATTATTAATATACGCAACAACTCCATCAATTACCTCACCTAAATTATGTGGAGGAATGTTAGTTGCAACACCTACAGCAATTCCAGAAGCACCATTTACAAGAAGATTAGGAAATCTTCCAGGAAACATATCGGGCTCTTTTAACGTATCATCAAAGTTTAAACTCCATCTAACAGTATCTTTTTCTAAATCTCGCATAAGTTCCATAGCAAGTGGAGTGAGTCTTGTTTCTGTATAACGCATAGCGGCTGGAGAATCACCATCAATCGAGCCGAAGTTTCCATGCCCATCAACAAGAGGCGCTCTTAAGACCCAATCTTGAGCCATACGGCACATTGCATCATATACCGAACTATCACCATGTGGATGATATTTACCAAGACAATCACCGACAATTCTTGCACTTTTTCTATAAGGCTTGTCCGGAGTTACACCAAGTTCAAGCATTGAATAAAGAATACGGCGTTGAACGGGTTTTAAACCATCTTCAACTCTAGGAAGTGCCCTATCCATAACAACGCATTCAGTATATGGAATCATAGAATCGTGAAGAACTTCACTCATACTTTTATAAATTATGCCCTTTTCATCTCCATTATCTGAACCATTATTATCATTTTCTGAAGTTTGAATAATTTCTTCCTCGTCTCCGTAATTCAATTTTTCTTGCTCAAAGTTGTTCTTATTTTGCATAATTTCTCCTAAATTTAATTTGTAAACCAAACAAAAAAAATATTTTTCAAATTTATTTTAATTTTTTTATTGTTTTTATTTATATTTATATTTTTAATCAATTTATTTTTTATTTATTTTTATTTTTTAATAATTTATAATTAAATATTTTTATTTATTTTGTCGTATTTAATTTATTATTTATTTTTTATTTTATATTTTTTTATAATTTTTCAAGAAATCATCTTCCCTATCAAAATTAGCATGTTCATTGATATATGCTTTTCTTGCCTCAATATCATCACCCATAAGAGTTGTTACCATTCTTTCTGCTTCTGCCGCATCTTCTATTGTTACTTGAATAAGATTACGCTTATCAGGATCCATTGTTGTTTCCCAAAGTTGTTCAGGATTCATTTCTCCAAGACCTTTATAACGTTGCAAACTATAATTTCTTCCTGCTCTATTAATTGCTTCAGGAAGTTCATTATCAGAATAAACATATTCTGTATAATCTTTTTTATAAACCTTATAAAGTGGTGGAAGTCCTATAAAAACATGACCATCATTAATAAGTTCTCTCATATATCTAAAGAAGAATGTTAAAAGAATTGCCCTTATATGTGCACCATCTTGGTCGGCATCGCTTAAGATAATAACCTTATTATATCTCAATCCCGACAAATCAAAATCTTCTCCAATTCCTGTATTCAATGCCGAAATTATAGTTCTTATTTCTTCATTTGCAAGGACCTGATCTATTCGTTTTTTCTCTGCATTTAATGGTTTTCCCCTTAAAGGCAAAATCGCTTGAAATTTTCTATCACGACCTTGTTTTGCTGAGCCACCAGCAGAATCTCCCTCAACAATAAAAAGTTCACAAATATCTCTATTTTTAGATGTTGCTGCTGACAACTTCCCGACTAAATTAAAATTTTCTGCAGAATTTTTGGCTCTTGTAAGTTCCTTTGCTTTCTTTGCAGCCTCTCTAACTTTTGCTGCACCTTTTGCTTTATTTACAATTATCTCTGCAGTTGTCGAGTTTTTCTTATCAGCAAAAAACAAAGAAAGTTCTTTTATAGTCAAATTCTCAACCATTGTCTTTGCTTCAGGGTTTCCAAGTTTTGTTTTTGTTTGCCCTTCAAACTGAACATTGTTCATCTTCACATTCAAAACAACATTTATTCCTTCCCTAAAGTCTTCACCTAAAAGATTTTGTTCTTTTTCTTTCAAAAGATTGTTATTTCTTGCATATTCATTCATTACTTTCGTAAATGCAGACCTAAAACCTGTTTCATGTGTTCCACCTTCGATTGTAGGAATATTATTTACAAATGAAAATGAGTTCTCGGTATAACTATCTGTATAAATAAATGCCACTTGTAAATCAAAATTTTTATCTTCTGCATGAAAATAAACTGGCTTATTAAACAACTTATTTTTGCCTTCAACTAAATATTCAACAAAGTCAGCAATACCACCCTCATAATGATAAAACTCATGTCTATCTGTATTTAGATCAGTTAAATCAATTTTCAACCCTTTGTTCAAAAATGCAAGTTCTTTTGCTCTAGTGCAAATGGTTTCAAAATTAAATTTAAGATTTCCAAACATATCACTATCTGGCAAAAAGGTTACTTTTGTTCCCGTCTTATCAGTTTTTCCAACTACTTTCAAAGGTTCTACAGGTATTCCACTATGCATCTTCCCATCTTCATCCATATATGAATGAAAAGCAATAAAATATTCCTTTTTATCTTTGTATACTGTTACATTACACCATTTTGATAATGCATTTGTTACAGAAGCACCTACACCATGTAGTCCACCAGAAAACTTATAATTATCTGTATTAAATTTTCCACCTGCATGCAATGTTGTATAAACAACTTCAACACCAGATTTATGAAGTGTTGGATGATTATCTACAGGAATTCCACGACCATTATCTTCAACAGTTACAGAACCATCTGTATTTAATGTTATTTTTATAGTATCACCAAATCCATTCGAAATTTCGTCAATAGCATTATCAACTATTTCCCATAATAAATGATGCATACCTTTTGAACCTGTAGTTCCAATATACATACCTGGACGCAAACGGACAGCATCTAGTCCCTCTAAAACAACTATATCTTTCGCATTATAATTTTGCTCAGCCATTAAATTCTCCTCGCCAATAATTTCCTATATTAGTATAGCATAAAGTTTTATTTTAAACAATAAAAATGTTTTATTTCCTTTATTATAAGATGATTAATTATTATTTTATATATCAAATGATAATTATTTTTTTATTTATTTTTGTATATTTATCATAATTTTTGCATAATTATTCATTTTTATTTATAAAAATAGATTATGTCGAAATTTGTCATAAATAATAAAATGATGCATAAGATAATAATTGAATGGAGATTGTATGAATAAAATTGTATTAACTGGTGGAGGCACTGCTGGGCATGTTTACCCAGCGATTGCGGTCAAAGAAGAACTTGACAAAGAATTTGAATTTCACTATATTGGTGGAAAAGGAATGGAAAAAGATATTATTTCAAAGTTTGATGACATAAAATATCATCAAATTTCTACAGTTAAATTAGAAAGGAAATTCACTTTTCAAAACTTTCTAATTCCATTCAAACTTTTAAAATCAATCAACCAATCAAAAAAAATTTTAAAAGAAATAAAACCAAATATAATATTTTCAAAAGGTGGATTCGTTGCTGTGCCAGTCGTAATTGCAGCACATAAATTAGGAATTCCAATCATAAGTCATGAATCTGATTTAAGTTTAGGACTGGCAAATAAAATCATCTTACACTATTGCAATAAAATGTGTGTTGCGTTTGAAAAAACTGAACAATATAATTCAAAATGCATCTATACAGGTCAACCTATTCGAAATAATGTTTTGAAAGGAAACAAGAAAAAAATTAAATTTGAAAATATTGATAAAACTAAACCTAACCTGTTGATTATTGGTGGCTCTACTGGTGCTAAATTTATTAATGAAAAAGTATGGATAAATATAGACACACTTACAAAAAATTTTAATGTTTTGCATATAACAGGAAAACAAGCAAAAGAAATTAAACATCACAAAAACTATCTTCAAGTGCCTTATGCAGAAAATATTGGAGATTATCTCGACTTTGCTGATATTGTTTTATCTAGAGCAGGTTCTGGAGCAATAAATGAATTTTTAACTTTAAGAAAACCTATGCTTCTGATTCCCCTTTCAAAAAAATGTTCAAGAGGAGATCAAATAGAAAATGCAAAATTATTTACTAAACTCGGATTCAGCGATATGATTGAAGAAGAAGATTTTGATGACAAAATGTTTGTAATTAAAATCAAAAATTTATATCAAAATAAGGATAAATATATAAAAAATATGCAAAACGCAAAACTTCCAAATGCAAATAAAAAAATTAAAGAACTAATTATGGAAATAAAAAAATAAAAGATGTGCTTGCACATCTTTTATTTACACTAAATCAAATCTTAACATAACTCTCAAACTATAGAACAACATACTATTAATTTAATTTTGTTTTAGTTATAGAAGGAATAACATAACTCTCAAACCTCAAAAGTTAAGAATTATTTAATGTTAACAGCATTTTATCCCTTCTTTAACTTATTTTTTATATTATATCTTATTTTAAGCACTATGTCAAATCTCACATAAATCTTTATCAATATATTTTTACTTAATCTCAAGTTATTACTAAAAATATTATACAAGTATTTCATTTTAAAGCAAAATAATAATAACAGCATTTTTAAGTCAAAAAATAAAAACGACCATTTTTGACAAAAATCGACTTAAAAATCTATAAAAAAAGAAAGGTTGCTTATTCCTTTCTTTTTTCTTTTATGTTAATTTCACACTT
>USSZ01000021.1 GCA_900557645.1 uncultured Eubacteriales bacterium
GAGGTAAGATTTGCAGCTAACCATATCCCAGTAGAAGTTACTGGAGAACAAACTGATCAGGTTGAAGTATCTCACAGAGATTTAGAACGTGTTGAAACCAATAATATTAGGGGAGGAGCTCTTTTAGCTATGGTTGAAGGAGTTATTCAGAAATCCAAAAAGATTTTAAAAATCTCTAAAAAACTTAAACTGGATAGCTGGGGTTGGCTTTCCGAATATTCAAAACCAAAAAATGATGACAAAAAATCTAAAAACTAACGCGTTACTACTTTTGACGTTGGTGATTGGCGCGCTTATGGCGCTTTTGGCCTTGGCGCAATTTAGCGTAACTAATATTGCCCGCGCAACGCAAGAGGCTGAAAAAGAGTTGACGTCTGCTAAGGCTATGTGTGTTATTGAGCGTGACAGCGGTCGCGTGCTTTACAGCAAAAACGAGCATGAACGTCTGCCGATGGCTAGCCTTACTAAGATTATAACGGCGATTGTTGCTATTGAGAATAATGCTGACCTTGACCGCGTGATTGAAATCCCCAAAGAGGCCACGGGCATTGAGGGCAGCACGATTTATTTAAAGGCGGGCGAACACCTGTCAATTCGCGACCTGCTTTTTGGGCTTATGCTTAGAAGCGGCAACGACGCGGCGGTGGCTTTGGCAATTGCAACAAGTGGCAGTGTTGACGCGTTTATGACCCTTGCCAACGAATTTGTTGCGCGCTTGGGGCTAACCAACACACACCTTATTACGCCGAACGGACTTCACGACGACAACCACTTTACAAGTGCGCTTGACCTTGCGCGAGTGACTGCGTATGCGCTTAATAACCCAACGTTTGCTGAAATCGTTAAAACGCAAAAAACGGTTATTCCTAACGAGTTTAAGGCCAACGAAAATCGGCTTTTAAAAAACAAAAACAAGCTTTTAGCGCAACTGGCAGACGCAGACGGCGTTAAAACGGGTTACACCAAAAAGGCGGGGCGCTGTTTTGTTGGCTCGGCCACGCGAAACGGGATGCAGTTGGTGTGCGTGTTGCTTGATTGTAAGCCGATGTTTGAAGACTGCGCCAAATTGTTAGAGCGCGGTTTTAATGAGTTTGAGTTAGTGGACTTGCTTAGTGCGTATGACGCGTGTGGCAAGATTAAGGTAACGAAAGCGGACGAAAATGAGGTGGGTGTTTTCACGCGCAGCGAGTTTGTTTATCCGCTAACGGCGCAAGAAAAAAGTAATGTGCATATAACGCGAAACCTGCCTGAAAGCGTTGCGGCGCCCATCAAAAAGAATCAAGAAGTTGGGCAACTTGAAATAAATTTAGGAAATGACTTGATTTTTTGTGAAAAAATCTATACTATTAATAGTGTAGAAAGCAACGACTTAAAATCTAAGATTGAGAAAATTTTGCAGGGCTTTCTTTAAAGGGGAGTTATGAGAATAAATAGGTATCTTGCAAGCGCCAACCTTGGTTCACGCCGAAAGGTTGAAGAGTTTGTGCGCAATGGCGAGGTTAAAGTTAATGGCAAGGTTGTTTGTGACCTTGCTTTTGACGTTAAAGAAAAAGATGTGGTTGAGTTTCGTGGCGAGCGCGTGAGCGCAGCGGGCGAGTTTATGTACGTTATGCTTCACAAGCCAAAAGGCGTTATAACCAGCACCAGTGATGACCGCGGCCGCAAAACGGTTATTGACCTTATGCCCGAAGAATACAAATCGCTTAAACCTATTGGCCGCCTTGACTATGACAGTGAAGGGCTTTTGCTTTTAACTAACGATGGTGACCTTGCGTTTAACCTTACGCACCCGTCGCACGAGGTTGGTAAGACGTATGTTGCCAAAATCGAGGGTGAGATAAAAGAAAGTCAACTTGCGGTTTTAAGGGCGGGCGTTGTTGTTGAGGGCGTAAGGCTTGCTAAGTGTAAGGTGCGCCAACTTGAATGCGTTAACCGTATCACCAAACTTGAAATCACCATTTTTGAGGGCAAAAACCGCCAGATTAGAAAGATGTTTGAGGCGGTAGGCTTTAAGGTCATCTTTTTAAAGCGCACGCATATTGGCGAGCTTGCCTTAGGTGGGCTTGGGCGCGGAAAGTGCAGGCCGCTTAGCGTGCAAGAAATCAACTATTTAAAGGCGCTGTAATGAAAATCGCGATTATTGGTGGCGGCGCAAGCGGTATGATGGCAGGAATTTTGCTGGGGCAGATAGGTCACAGCGTTTTTCTGTTTGAAAAAAATCAAGTTCTTGATTCTTGTCCATATTAAAAGTTTTAGGGACGAAAAAATATTGATTATCATAATCAATTTCTTCATTAAATAGGTTATTTCGTTTAGCATAATAATATCCATAAGTGAAATCAGTATCTAAAGTATTACAAATACAATCATCTATATCGATTGCAATTTTAATTTTTTTTATTTTTCATTGTTAAACCTAAAATTATTATACATATATAATAAAATTTTCAAAATAATTTAGTGCTATATTTGCTAAAATATTATTAAATTTTTGATAGTAAAAGTTGAACAAAATAGAACAGTTGCATTTTAATTTAAAATATGCTATAATATAATATACGAAGGTGCAGTATTCTAGTCGTTATTTATATACTAGGAAGATGAAGCAAATGGCATCGATGGCATATCTGTGAAGTTTCTGGTGTTTGCTTTGGTTGCCCAAACTGGGGCAGATGCTGGAAGTTAAGATTATTGGGCGCACTATAACGGCATATAGTATCCGACCCAATTTTCGTGGAGACTCAGCAGGGTGAATTCTCACTCTCTGAGAAGAACCTGCAATGCGGTAAAAGTCGTGTGCAGCGTAGCCTACTTTGAGTGGATATAAGGGAATTAGGTATCAACGTATAAAATTTATTGGCCAATAGATTTTATGCCTGCTTATGAAACTATATCTGCAAAACAGGAGAATAGTATATAAAAGCGTTAAGGAAAACTTCTAGACTGTTACTTAGTAGGCATTGTAAGGATTATAGTGTGTTCTGAGTGGCGATTCGGTGATAGGTCTTGTTTAAAAGGAAACTGCTTAAACGGTGACGTTGAGTGCGAGAATGGGAAATCCAACCGAACCTATGACACAAGGTTTACTTACAATGTTACCTTCTTTATAGAGCCTATCAAGAGGCTCTATATTTTTTAAAATTTAAAGAAAACAGAAATGTTTTTTTAGTTAAATATTTTTTCTACAGTTTGTTGAAGATTTAATTAATAAATACATTATTATTATTTGTAGAAAATAAAATATTAATCTTAAATGATTAATAAAGAAGCATAAAAATTTTTTAATAATAAGGAGAAAAAATAAAAAAATGGAAGGAAACCCGAAAAAGAAAACTCAAAAAAAACAATCGAAATTTGCTATATGGTTTAGATGGCCTCTTATTGTTTTAGTAACATCATTTTGTCTTTCAATGGCTTTTGGTGTGTTAAGTGAAATTGCCTTAACCAATGCAAGCATTATTATTTCTGTTATAGTTATATTGGTTTTCCTTGTGATTGCGATTGTTACAGATATGATTGGAGTTGCCATTGCAGCATGTGATGAAAAGCCTTTTAGAGCAATGGATGCTAGAAAAATAAGGGGAGCAAAAGAAGCAATTATGCTTGTTAAAAATGCAGATCGAGTTTCAAGTATTATTGCAGATATATTAGGAGATGTATGTAGCATTTTAAGTGGTGCTGCTGGTGCGTCAGTTACTGCTGCATTAATAAATGATAGCATGACCCCAATGCTGACAGTTGTTATTGCATCATTGGTTTCTGCTGTTATCGCTGCTTTAATAATTTCTGGTAAAGCGTTAATGAAAAGATATTCAATGATTCATTGTGAAAAAATAATTCTTATTTTAGGAAAACTTGTAAGTTTATTTCATTTTACAAGGAAAAAAGACAAGAAAATAAGCAAAAATAAAATTACTAAAAGTGCAAATTTAGAGAAAACTCAATCACAAAAATCATTAAATGAATCAAATGAGGCACAAAATCAAGAGGCACAAAATCAAAATGAAATCATTGAAAAATCGGATAATAAAGACAATAATAACAATCAAGGCGATAATTTAGAAATCACTGGTAAAGAAACAAATATAATTGAAAATCAAATAGGTGATGATAAACAAGTAAAATAAAAAGGATATGAATTTATATCCTTTTTTTTACTCAATACAAAGTGCTTTTTGGTCATGACTTACAAGAAGGTCATTTACCGTAAATATATCATAAATGTTGTTTTCAAGACAAAACATTATTATGATATCTGCAAGGTGATTTTTTGAAAAATTATATCCTGCTTTTGAAAGCATTTTTTTTGCAGTTTCAAAATTTACTCTAAGTGCAATAATTAAGGCAAAAACCGTATATTTAGATGGCTGATAATCTTTGTTAGAACGTAATTTTGAAAAAAGTCTTCTATCCATATTTACACGATTATAAATTTCAGAATCTTTCAATCCAGTTTCATCAATAAGTTCAAGAATATATTGCGAAAATGTTTGTTTATCTTTTATTAAATCAATAAAATCATCAACTTTATTTTGCTTAAAATCGGTTTTTTGAAGAGTAGTAACCATTTTTACTTTTTTAGATAAAGGTTTATTAGAACTTTCACTTAAGTAATCAACAAAATTATTTTCATCTTCATAATGATGTTTTATATATTTTTCTAATAATTTTTTTATATTTTTCATAAATGTCGCTCCTAAAACGACCTTTTAGGTCTTGTTTTTAATTAAAATAAACTTGTAAATTCAATCAAAGTATATCATAAAAAAGGAGGAAATGAAAATTATGGAGAAGAATTTATCACATTTAATTTTTATATTGGACAGAAGTGGTTCAATGGGAGGTGTAGAGGACGAAACAATTAAAGGGTATAATTCCGTTATTGAACAACAAGCAAAAATGGACGGAGAATTAAGGGTTACTACTGTGCTTTTCGACAATTTTATTGAAGAAATTTTTTGTGAAGAAAAACCAGAGAACGCAAAACTTGATCATAATAAATATTATGTAAGAGGCTCAACGGCAATGCTTGATGCTATAGGAATGACACTTTCAAAAGCAATCGAAAAAAATAATAAATTAAATCAAGAAGAAAAGCCACAAAATGTTATAGTTGCAATAACTACTGATGGTTATGAAAATGCAAGTAGAGAATATTCGTTTAAACAAGTAAATGATATGATTAAAAGATGTAAAAAACAGGGTTGGAACTTTATTTTCTTATCGGCAGATATAGATGAACAAAAAGTGGGTAAATCAATTGGGTTAACAGGAGATGATATAATGCCTCGTTTTAGAAAAACGACAAATGGGATGGCAAAAATGAGTGAATGTTTATGTAGTAGGATATCAGATTTAAGAGGATAATTATAAAAATATGGTTTATTAAAGTAATGATTTTTATTATTATAAAAAAGATAGCATCAGTTTTTGTGCTATCTTTTTTTGATTTATTGAGTTTGTTTTTGGTTATTCTCTTTCAAAATCATCATCTTCATTTTGATAATTATGATATTTATGTTCTTTATAAAAATTGATTGAATATTCTTCATCTTCAGAACTATACCCATTCTCCATATTTATAGGATCGCCAGCATCATTACATAGAAAACCATCTTTAAATCTTATTCCATCAATATATTCGTAACCATCATCTTCTTCGGTTTGTTCTTCCAATTCGTCAATTATTTCTTCTTCATCTTCATCTGTAATATCTTCTGTTGTATCATCGTGATAATTCCTTTTTTCTAGTTCTTCAACATCTTCTGAAGAATATCCATTGTTCATTGTGATAGGTTGACCTGCGTCATTACATAAAATACCATTTATTCTTTTTGCCATTTATTCACCTCAGAAAAAGTATATCATAGTGTAGTTAAAAAGTCAATGTTTGGCTCTTTTTAAAAAACAATTTAATTTTGTAAAATTTTGTAAAATATTTTACAAAATAAAGGGCTTTGTGTTATAGTAAAGTGCAGGAGTTTTTATGTGTGAAAATGAAGCGATTATTTACGAGAAAGCAACGAATATGCTGTTGGGGCTTAAGATACAACCGGGTATGCATGGCTTTGACTATTTAAGAAAATCAATTGAATTATGTTTACAAGATGGGAGTTTAATAAATAATATTACTACAAAATTATACCCATTAGTTGCAAAGTCATTTAATGTTAAACCAAGCATAATTGAAAGGTGCATACGAAATGCAATTAATCATTCTTTTAAAGTAAAAGGATTATTGGGTTTAAATAATTTATATGATACTATTATTTATAAGAATGATTTTAAACCATCAAATAGCGAACTTATTTCAATTGTTGTCGAAAAGATAAGAATTGAATTGTTAAAAGAAAATTTAGCATAGGTGATTAAATTAAAAAGATTTTAAAAATTAAAATGTATCTAAAGAATGCGTTCATTTAAACTTTAATTTTGAAGTTTAAATTATTTTTTAAGCGAAAAATTATAAATTGTTTTTGTTTGCTTGTTAAAAAAATATAAATGTGATATTCTTATATAGTAGATTGAAAATCTAGAAAAAATAAGGAGATATTATGGCAAACGTTATAAGAAATATGAATTTTAAACCAATAATTGAAAAATTATCGTATGAAAGATTAAGCGAGCCCCAACCAAATGGCACTGTTAATATGAGAGTATGGGACGATTTGAAAGTTGAAAGATTGCGTTCTGATGCAGTTAAAATTATTTTAACAAGATATGTTAAGCCAGAACCTGCTTGTATATTTTCAATAGAAGCATCATTAAGTCTTGAAGTTATTATTAATACTGCTGAATATGATAAACTTGATGATAGTGTTGAATACTTTAAGACAAGTGCAGTGGCAAGAGTTCTTGCAAGCAATTTATCAAGTATTTTATCTTCTATTACATTACATTCACAAATAGGTCCTATGATTACTGCTCCAGTAGTTCAATTTCCACAATAAAATAAAATTGTTTTAAATGAAATATATTTGTAAATTATTCAATTTATAATGACTAAATAGTTTTATGATTTATCTATTTAGAAATTAAAAAATAATATCAAAGGAGAAAAGTATGCTTATCGCAAGTATAGTTGTAATAGCAATATTTTTAATTTTTATAATAACAACTTATATTATTACAATTAAAAATTATTCATTTGATATTGATGGACAAAAGTTAAAAGTCCACAATCAAGGAAGTAAACTTCAAATTTCACTTAATGATAAGGTTGTTTTAAAAGCAAATATGCCACAATTGATTAAAGGCGAAAGTTATGAAGTAGAAATTAATAAAAAAATATATACAATAAAATGTCAATGTAATTCTTTTGGAAATAAAATGAGAGTTGAAATCTTTCAAGGAGAAAATCTTATTACTGATAATGGGGTTGTTATAGAAAAGAAAATAAAAGAAGATAAAAAGTCAGAAAATTAACTGACTTTTTATTAACTTTAATTATAAATGTTTAATTGGTTAAATATTTATTAATGTTTGTTAAATGTTGTTTTGATAAGGATAAAATATGAATAAGGGTATAAGTTTTTATTTTGGATATTATGAATTGCCTGAATTAAGGGCAAAAATGATAAAAGAGGCAGGTTTTGATTGTATTATTACAAGTGCTGACAATAAATTTAAAAAGCAAAATGGAAGTATAAGAAAACAAATAAAATTATTTAAAAAGTATGATTTGAAACTATCAAGTTTACACATGAGATATAATTCTGATGAATTACATTACTTTTGGGAAGATGGGAAGAAGGGCGAAAAACTAAAAAAACATTTAATCAAAGATGTTAAAATTGCTCATAAATATGGTTTTTCTTGTGTAGTAGTTCATTTATTTGGAAAATATTCAAAGATAGGTGAAAACAGATTGAAAGAAGTTTTAAATATTTGCGAAAAGGTAAATATTCCTCTTGCAATAGAAAATATAGATAATCAAAAGATATTTATTGAAACTTTTGAAAATATAAAACATCCTATGTTAAAATTTTGTTATGATTGTGGACACAATAATGTTTTTGATAGGGATTTTGATTATTTTTCTAATTATAATGATAAGTTAATAACACTTCATTTACATGATAATGATGGTGGAAGTGATTTGCATACTTTAAGAAAATTATGTAGTTCAACTATTGACTGGAAAAAGATTGCTTTAAATTTAAAGGGGCATGAAGATATAAATTTAGATTATGAAATTTTAAATAAAAATAACTCTACTTTGTCAATTATAGAGTTCTTAAAAGAGGCATTTTTGCAAGCACAAGAATTGGAAAACTTAATCCAAAGAAGCGAAAAATATTAAAAAAATATTTATCCAATAATTATAAATTTTATAAAAAATAATTATTAAAACATAAATATATAGAACATATAAGGGCAGTAGGGGGTTGACAAAATAAAAACTACATGATATAATACTAATGTCGAGCGTAGATAAATGCTATATTAGGACTGCAAAATTTAAGATTATTTTGGAAATGTGTTGCATTAAAGACTTCAATTCCAATTTCCATTTTTTCAAAATAATTTATATAGCATCACTTGTCTTGACTATCTTGCAAAAGCAAGAAACTAAGTCATATAGTCTTGTTTACAATGTGGAATTTTTATATTAAGTCATGGCAAACTTAAATAAAAATTAGTCTATGGTAACAAGAAAAAACTTATGGCGATAAGGGGTATTTCAAATTTTTTATCATGATTAATGTCAATTTTATACTTGCTCAAGTATTCGGCGTTGTGACGACATTAATAATGTGCCTTTCATATACAGTCAAAAGTAAAAAGACTTTTTTACTTCTTGGTTTTTTAGGCGATGTAATTTATGGAACTACCTTTTTGTTTGTAGGGTCTTTAAGTGCTGGAATTATTGCACTTATTTCATGCGTTCAAGGTTTGTTTCTTTATCAATTTAGTAAAAGGAATAAAAGACCTCCAAAAATAATTGCTTTAGCATTTATAATTGCTTTCCTTACAGCGGGGATTTTGACAATGGAAAGTTATTGGGATATAATTCCTATGATAACTTACGTGTGGTTTACAATTGCACTCTATCTTGAGAATGTTAAAGCAATTAAATTTATGTATATAATACCAAACGCATTACAAACAGTTTATGATTTTATTGTAATGGCATATGCCAGTGCCCTAGAAGATGGATTTGAAGCAATATATTTGACAGTGGTTGTAGTTGTCAACTATATTAAAGCAAAGAAAAATTCAAAGGTTATTTATACAGAAGATGCAACACAAAGAGATTCATCAGAAGAATTTATAATGAAGAAAGGTTATTGCCCAAGATTTTTACAGTCCGACATTATAAAAGATGAGATAGTTTTCAATAGTAAAATCATAAAAGGGTGGCTTAGAACAATAAGTGTGAAGGAGTTACATCCACCTTCAATGGCTACAAGTTGCCACAACTGAAATACTTGAAAAAAAGAACGCAAAATTTGCGTTCTTTTTTATTTTATTTTAAATATAATGGAATAAAATAATTAAAAATAATTTTTAAAATAATAAATTATATTTAATTAATTTATTATTAATTATTTTTTTTAATTTTTATATTATTTTAATATTTAATTTTTTTAATTATTTATAACAATATTTAATTAATTATTTATTTTATAATTTAATTATTTTAATAATTCTTTGATTATTTTTTCTGCAATGACAGCATTTGCTTTACCTTTGGTTTCTTTCATTACTTGTCCTACAAACCATCTGAAAACTTTTTCAGGTGTATCACTAGTATGATAATCTTCAACTGCTTTTTGATTATTTGAAATAATATTTGTAATTAAGGTTTTTAAACTGTCTTCATCAACATTTCCACCCATTTCTTTTGCAAGCTCATCAACGTTTGCATTTTCTTCCCAAACTTTTGCAAATATATCTTTTGCAACAGTTCTTGAGATTTTAGACTGTTCAAGAAGAGTCAATATTTTTGCAAGATTTTCAGCAGAAATTTTAATTTCGGCATTATCTTCATCTTTAATTTTACTTAATATGTCCGTAAGAAGCCAGTTTGCTACTATTTTTGGATTGTTATATAGTTTTATAGTATCTTCAAAGAATTTGATAATATCTCTATCTCTTGTAATAACATCAGCATCATATTCAGATAGATGGTATTCTTGAGTATATTTTTCCCTTAATTCTTCTGGCATTAAAGGCATAGTTTTACGAACTTTTTCAACATCTTCTCTGCTAATTTCGACAGCAAGCATATCAGGGTCAGGAAAATAACGATAGTCTTGAGATGTTTCTTTCTTTCTCATAGAAACACTTTTTTCATGATTGTCGTCCCATTTCCTTGTTTCTTGAACTATTTTACCACCATTTTTTAAAATTTCTATTTGACGATTTGCTTCATAGTTAATTGCTCTATAAACACTTTTGAAAGAGTTTAAGTTTTTCATTTCTGTTCTTTCGCCTAATATATTGCTACCTTTAGGTTTTACAGAAACATTTACATCGCATCTCATTCCACCTTGTTCCATTTTACATTCTGCAACATCTGCGAATATCAATCTTTGTCGTAATTTAGTTAAAAATTCAACGGCCTCGTCAGCACTAGAAATATCAGGTTCTGTTACAAGTTCCATAAGTGGAACTCCACCTCTGTTATAGTCTATAAGTGTTCCTATTGCTTGAGATAAGTGAACAAGTTTTCCAGCATCTTCTTCAAGGTGAATTCGATTTACACGAACTCTTTTATCTTTTAAATCAATATGTCCACCAACACATATTGGACGCACAAGTTGGCTTATTTGATATGCTTTTGCAAGGTCAGGATAGAAATAATTTTTTCTTTCAAATACTGCAAGGTCATTTATTTCGCTATCTATAGTAAGCCCTGCTTTGATTACAAGTTCAACTGCTTTTTTATTTAAAACAGGTAAAGCCCCAGGTAAACCTACGCATACAGGACAACAATTTGTGTTTGGTGTTGAACCAAATTGATTTTTACAAGTGCAGAAAACTTTACTATTTGTTTTAAGTTCTGCGTGGACTTCAAGTCCAATAACAATATCAAAATCTTGCATAATTTTACCCCCTATATCCTTTTTCTATATAATCAGCAACATTATATACCATGCCTTCATTTAGATTGTTTGCAACTAATTGAATTCCAAAAGGAAGACCTTCTTTATTCTTTCCACAAGGAAGTGATAGGGCAGGAGCACCTAAAATATTTGCAAGGATGGTAAATAAATCTTCTTTATACATAGAAATTGGGTCATTTGTTTTTTCACCAAGTTTAAATGCAACTCCAGTTGTGGTAGGAAGAATGATGACATCGCAATTTTTAAATACTTTTTCTGCTTCCATTTTTAATTTTTGTTGCAATTTTTTTGCTTTATTGTAATAAGCATCAAAGTATCCAGAACTTAACACAAAGTTTCCAAGCATAATTCTTCTTTTAACTTCTTTGCCAAATCCTTCACTTCTGCTCTTAAGATATATTTCGTCAACATTTAATGCGTTTTGACTTCTTCTTGAATATTTCACACCATCAAATCTTCCGAGATTGCTTGTTGCTTCAGCAGGTGCGATAATATAGTAACATGGAAGAGTTAATTCGAAATCTGGAATAGATTCTTCTATAATTTCTGCCCCATTAGATCTTAAGAAGTTAACGACTGAATGATATGTTTGTTCAACGTCTAGACCTTTCACCATTTTTTCTACTTCTTTTAATACGCCAACTTTAATTCCCTTGATTTCGCCTTTAATTTGTGAAAGGAAATCTGGAACTTCGATTTTTAATGAAGTTTCATCATGCTCACTTCCACCAGAAAGAATATTAAGCATATAAGCATTGTCTTTTACATTTTTTGTAATTGGTCCTACTTGTTCAATAGAACTTGCGAATGCGACAACGCCATATCTTGAAACTCGACCATAAGTTGGTTTTATTCCAACTACACCATTATAAGAAGAAGGTTGTCTAATAGAACCACCTGTATCAGTTCCAAGGGCAACAGGGCATAGACCAGCACTTACAGCACACGCACTGCCACCACTAGAACCACCAGGAACACGAGTAGGGTCAAGTGCATTAAGTGTAGGTCCGAAAGCAGAGTTTTCAGTTGAAGAGCCCATTGCGAATTCATCCATATTTGCTCTGCCAATAATAACGGCGCCTTCTTTTAGCATTTTTTCAACTACAGTTGAATTATATTGTGCAACATAATTTTCAAGAAATTTTGATGAACAAGATGCCTTTTTGCCTTTAAAGAGTATATTATCTTTAATGATTACAGGCACACCTGCAAGTTTGCCATTAAAACCATTTTTAATTTTTTCATCAGCCTTTTCTGCTTGTTCTATTGCATCTTCATAAACTTCCAAAACAGCATTTAAGTTTTTCTTTTCATTTATTCTTTCTATAAAATATTTTGTTACTTCAACAGAACTAACTTTTCTCTCATGCAGAAGAGAAACAAGTTCAATAAGTGATAATTCTTCAAATTTCATATTGACCTCCGTTAATCCAGCATTTTAGGCACACAGAAAGAGCCTTTTTTTGTTTTAGGACTATTTAATAAAATTTCTTCTTGAGGAAGACTATCTTTTGCACAGTCTTCTCGAAGGTCGGCAAGTTTATGAGAAGTATATTTTACTTCAACATCACTAACATCGCAATTTTTGACTTGATCGACAAGTTCAAGCATATTTTCAAATTCAGGAATAAAAGAGTTTAATTCTTCTTCAGAAAATTCAAGAGAAGAAAGACCTGCAAGTCGTTTTACTTCTTCTATAGTTACTTTAGTTTTTTCCATATATAATTACCTCCTTATGGATTAAGTCTGTCTGGTCCACGGAATACAAACATTGCCTCTTTAATAGTTGGAATATCAAGCATAAGCATTGTAAGTCTGTCAAGTCCAATTCCAAATCCACCATGAGGAGGACAACCATATTTAAAGAAGTTTATATAGTTTTCTTCCATAGTTTTAGGGTCAATACCTTTTTCAGCAATTTGTTTAGCAAGAACATCTGCTCTATGTTCTCTCATTGCACCTGATGTGATTTCAACATCTTTGTAATAAAGGTCATAAGTTTCACTATAGCCAGGGTCGTTATCTTTATGCATTGAATAGAATGGACGAACATCTGAAGGATAATCTTTTACAAAGAAGAATTGATGTCCGTTTTTCTTAAGCATATATGCAGCAAGAAGGTTTTCAGCCTCGGTATCAAGGTCAGAGCCTTCATCAAGAGGGTAATCACATTCTTCATCAAGAATTTTGTAAACTTCTTTCATGGTTACACGTGGGAAAGGTAAAGTTGGGACAACAACCTCAACGCCAAGCATTTCTTTAATTTTATCACCAAGTGTATCATGAACTTGTTTAAGTCCTGCATGGATTAATTCTTCTTCTACTTTCATAACATCTTCAACAGATGAAACGTTTGCAAACTCAAGGTCAAATCCAGAAAATTCAGTTGCGTGTTTTCTTGTAAATGATTTTTCTGCTCTATAAATTGGTGTTGCAATGAATACCTTTTCAAAACCTGCAGCGATTGCCATTTGTTTATAGAATTGAGGACTTTGAATTAAATATGCTTTTTTATCAAAGTATTTTACTTCAAAAACTCCTGAACCAGATTCGCTTTCATTTTTGATTGTAGTAGGGCAATGAACTTCTATAAATCCATTTTGAATACAATAGTTTCTCATGCCTTGAGTAAGTTGAGTTTGAGCCTCGAAAATTAAACGTTTTTTAGGGTCTCTTAAATCAATCCATCTATAATCAAGTCTTTGGTCGATAGAACTTTCTCCATCAATAGGTGAAATTTCTGCTTTAGATAAAACTTCAATTTCATCAGGAATAAGTTCTTTTTTGCCAAGTTTTACGTATTCATTGGCAACTATTGTTCCTTTTGCTTTAATATAGCAATCTTGTGTAAGGTGAGCAAGAATTTCTGCCATTTGAGGTTTTGTTGCTTTTTCAACAGTCATTTGAAGCATACCACTTCTGTCTTTTAAAATTATAAATTGCATACTTTTTTGATCACGAACTTTTTCAATCCATGCCCATATTTCTACTTTTCCTTGAGCATCTTTTAAATTACTTTTTACGTATTCTTCCATAAAATCCTCCTTATATATATTTTTTCTTTTTGAAGGAAGTAAAGATTTATAAAGTTTTTTTAATTTTTATCTGCTTGAATTATTTATTACTTCCTTTAAAACCTTAGTTTTAATTCAACATTATTTTAAACTAAGTTTTATAAAAACAAAAAGTCATTCGCCTCTAAAGCACTAGACTTTGTTGTCATAGTGTTAGGACGAATGACTCGCGGTGCCACCTAACTTGAGAAAAATTTCTCCACTTTATTAATTTGGCTATAACGGGCTTTCCCGATCTTCCCTACTAAAGATATCTTTTTCGAAAAGACAACTCCTAAGTGTTCTTTCACACAGTCTTTTTGGCAAGTTCTCAGCAATCTTGCCTCTCTGTAAAAAAGAGTTTGTGTTACTTTTCTTAATCAACGCTTTGTTAAAATTATAGACAAATAATTTTTGATTGTCAACTATTTATTCTTAAAAATTATTTAAAAAGATTGATTATTAGTAAATTAGTTTCTTATATACCAAGAAGGATTACATATAAATTCCATATTATTTAAATATGCTAAATTTTTATTTAATCCATTTAATTTTATGTAATAACAATGTAACATTTGTCTATTTTGTTTAAATTTTTTATTATCTTCATTTCTCCCATATTTTCCATCTCCAATGATAGGGTGTCCAAGATAGGAAAGTGTTGCTCTGATTTGGTGTGTACGACCAGTTATCAGTTCACACTCGACTAAACTTGATGATGGAGAGGATTTTATTGTATTAAAAATAGTTTGAATTTCTAACGAATTTTTTACTTTATTATTAAAGATTTTGACAAAACTTTCCTTGCTATTTTTTTGCAAATATGCTTTCATCAAATAATTTTTAAAAGACGTTGACCCAACAACTTGTGCAAGATATTTTTTCGTTATTTTATGATTTTTTATTGCATCTGTAATTTGTCTTTCTGCCATTTCGTTTTTAGCAAAAATTATAAGCCCAGTAGTATTTCGGTCAAGCCTATGGACAGGGATAAGATTAAGAATTTTTCCAAGTCCATCTTGTCCCTCAATTTCAATGCCACTTGGTTTATTTACTATTGCAATATTATCATCTTGATAAATAAACGGAATTTCTTTTTCTAGAAGCATTTCTTCATTATAAAAGATTGTTATTTCATCTCCAGCATAAACATCAGTGTTGTCTTTGACTCTTTTTTCGTTTATTTTTACATCTTTGTTTCTTAAAATTTTATTGGCATTGTTATAAGAAAAACCTTTACTTGTCAAAATATTGATTATTTTATCATTTTTATTTACTATAAAGTTTATTTTTTTCATAGGTATATAATAAAACATTTTTCATATTTTATCTATCATTTTTTTACTTTTACATGAATATTTATTAAAAAGGGGGATTTATGAGTAATTTTTTACATTTAGAAGGGAATTGCCTTGAAATCAAAGGAGCAGTTAAAGTTGTTTCTTCATCACAATCTCAAGCAGTAGTTGAAACAGTTGATAGTGGAGTTGTTATTACAGGGACAGAAATAGAAGTTAAAAAGTTGAATTTAGACGAACAAGAAGTAATATTTAGTGGTAAATTTATTAATTTAAAATTTGGCACAATAAGCACAAAAAAAGTTCCATTATACAAAAGAATATTTAAGTAATTGTTAGTTTTTTAGTTATTTTTATTCTATATATCAATAAGTTTTATCTTTAATTAAAATATATTAATAAAATGGAGAACAATGTTATATCCTACTGCAAACCAACCATTAATAATAGTAGTTATGCTTCTCACAGGTTTTCTTTGTGGGATTATGTTTGATGGTTTTAGATGTTTAACATATTTGTCAGGTGGCGACAAATGGTCAAAACATTTTTTTGATTTTTTAGCAACTGTCTTATCATTTGTTTTATTATTTTTTGCAAATCTATGGACTAATTATGGTCAATTTAGGTTGTTCGTTGTAATTTTATTTTTATTGGGTTTTTCCATTGAAAGAATTATATCAAAATTTTTATGGACAAAATTAGTTATAAGATGGTATAATATTTTTAAATTAGATAGAATTAATTTAAAGAAGAAAAATAAAGATGGAAGAAAAACAGAAAAAGAAATTAAATAACTGGCTTATAGGAATAGGTCTTGCTATTCTTATTCTTTTTGTAGTAATAACTTCTATAGTTATAAATTACCAACAAAAGAAGTATGATGAAATCAAAAATGATAATGATGAAATTGAAGGTCAGTTGCCAGAAGAAAAAGAATTATGTATATTAAATGATGATTTTTGGAATAATTAAAAAAGTAAAAAAAAATTAAAAATTAGCAATATTTGTTTGACAGTGCTAGCAATCAGTGCTATAATATGCTTGCATTAAAAATGCAGGAGGTGTATTATGAAACATAATGATAAATTTGATTTGGTTTTAAGAGGAGATGATGATAGAGAACCACTTGGTTTATTTGATCCATTTTTTGACCACTTTTTTGATATGCCTATGATGAATAGACGAGAGATGCGTCAAATGAACAATGTAATGAAAACAGATGTAAAAGAAACAGACAAGAGTTATATTTTAGATGTTGATTTACCAGGTTTTGATAAAAAAGATATAAATGTTGAATTAAAGAATGGCTATCTTACAATAAGTGCAAAAAGAGAACATAACTTTGAAGACAAGGATAAAAAAGAGAACTATATTAGAAAGGAAAGAAGTTATGGACATTTCAGCAGAAGTTTTTATGTTGGAGATATTAAGGAAGATGATATTGATGCAAGTTTGAAAGACGGAATATTGCGTATAGAACTTCCTAAAGAAGAGAAACAAGAAACAAAATCAGGTAAGATTGAAATAAAGTAATTTTAAATCTATAAAAAAAGAAGCATTAAGCTCCTATTAATATTTTATTTAAATTTCTTTTGTAAAGGTCCCAGATATTTGCTTTCTTAATGCTTTCCATAACAGTTATTGGTAGGCTTTCTTTTTCTATTCCACCTTCTAATATTTGCATTTGGCCAATTATATCTCCCACTTTAACTGGGGCTTTTATTGGTTTTACTAAAATGTTAAAACTATATTTTTTATCGTCATTAATTTCTTCTAAGCTAGTAGCATCACTAATTAGTTTTAAATTAACGTATTCTTTTTTACCATTTAATACTTTAACCTCACCTAAATTTTTGTCTTTTTCCATAATTACTTTTATTTTATAATTAGCAAAGCCATGATTCATAAGTTTGATAGTATCATTACTTCTATCTTCGGTTGTTGCTTCATTCATAACTACGCTTATTAAGCGCATACCATTTCTTTTTGCAGTTGCGGTAAGACAGTAACCAGCTTTTTTAGTAAAGCCTGTTTTTAGACCATCTAGACCATTGTAGTATTTAATTAGTTTGTTGGTGTTTACCATCCAGGTTCTAGTTCCGTCTGGCTTATTTAGAAATTCTTCATAGATGCTTGTGTAGTTAAGAATTTCTTCATGTTTTAAGAGTTCTCTAGCCATAATGCTCATATCTCTTGCAGTTGTAAGATGGTTATCATCATCTAGGCCATGAACATTTACAAAGTTAGTATTTTTACATCCTAGTTCTTTGGCTTTTTCATTCATCATTTTAATAAAACCTTCGGTGCTTCCACCAATATGCTCAGCCATAGCAACAGCAGCATCTCTCGTTGTTACTAAAAAGCAGTAAAAAATCTTTTAAATTTAAGCTACCATTATTGTAGCCAACTATATTTAATTTAAAATGTAACATTACTTTATGAGTTTCGTTATTCTCATTAATTTCATCTTCGAAATCATCGTC
>USSZ01000022.1 GCA_900557645.1 uncultured Eubacteriales bacterium
ATTAAAAAAAAGAGAACTTACGCCTACCATTATTAAAATTGCAACAAAAAAATTTCTTAGAAAATGTTATTAGCGAAGCTGATTATGCATATTTCAAAAAATGCTTAAAAAATAATAAAGAAATGTATTGGTATTTTGTTATTAGATTTATTACTGCAACTGGTGCTAGAATTAGTGAATTAATTCAATTTAAAGTTGAACATGTAAAAATTGGATATTTTGATTTGTATTCAAAAGGTGGAAAATTAAGAAGAATTTATATACCACAAAAATTACGAGAAGAAGCTTTAAAATGGTTTGAGCAAAATAATATTACTGAAGGTTTCATATTTAAAAATAAATATGGTAATAAAATTACAGCTAGAGGTATTAGTGGGGAACTAAAAAAATTAGGAATAAAATATGGATTAGACCAAAAAGTAATATATCCTCATTCATTTAGACATAGGTTTGCAAAAAGTTTTTTAGATAGATTCAACGATATTTCTTTATTAGCTGATTTAATGGGGCATGAAAGTATTGAAACTACCAGAATTTATCTAAGAAGAACCAGTACAGAACAGCAAGAAATAGTTAATAAAATAATTGATTGGTAATTTAGAAAAAATAGAAGATTTTAAAAATCTTCTATTTTTTATCATTAGTGATGGTTTTAAAGAAATATTATAAAATAAATTAAATTCTGAAATTATAATTGCAAAAGTAAATTTTGTATGCTATAATATACAGGTAAATAAGGAATATGCGTCGCTAGCTCAGCTGGATAGAGCGTTCGTCTACGGAACGAAAGGTCAGGGGTTCGAATCCCTTGCGACGCACCAGTGGTATATTAATAGCACACTATATACAATATATGGTGTGCTTTTTTTATAAAAAAGTCGGTTTGTGCAAATTTTGTTTCAAAAGTTTAGTCAATAAGATATTAAATTAAATAAAGATATATAAAATATGTTAATAAGAGATTAATTCATTAAATACTTTGACAGCATATCTATCAGTCATGCCTGAAATATAATCCAAGATTGATTGTATATAAAGATTTTTGTTTTGTAATTGTTGATAAATTTTTCTATTTTTACATCTGATTGCTTTTTCCATGTAATTTCTTGGAATGATTGAATAATCACAATATTTGATAAGATAATTTGTAAATTCTTCAATTAAATTAGGGTAAATCAGTTTCTTTTTGTTTAATTCTTCAAAAATTTCATTATCTTTGTAACAATCTAGCAAAACATTAAAAATTTCTTTAATTATCATTTCAGCATATTTTTTAAATGTTTCAAATCTTTTGTTTGCATAAATATGTTCGTAATTAAATTCTTTAATTTTATTTAAAATATCTGACATTTTATCTGATAAACAAATTCCTTTTTCAATGCTGCTATTTTGACAAATGTCTCTTATCATATTACCCATTATAGTGCTTGTGTTTACAATAGAATCACCAAGTTTTACTATACTGGAAAGTTCTTTTTGGTCTTTTTCATTTAAGAAACCTAAATTTATTGCATCTTCAATATCTCTACCTAGGTATGCTATTTTATCTGAAATTTTTACAACACATCCTTCGTAAGTGGCAGGGTTATATTGTCCCGGGCAAGAGAATTCTTTTAAGTCAATCAATTCTTTACGTGGCAAAATGGAATTGATATCTTTTTCGCCACAATGAGAAATTATTCCATCACGAACAGCGTATGTAAGATTAAGATTTTTAAGTTCATTGTTATGATCTGGCAAAAGTTCTATATTATCAGCAAAATAAAGTCCATTTTTTTCATGCCAAAAAGATGTTCCTAAAAATTCATTACAAAGTTTATTGATAATGCTTTCACCGTAATGGCCAAATGGAGCATGTCCAAGGTCATGTCCCATTGCTATAGCATGAGTAAGTTCATCATTTAATTCAAGAGATTTTGCAATAGTATAACTGACAGATTCTACGTGAAGAACGTGTTCCATTCTGGTGCATATATGATCACTTTCAATATTATAAAAAACTTGTGTTTTATGTTTAAGCCTTCTATATGCAGTGCAGTGAAGAAGCCTAGTATAATCTCTTGCAAAAGGTTTTCTAATTTCATTTTGAGATTGAAACAACGGACTTTCGCGTTCTATTAATTTAAAATAATTAGGGTTGTTTTCTGTTGCAGCAACATCTTTAAAACTATTAAATTTCATAAGAAATGCCTCCTAATTTTATATATACTATTTAATTTCGAAATATTATTATTATAAATTTTAATAAATTCGGCAAAATTTTGTATACTTTGCACATTTAACAGGTTTAAATAAAAATTAGTTTTATCTATTAAGTAAGTTCAATTTACGATAATATTATTTATTATATTTTATCATACAGATATTTATATGACAAGTTTATTTGAATATAAAAATCTAATAATTTTTGTATACATGTTATTTATTTAATTTTGCAAATCTAGTATAAAATGATAAAATATTTAAGGAGCAAATTTATGTTAGATTATGAAAAGAAATTTCAAAATTTAGTGATTGCAGGAATAGATGAAGCAGGTCGTGGACCTCTTGCAGGGCCTGTTGTTTGTGCTTGTGTTGTTATGCCTTTTGAAAAAGAAAAAATGATTGAACAGGTAAATGATAGTAAACAACTTTCTTCTAAAAAACGAGAAAAACTTTATGATGAAATTGTTAAAGTAGCATTAGATTATGCAATTATTGAAATTGATGAAAAAACAATAGATGAAATAAATATTTTAAATGCAACCAAACTAGGAATGAAAAGGGCGTTAGAAAGTCTAAAAATAAAGCCTGATATTGTTCTTATAGATGCTGTCAAAATAGATAGTAATATAAGGCAAGAAAATATAATAAAGGGAGATACATTAAGTTATAATATCGCAGCGGCATCTATTCTTGCAAAAGTTTATAGAGATAGACTTATGATTAAATTATCAGAAAAATATCCTCAATATAATTTTGCAAAACATAAGGGCTATGGAACGAGAGAGCATATTAATGCTTTAAAAATTTATGGAAAATGTCCAATACATAGAGAAAGTTTTATAAAAAATTTTATTTCTTCAAATTAATTAATAAATTAGTTAAAAAATGATAAATAAAAATAGATAATTATTATAATTATAAAAATATTTGATTTAAATTATATTAATATTTAATTTAATAAAATAACCCTTGAAAATTCAAGTTATTTTTGTTACACTATATAAGTAAAAAAGAAGGTAGTAATGAAATCAATTTATAAATATTATAAGGAAAGATTAATAGAAATTAGTGGTAAAAATCGTAGTTTATACTCAAAAAATTTAAGTAAAAAATATGCCTACGATGTTGGTGCAATTATTGCAAATGACGAAAAAGAATTTAATGATTTTTACACTTTTTTATGGAAAGGTAAAAGAAGTAGTTATGCATTAATTCGTAAAGATATTAAAGAAAAACTTTTTAAAAACTTTAATCTAGAAGAAAAGGTTAAAGCATCTTTTGTTGATACTAAAAATTTAAGCGTAGATGAAAAAAGAAATGAAAATCTGAGAAGAGAAAGACTGAAAAAGGAAGAAATGAAAAAGGCATTATCATCTCAAGTTTCTAAATTAAAATCTTTAAAAAGGGAAGTTGAGGAATTTGCAAAAGAAACTGGAAGATATGAGATGTTTGTCGGTTACCCATTTGTTACAGGTTATGTAAATAAAGATTTGCAAATCAAAGCACCTTTGATTTTATTCCCTGTAGTTATCAATGTAGAAGACGATTCAACAGTATCAATAGAACTTAAACATGATGAGTTTATACAATTCAATAAAGTTTTGATGCTTGCCTATGCAAAAGAACATAGATTAAATTGTGATGGTTTGATAATGGAATTTGATAATCTTATTGATTACAAATTGAAAAATATAAAAGACGTTGTAGATTATTTAAGTGCTTATGGATTTAAATTTGAATATGATGAAAATTTTGATAATGGACTTATCAATTTTGAAAAAATTCAAGAACCAGGGTTTAAAGATGAAGATTTGAAACTTATTAATGCTTGTGTTGTAGGAAGATTTCCTTTAGCAAACGCAATATATAATGATTATTCATTGCTTGAGAAAAAACGTTTGTCTTCAGATGCGATTGATGAATTGTTAGAAAGCAAGCCATCAAAGAAAATAAAAAAAGTTGATGAAAGAGTTTTTACGATTAACGATCTTGACTATGCTCAAGAAAGTGCTATTGAAAAATTAAACCAATATGGGAATATGGTTATATATGGACCACCTGGAACTGGTAAATCACAGACGATTGTAAATATTATTTCTGATGCGTTATGCAAGAATAAAAAAGTATTGGTTGTTTCGCAGAAAAAAGCGGCTTTAGATGTAGTTTTTAATCGTTTAAAAAATCTTAATAGCAAATGTATGTTTATTACAGATGCAGAAAAAAATAAGGTTGAGTTTTATGAAAGATGTAACAAGATGCATCAAAATGTTATGGAAAACTATAAACCAACTGGAGATGATATAGAAAGTGAATATCAACAGGTTGAAGAAAATATAAATAAGGAGATTTCAGAACTTGAAGTTATATCGGATACACTTTTTACAAGATCACCTTTTGGTTTGACATTGCAAGAAATGTATACTAACTCAGCAAAGATTGGTAAAAATAGTTTTGATTATACTTTATATAAACTGATGCTTAAAAACCAAGATTTAATGAAGATGGATTATAAAAGACTTTACTCAACTTTGAGAATAATTAGAGAGAAAAACAAGAGCAATTTATATTATAGATATATAGAACTAAAAAAGAATAATCCTCTTATTGACCATATTAAATCAGATGTAGATATTCATGTTATAAATCAAATGAAAACTTATTTAAATGGTCTTATCCAAAAAACAATAATTCCATTTGATACAGCAAAACATGAACACTCAAGACAACTTATGGTTTATATGCTTGAAAA
The DNA here is from genome assembly GCA_900557645.1 of uncultured Eubacteriales bacterium. Taxonomy (GTDB): domain Bacteria; phylum Bacillota; class Clostridia; order Christensenellales; family UBA1242; genus Caccovivens. Next base: position 4,955 of record USSZ01000022.1, read on the forward strand.
TGATATTGAAGAAAATTCGAAATTAAAGCCTCTTGTTCAAATGATATCTAAAATGGATTACCCAAAATTACATACAGCATTAAACTGGTCTAAAGTGATTTTTCCACTATATCCATTTGTAAAACACAGTTTAAATAAGAAAGAAAAAGAAATTGAAGAGAAATTTGAAGGGACTTTAAATGATATTCATTCTTATATAAGCAATTACAATTTGCTTGAAAAAGTTCTTGATAGGAAAGGGTATTTAATGACAGTTGATAATATAATTAATGGGAACACTGTCTTTTTGAAACTTTTATTAAATGCTCTTAATGATTATGTTGAAATAAGAGATGTCAATGTATCTTTACAAGGTCTGACAGATGATGAACGTGATATTTTGAATTTTGCTTATATAAATTCAAATAGTGCAAGACAATTTAGAGAAATTATTGATAAATTACTTGAAATTCGTGTTTATCATGAGGCTGTAACTTATGAAGAGAAATATAAAGATAAACTATCAAAGATAATTGATTTTGAGAATATTAGAAATAGAATATTATCTTTAAAAGAAGATGAAAAGCAAATTTCAAATACAATTTGTATTGATAAATTTAAAGATGAATATATTGAACATTTTAACAATGACCCAGAAAATAAAAATTATCTATATCAAATTACAAAACAACAAGGACTTATGCCTATAAGAAAAATGATGGATTTGTATGGTGATTATTTGTTAAAATTATTTCCATGCTGGCTTTTATCGCCAGAAAGTGTATCAACAATATTCCCATTAAAAAAGAATATGTTTGATATAATTTTATTTGATGAAGCAAGTCAGGTGTTTATTGAAAATACTTTGCCTACAATTTATAGAGGAAAGTATATAGTTGTAGCAGGGGACTCAAAACAACTTCGCCCAACTGCAACTTTCATGAAAAGATATTTAGGTAATGATAACGATGATGATCTTGACCTTGCAACAGTGGCAGCACTTGAAGTAGAAAGTTTGCTTGACCTTGCAACTTCTAGATATAATAGCACTAATCTTACATACCATTATAGAAGCAAAAATGAAGAATTAATAAATTTCTCAAATTATGCATTTTATGATGGAAAACTTCAAATAGCACCAAATATTTCAAAAAATGTAGGAAACAAACCTATTGAAAGAATCAAAGTCAACGGAAGATGGCTTGGAAGAAAAAATCAAGAAGAGGCAAATGCTATTGTATCATTGCTTAAAAAATTGATTAAAAATAAACGAAATAAATCTTCAATAGGTATCATAACATTTAATACTGAACAAGAAACTGCTATAGAAGATGCAATAGATAATGAATGTAAAAAAGATACTGCTTTTAGAGATGCTTATATCCGTGAACAAAATAGAAAAGAAAATGGAGAAGATACATCAATATTTATTAAAAATCTTGAAAATGTTCAAGGTGATGAGCGTGATATAATAATATTTAGTATTGGATATGCCCGAAATGAATATGGGAAAGTAGTTGCTCATTTTGGACCTTTGTCTGTAGAGGGTGGCGAAAATAGATTGAATGTAGCAATTACAAGAGCAAAAGAGAAAATATATGTTGTTACTTCAATTGAACCTGAAGAATTAATGGTTGAAGGAACAAAAAATGCTGGACCAAAAATATTTAAAAGTTATTTGAAATATGTTCGTGCAATTTCTTCAAAGAAATATAAAGAGGCTGGATTCATCCTTGATAGTTTCAAACCAGCACTTCCAGAATCAAATGAAGTAATTGTTTTAAATCAACTTGAAAATGATATTAAAGATGAACTTGTTAAACTTGGATATGATGTAGAAACCAATTTAGGAAACACTAATTATAAAATTTCTTTGGCTGTTTATGATAAAAAATTAGATAGATATTTGCTTGGTATTGAGTGTGATTATGCAGCATATAACAGTAGTGATTCAATACTTGAAAGAGATGTATATAGAAATAAATTCCTTGCTTCAAGGGGTTGGAAAATTATGAGAGTTTGGAGTAGAGATTGGTGGCTTAATAAAAATAAGGTGATTTCAAACATAGTTAAAGCAATCAATGCAAACAAGAAAAAGTTAGAAAATAATTAAAAAAAATAAAAAGGATTTATTAAAGTCCTTTTTATTTTTTTGTAACTTTTAACTTTTTTTTACATTATATTGTTAATAGGGTTTGTGCGTTTACTTAGGAGAAAATGTGGATAATACTACGATAACCATTATAGGGGTAAGTTTTATTTTTATTATGACTACCCTTGGAAGTGCAATTGTATTTTTATTTAAAAAAAATATCAGTGATAAGATAAATAGTTTATTTTTGGGATTTGCATCAGGTCTTATGATTGCTGCTTCTGTTTGGTCGCTTATAATTCCATCAATAGAACAAGCAGAATATTTAGGTAACTTAAATTTTCTTCCTGCGTGCATTGGAATAATATTAGGCTGTTTATTTTTAGTTGTTATGGATAAATTAATCCCTAAAATATTAAATAAAGATGACAAAAAACAAACAAAATTAAAAAAATCAACTAAATTGTTTTTGGCTGTAACTTTGCACAATATCCCTGAAGGATTGGCTGTAGGTCTTGCATTTGGCAATGCATTTATCATGGCAGAAACTTCGGCATTTTATTCTGCATTATGGCTTGCGATAGGAATAGGTATACAAAATTTCCCAGAAGGTGCTGCTATAAGTTTGCCAATGAAAGAGGAGTTAGGAAGCAGGAAAAAGGCATTTTTATATGGAACAATTAGTGGTATTGTTGAACCAATTATGGCACTTATAGGTATATGGCTATCAACAAGTCTATCTCATCTTATGCCTTGGTTTTTGGCTTTTTCTGCAGGTGCAATGTTGTTTGTTGTTGCTGAAGAGTTGTTGCCAGATGCAAAGAGTGCGTATCCCACCAATATTGGGACATGGGGTTTTATAGTAGGATTTGTATTGATGATGATTTTAGATGTTGCTTTGGGATAAAAATTATTTTAAATGAAAAATAATAATAAACAAATAATTTTATTATTAATTGTAAAAAATAAAAAAGAGGTGTAAATGTCATATTTTAATTATCATGCTAAAATAAAAAAGTTGATAATGGAAGGAGAACTGGAAGGGTATAAGTTTGTAGATGATTATCATGGAATAAGACCAGCCCTTGTTTTATATTTTAAAAATAATCGACCTATGCCAATAAGAGATTATAGATGGGAAGAATACATACCTTTATTAATGATGCAAAATGATATTGTTTTTGAAGATGATAATAATTCAAAAAATATTAATAAAATTAATTAAAAAACATCAAATTATTGACATATTTTTGTTTGAGTAGTATAATTAAAAATAGGAGGAAATTATGGCAAATACAAAGAAGAAAACAAAATCTTCAAGTTCATCAAGTTCAAGTTCTTCTAAAAAAACTGTTTGGGGACTCAACAAAATATCATTTTGGACAATTGTTGCAGTAACATTTCTTTATGCTGTTGCATTAGTTTTATCTGCTTGTAAAGTTAATGCTACAGTTGTAAGTGCACTTCAAGGTGTTGCTACAGCGATAATGATTATTATTGTTGCAATACTTGCTTGGAGATATGTTAGACCAAAACCTATGGTTTGGAAAGTATTATATATAATCTGCTTATTAATAGTTATTGCCGGAATTATTGTTCCATTAGTTTTAGGCTAAACATTAAGGCAAAAAAGATGACATTTAATGTCATCTTTTTTATTAAATATAATATAATTTTATCAATATAGATTAAATTTTATATAAATTTATCACAAAAATACTTAAAAAATAATATAAACTAATATGTTTTCAAATATTTTATTAAGTAAATCAAATTTAATTGATAATATTAAAACCTTAAAAGAAATTGGTAAAGGTAGAGAAATATGTGTAATGGTTAAAGCAGAAGCCTATGGTCATGGAGCAAAGGAAATTGTTTCAATTTTAAATGAAACAGTAAATTTTTTTGGCGTCTCAAATCAGATGGAAGCAGAAGAAATTAGGAAGAAAACCGATAAGACAATTATTGTTTTCGGTGCTTGTAACGATTATCTTGAATGTATGAAACAAGATATTTCTTTTGCATTATTTTCATATTATGATGCAAAAAACATTATAAAGATTGCAAAGAGTGAAGGTTTGATTCCAAAATTTCATTTATGTTTAAATACTGGAATGAATAGATATGGAATTAAAAATACTAAAGAACTTGTAAAAATCATAAATTTATTGAAAAAAAATAAAATGCAATTAGAAGGGATATATACTCATTTTTCATCTTTGACTACAGATGAAAAATATACAGAAAGACAAAAAGAATTATTTTATAATTATTTGACATATCTTCCAAAAGATTGGAAAACTATAAAACATATTGGTGGTGGCAGAAGTATATTTACAGATATAGAAACAGATATGTATAGAATTGGGCTTGAGTGTTATGGCTATGGTAATGAATTTGTTAAACCTGTTATGAAAGTGGAAAGTCAAATAGTAGATATACAGAAAGTTTATTGTAATGAGCATATTGGATATCTATGTGGTTATACAGCCCAGAAAGATATGACAATTGCAACCATTCCTTTAGGGTATGGAGATGGACTGCCAAGAAAATTATCAAATAATCTTTTGGTGAAAATCAATGGTAAAAAAGTTAAAAATGTAGGTAATATTTGCATGGATGCTTTTATGATTGATGTAACAGATGTGTCTTGTAAAGTTGGAGATAAAGTAATTATTATGGAAAATGCAAGTGATATATCTCCAATTATTGAAAGCACTGAATATGAAGTATTGACAAACTTTTGTTCGTTTAGGGGTGGTAGACTAATTTATTGATTTTATAAACAGACTTTACAAATTTGCATTTATATGATATAATATAAATCATGGGAAATGAAAAATACAGTCTTAAAGATGAGATAAAAGAAGAATTAAGAGAATCATCTAGTTCAAGTATAAGACCGGAGGACTTAGAAATTGATAAAAATATAGATGATAAATATACATCTTCTGTTCTTGATAGATATAAAAATGGTCATTTAACCAATAAATGGTTTACATGGTCAGGAGTTCTATCAATTCTTTTTGGTGTTGCTTGTATAGTAATTATGATTATAGTAGGAATAGTTTTTGTTTCTTCAAGTGAATATTTAAAAGAACTTGCAAGTCAACAGAAATATGATTATGATGCAGAAAAAACAAAAGTTATTATATGCTGTATAGTTATTCCAATTATTGGCATTATTGGCGTTTTAGTTGGATTTAAAATTAAATCTTATGCAAACTATTCAAAAGAAGATTTAATAGAACATTTAGTTTCTATAATATGTTTTTCAATATTACAATTTTTCTTTTGTGGAATGATTTTTGTTGTGTTAACTTTAATTGGTTACTTTGTTGGGATAGGAAGTGATTATGGAGTAATTTATTATAATAGAATTGATAATGCTTCACAAAAACAAAGAAAATTAATGGACGCAAAAATTTTGTATCAAAATGAATTGATTGACTATGAGGAATATACTCGTTTAAAGCATAATATTTTACATCATAGTGAGTATAACAATGATTATGATTACGAATAAAAAAAGATAGGGCAGACCTATCTTTTTTTTATTAAATTGATATTTTTAATTTAATTATTTGGAATAATTTTATTTTTAATCATCAGCATAATTATTAAAATATCCAGTAATTAAAACTATAGGTGTTCCTTTATCACCACTTCCACTTGTAAGGTCGCTTAATGAACCTAAAAGATCTGTAAGACGACGTGGAGTTGTTCCAAGAGATTCGTTCTTATTTTTTAAGTCTTTAGATTTTTGACTGATAATTTGCTTCATTGCAATAACTGCATTTTCTCCAGTTAAGTTCCCTATTTTGTTATCAGCAATATACTTTAGTTTTATTTCATTAGGTGTGCCTTCAAGTCCACTTGTATAAGCAGGAGAGACAACAGGGTCTGCAAGTTCCCAAATTCCACCAACGGGGTCTTTAAATGCACCATCGCCATAAACCATGCATTCCATTTTTACACCAGTTTCTTCAATCAATCTTTTTTGAAGTCTATCTACAAAAGATTGTGTATCACGAGGAAATAGTTTTAGGGTGTCATCGGTTGAAAGGTTTGATCCCAAAACGCCATATTTTTCATTAAACCCACTTCCGTCAATTGATTTATTTAAGATTTCATGCAATCCGATGACTTTTTCAGCACCATTTTTAAGTAATACATCTTTATTTCTAAACCTAGAATGAATGTCTGCTGTGATGACTTTTTTTGTATATTTTAATATAGTTGTTGGGTCATTGGAAAGAATTATTTTGCAGTTTTTTCCACAAATATCTTTATAAAGTTTTATATAATCCATTCCAGTAAATGGATGTTCGATTTTTCCTACAATATTATAAAATTGTTTTTCAGAATATGTTTTATTAAAGTTAGTTATTCCAAGTTCATATAGTCTGTCTATAGAAACAAGTGGATTTCCAACTTCGTCAAAAGGATAAGAAAGTTGTAAAATAATTTTATCACAGCCTTTAGCGATGCCTTTTAAAATATTAGAGAATCTATTGCGTGAAAGTATAGGAAAGATTAATCCAACAGTTCCTTCACCAAGTTTAGCACGAACATCTTTAGCAATATCATCAACTTTTGCAAAATTACCTTGACTTTTAGCAACAACGGCTTCAGTTACGGCAACGATATCTTTATCATGAAGAACGATGTTATCTTCTTTCACTGCTTTTTTTATGCTATCAACTGTTATTTCAACTAAATCATCTCCAGATCTAATAATAGGGGCTTTTATTCCACGAGAAATTGTGCCTATATATTTCATATTTATCTCCTTACCAATATATAATAACATAAAGTTTTATAATAAAAAAATAATTAAAAGATATTTAATAAAAAAATAAGAAATATATTGAAATTGTTTGAATTCAATGATATAATAAGATTAAGAAAAAAAGAGGAGAAATAATATGTGGTTTTTTGGTAAAAAAAATAAAAAGAAAGAAAAAGAAGAAAAACAAAAATTAGAAAAGAAAAATAAAGAAGTTGAAGTAGAAGAAAAAACAGAAGAAGTAGAGACAAAAGATGTTAAAACACAAAAATCTGAAAAAAAATCTAATGAAAAATCAGATAAAGTTGAAAAAACAGAGCAATTAGAAAAAGATAAAACATCTATGTCAGAAGAGGAAAATGAAAAGATGGAAAAAACAGAGAAAAAAGCAGTATACAGAGTTTTATTTGATAAAGAAGATAAAATGTGGAAAATTAAAAAAGATGGTGCAAAGAGAATAATAGATAGCAAAAAAACAAAGGAAGAAGCCCTTGCAAGAGTTCAGGAATTAAGTAAATCGCAAGATACAAAATTTGTGGTTTATAAAAAAGATGGAAAATTCCAAAAGAAAGCAAACTTAAATTTAAAAAATGATAACAACTAAATTTAATATATAAAAAGCCATTAATATAATAAATAACAAAATAGTTTTTGATTTTCTATTTTGTTTTTTTTATTGTAAAAAATATATTAAAATGATATAATTTTTCCTATGAGGTAATAATGAAGACAAAAGTTTTAAATTTAAAAAATAATATAAGGTTAATTTATACTTACGTTAAAGATGTCAATGGAGTTGATGTTCAGTTATGTTTTAAGGCAGGAGCATTAAATGACCCTAAAGGCAAGTCTGGACTTGCTCATTTTTGTGAACATGCTCTTTCGAGTGCTTTTTCTACAGAAAAACATAGTAGAAATGAAAGAAGATATTTAAAAAATAAATATACTTATTCAAATGCAAGCACAAGTGCATCATATGTGAAATTTTTTCTTCAAGTTGCTCATGACAAATTTGAAGAAGCATTTGATTTAATGACAGAGTCTTTTTATAGTTTAAAATATATCCCAGATGAATTTGAAAGTGAAAGAAAGATTATATATGATGAAATTTTAACAAGACAAAAGACTAATGAAAGAGAATTTTATAATATTTTTTATCATAAAATCCACAAAGAACCCGAATATCAAAATATACAAACAAGTGCTGCAGGGGTTGTTGATACTGTAAAGAATATAACAATAGAAGATATTAGAAAATATATTGAACAATATTTTACACAGAAGAATTTAACAATTGTTATAAGTGGGAAGATTACACTTCGAAATGTTTTAAAGAATATTAGTAAATATATTTATTCAAGAATTCCTTTAGGAGAAAAATTAGGCTTTGATTTTGAAAATTATAAAGGTTTCAAATCTCCTTGTTTTATAAAATCTCCATCAGTTGAAGAAGGAAAATCAATGTTTGTTACTAATTATGCTTATGATAAATGTGAAAAATTTTCTAATAGAAAACAATTTTTTATAGAAAGTATATTAAATGCATGTTTGCATGAGAAGTTTTTTGAGTTTTATCGAACAAATAATAATTTATGTTATAATTGTTATGCAGGTTTATATGATGATAATATTTATAAGTTATGTGAATTTACTGTTTTATGTAATGATAATAATATAGAAGAAGTAACAAATCAATTCAAAAACTTTTTAACTTTTTTTGAGAAAGAATATAATATAGAGTTATTCAATAAACAAAAAGAAAGAAAACTTTCTCAGGTTAATTTTGATCTTCAAAGTTTATCCCGTATTTCTACTTCCCGTTTTGGTGAATTAAATTATTATAATGATATTTGTAATAATGATAATAAAATAAAATATGATATAAATTCAGTTACATTTGAACAAACAAAAGACTTATGGAATAAAATTATAAAAGTTAAACCATATTTATTCTTAATAACATCAAAGGAAGAATTTGATAGTTTTGATTATAAAAATTTTTCAAAGAAATAAAAAACACATTGTAAAATGTGTTTTTTTTATTTAATGATTTAATTTATTTTGTAATAAAGTGATTATTTGCTTTGAAATTTCTTCAGGTGATTTTGTTGCATCTATAGTTATAAATCTTTCACTTTCAATTTTAGATATATAATCATAGCCTTTTTGAACGAGTTTATGAAATTCTAGTCCTTCTTTTTCAATTCTATCTAATCCTTCATTAATGTTAGATTTTCTTTTAAATGCTTCTTCTGGTGTTAATTTTAAATAAAAAGTTAAATCTGGTTTTAAATCTCCTATGATTAGTTTTGTTAAATTTAAAATTTGTTCGACATTCATGATTTTTCTAGCCATTCCTTGATAGGCAATTGTTGAGTCATAAAATCTATCTGCAATAACAATCTTTCCTTTTTCAAGTGCTGGCTTTATAATTTTTTCAACGTCTTCAACTCGTGCTGCACAAAATAATAATAATTCAGTCATAGGAAGAGGTTTGTCTATTTCATAATTTAATAAAAGACGTCTAATTTCTTCGGTAAGGGGAGTTCCACCAGGTTCACGAACAAATATAAAATCTTCACTATTATTAAGTTTTGCCACATATTCTTTTAACAATTTTATTTGTGTTGATTTACCACAGGCTTCTCCACCTTCAAAACTAATGAAAATTCCTTTGTTTTTCATATTTCTCCTAATTAATTTATTTAAAGATTAAAATATCGATAGTTTTTATTTTTTAACAATGGTCATGATGGTTATGTCCACAATGTTCATCATCACATAAGCAATCAACAAATTCAATATATTTGTCAAGATTATGTGCTTTATAAATATTTTCTGGCATTTGTTCTGTAGTAGTATACCCTGGTTCTGCAACTAAAACCTCAGGGATTCTATTAATTACTGTTGCACAAGTAAGTTCAGCAGTTTGTGGTCTTTCTATCATAACTCTAGTTGTTGGTTCACCTTCAATTGTCCAATCATTGCAATCAAATTCATCTTTGTTATAAACTTTCCCTATGCATTCACTAATAATTGTGGTTCCTTCTTTTGTTTCAGTGGTAACTACAGCACTTAATCCTGTGCAATATCCTTTTGGAATTGTCATATCTAAAGTTGAACTATAAATATCTTCTGTTGCAATTTGTGGAACAGATTTTTGTGTTTGTTTTGTAATATGAAGACCAAGTTTTGAGCAAAGCCAACCATTTACATTCCACATAAAACTAGGTGAAAATTTACCAGCACTTATTAGTTTTTTTCTTTCTTCGTCAGAAATTTCATCAGCAGAAGCGATTTCTTTTTCAAATTCTTCAGGACTTAATCCAGCACCATGAACTTTTGCAAGTGAAATTCCATAATCTTCTACATTATAACTAGATTTTCCTTTTATAGTTTTAATTTTATGAGTTGCACCTCCAAGAACACTTATAAGATTACCCCAAAAAACGTCTTGATAACCACTTCCACAAATAGTGCAACCTGTTTCTTTTGCAATTTTATCTAATTTTTTAGTTAATTTAGGATTTGAATTTTGGGCATAAAAAGCCTCTTCACAAGTTGAAATGGCATTAACACCATTTTTTGCACAAATTTCATAAATAGGATAATTTTCTGCAAAAATACTTGTTGTTGTAATTACTGCAATGTCTACTTCATGCTTTTGTAAAAACTCATCAAAATCTTTTGCATCTTTAATTTTGATGTTTAATGGTTTTTCACAATCTATTATTGATGAAATGTCTTTACCAACTTTTGATTTGTCTATATCAAAAGCACCTAAAATTTTTAATCCTTTTTCAAGAGCGTATCGCATTGTGAATTTACTCATTTTTCCACAACCGTATTGAACCATTGTTATTTTTCTCATAAAAAACCTCCTAGAAAAGTATAACAATTATAAAACATTTAATCAAATGATTAATCAATTTTTATTATTGCATCAAAATTTAATTTTATAATGATTTATTTGGATAAATATTGTCAAAGTATATACAAATAATATGTATATACAATTATATTGTAAAACAAATAATTAAATTTAAAATGTGTATATTGATTAAAATTTATTAAATTTTTAATATATGACGTCCACATTACTTGACCCGGGGGGGGGATTTTGCTATACTGAAATTAATAAATAATAGTAAAAAGTTTAAGTAATAACAAGTAATAATTAAAAATGTTAAATAAATGTTTACAAACGAGGAGAAAAATGAGAAAATTAAAAATTTTAAAATTTATTTGTTTAATTTTTGCCTGCTTTACTTTGGCTGGTGGTATTTATTTGTTGACAAATGAAACTTCATATAATAGTGAAATTGCAGATGAAACTGAGGCTTGGTATCATAAGAAAACTTATTATTTTACAGTATATTATTCAAATGGTAGTTCAACATGGTATAATAGCAAGTATAAGGGGGCTGATGGGGTATCGCGTAATGCTGGAACTTTGACTGCTACATTAACATATACTGGCAGTAATTTTGCGGGAGATGAAGATTGGTATTGTGGAAATAGTAGTAAAGAAAATGCTGAAAAAGTGCATTCTATTTCAGAAAGTGTTACACAAGGCTCACAAGCCAAGGTTTATGGAAAGAGAGATGCTGGATTTATTTTAGGTGGACCATATAGCACTGATTTGAAATGGACTGTTTCATTTAGTCCAGCTTCTGGATTTGAATGTTATTCAAGTTTTTATAATAATGGTGCTATATCTTTTCAATCAAGTAAAACTTCAACTACTTCTTGCAGTTCCTCTTCAGCAAGCAAGTCAGGAACTGCAACAGTTTCAATAAGCACTTCAAGTGGAAATATTGATGATTATTACTATTATTATACTTATGTAAGACCAAAGGCATATACCGTAAGTTATAATTTAGGATATACAAATACTACACATAGCACAAAATCAGTAAGGGTATATAATTATTATACTTTACCTACAGCCCCAACCAGAACAGGTTATACGTTTGATGGTTGGTATACATCAAGTAGTGGTGGAACAAAAGTAACATCATCTACCTTAATGACAAAAAAATATTCTCATACATTGTATGCTCATTGGACGGCACATTCATATAAAATAAGTTATAATTTAGATGGTGGAAGTAAGAATGGAAGTTATTGGCCAACAACTGCAACATATAATAGTGCATTTAATGTAAGTAATCCAACAAGAACAGGATATTCATTTAGAGGTTGGACGGCAACGGGAATAAACACATCAACAGCAAAATATGGAAACACAAAATCTTCAGCGACCAATTCATGGACGAGTGGAACTACGTTAGTATATTATGCTTCATATATGGGCTTTAATAATTTAACGTCAACAAACAATGGGACAGTAACATTGAAAGCAAATTGGGAAGCGAATGGTTATACTCTAACAATGAATGCAAATGGTGGGAGTATATCATCAAATGGTAATTGGACAGGAAGTGGGTCAAGTGCAACAAAGACAGTAAAATATGATAGTCAATATGGGACATTGCCGACATCATCGACTATAAGTAGGACAGGTTATACATTTGATGGTTGGTATGATGCAATTAGTGGAGGAAATAAGATAAGTTCAAGTACATATATGAGAAAGGGTATATGTGGTTGGGTAGAAGGCACAAATGAAAAAGCAACAATCTATGCCCATTGGACACCAAATATATATAAAATAACCCTAGATAAACAGAGTGGGAGTGGAGGAACAGACGAGATATATTTAAAATACAATACGGCATGGTGTTCAAATAGTAGTGGAACAGCAACGATAACGAGTATAACAAACCCA
>USSZ01000023.1 GCA_900557645.1 uncultured Eubacteriales bacterium
AGTGGATACTTTTCAACCGCTTCTTGAAACAACGATTCAAGATAACTTGAATTTATATCAACTGGATCTTGTTCACGACACTTAAATGGACTTACCTTAGTATTTATATCTATTGGCATAGCACGGTCATAAACTTTATCCGTAACCATAAATGTTGAATCATCATTATTTATTGTACCTATATACCATAAATTACCTGGCAATCTTAACTTACCTTTTTCCAATTTCTTAGGATCATTTGGCCATGGACTAGATACTATATCTACTAACCATTCACTTCTACTTGGCATTTCAAGTATTGACAACAAATCAGCAAAATAATATTCGACACGTGCTAAGTTCATTTCATCCAAAATTATTGTATGAACATTATCATCAAAACCAGCTGTATATATCTCTGTTAAAGCTCTTGTTTCATTAAACTTCTTAGTAAATTCATTGAAGTATCCAAATAATTCAGTTCTATCTCTCCAAGATGGTTGAACGGATGCTACGCAGGAATCGTGTTTTAGGAATTTTCCCCAAGCATAGGCTAGGGATGTTTTACCTGTTCCTGATATACCTTGTAGGATTACCAGTTTTGTTGATGCGAGTGCTGAAATGAATAATCTTATCATTTCTGATTTATAGTACAACTTTAGTTTAGATGCTGCGAAGTTTCTAAATGTTTCAACTAGTTCTTCTAAAGTAAAATCATTGTTATAATTTGCTACTTTATAGTTTGCATATTCATTATCAACTGCTGTAAGTTTCGGAAATCTACTTGCTGTTGTATCAACATTTTCTTTATTTTCTTCAGGATTTTCTTCTATTTCTTCTCCTGGTTTTAGTCCTAATTGCGAGACTTTCATTGCTAGAATACTTTCTTTTTCAGCCATTAAATCAGCTACTTGATTATTTAATTCAGCTACTTCTTCTAATAGTGATTCTTCTTCAACTACTGTTTTTCTAAATTTCATATATTTTCTTATTAAGAAATATATGATAAATATTATTCCGCCTACTATTGCAAGGACTATTAGAATTGCTAGGGCGACTAATATCCATTCTGCTATTTTAAAGTCATCTTTATAAAAGTTAATTATTGCTATGTATTCTTTGATGTTAAACATATTGATTATTCCTTTTATAAATCCTTTAAACATTAGAATGAATGATTTAAAGAATTGTTCTAGGAACTCATATAAAAAGCGAAAAAACGTATCCATACTTCACCTACTTTACTATTACTTTTTCAGAATCGAAAAAGTTTATTTTTTCTTTTTATCATTCTTGTTTTGATTTTCACCAACATTGGTATTATCTAATACATTATCTAATTTCTTTGTATCCCTATTTACACTATTATCTTCATCCTTTAATTTTTCCGCCGAAGATAAAAAAGTAACTCTTTCAGCCACAATCTCAGTTCTTTTAAACTTATTTCCGTCTTCTTTTTCAACAATTCTTGTTTGAAGTCTTCCCTTAACTCCAATAACATCTCCTGTTCTACAGTATTCAGCAGTATTTTCTGCTACATTTGTCCACAAAGTACAATCAAAAAAGTCCGTATCATATTCTCCATTAGTATTTTTAAAAGCTCTATTTACAGCTAAAGTCACAACACTAATCTTTTTGCCAGATTCAGTTAATTGCAATTCAGGATTTCTAACCAATCTTCCAACCAAAATAACTTGATTTAACATCTCTATTCCTCCTTTCCAAAAAGAATATAACATAATGTAAAAAGCCAATCAAATAAAAAAAATTAATTCTTGTTATAAACAAAACTCCCAAATCAAATAAATGTTTAAAATAAAAGTATAATCTTCTCAAAAACAAATAAATATTTATTTGTTTTCTTCCAAAAATAAAAAAATGTCAAAAAATAAAAAAGTTGTAGCAATAGGAGAAGTAGGCTTAGACTATCATTATGAAGGCTTTGACAAAAATTTGCAAAAAGAGATTTTTGTAAATCAAATAAAACTTGCAAACGAATTAAAATGGCCAGTGGTAATACATTCTAGAGATGCAGACATGGACATGCTAGAAATATTAAAAAACAATAAAATAGAAAACGGATTTGTAATGCACTGTTTTTCATCAAGTGTTGAGGTATTAAAAGAACTACTAAAATTAGATGCATACATCCCAAGTAAAAGTGAATATAAAAAGTATTTTGATCAATTTCGTGCTTTTATGAGTGCTGATTTATCAGAAAAAGCAATGGTTCAGGGAGCATTTTGTTCATCAAATTATAAAGGGAAAGGTATGTATCCACTTCGTTCGATTGATTCTTTTGAAAGTGGACTTGTTGATGGTATTATTTATTGTATTTATCCTTCAAGTACTCCCATTTGGGTTTATTCAACAACCGAGCACACAGGTTTACGTATCGCTTTTAAGGTTAAATATAACCCAAACTCTAAACTTGTTAAAGATTTCCGAACTGAAAAACGCACAACTTTGGTTCGTGATTTTACACAAGGAATAGATATTAATGTAACAAGTTCTGCTCCAATAGTAAAATTTGGAGGAAAGGATTGTATATGGCTTAACAAAGCATACTGCGAACATGGAATATCTAAAGAAATGGAACTTTGGACTTTAGATTTAGTTGAAAAAGCAGAACCATTTGATAAAGATGGGAAAATATATGATTTTGCGAAAGCAACAGAACTTATCAAACAATGTGATAGAGTATTAAAAGAAAATTGCACTAAAGAAGAACTTGATATGATTGTCCCTGTTGAAATGAGCAGTGAAGACAATTATGAAAAAAACAACCCCTATTTATGAAAATGAAGATGACTATGATGTGTCATTATAAATATAAAAGACAGCATAAAAATGACGTCTTTTATATTTTTTATAATAATTATTAAGTTAAATATCATTTAATTCAAATTTAGTATCAAATTTAGTATAATAAAAAAAAGATATGCAAAAAGCATATCTTTTTTTATTTTTAATTTATTATTCAATGATTGTTGAAACAACACCAGAACCAACTGTTCTGCCACCTTCACGGATAGCGAAACGAAGTCCTTGTTCAATAGCAACTGGGTTAATAAGAGTAATTGTCATATTAACGTGGTCACCAGGCATAACCATTTCAACACCTTTTTCAAGTTCAATTACACCAGTGATATCAGTTGTTCTGAAATAGAATTGAGGTCTGTAACCATTGAAGAATGGAGTATGACGACCACCTTCTTCTTTCTTTAATACGTATACTTCAGCAGTGAATTTTGTATGAGGGTGAATTGTTCCTGGTTTGCAAAGAACTTGTCCTCTTTCAATATCACTTCTTTGAATTCCACGAAGAAGAAGACCAGCATTATCTCCTGCAATAGCAGCATCCAATGATTTATGGAACATTTCAACACCAGTAACAACTGTTTGTTTTGATGCACCAAGTCCAACGATTTCTACTGTATCACCAACTTTAACAGAACCACGTTCTACTCTACCAGTAGCAACAGTTCCACGACCAGTGATTGTGAATACGTCTTCTACAGGCATTAAGAATGGTTTGTCAGTTTCTCTTGTAGGTTCAGGGATATAAGAATCAAGAGCAGCCATTAATTCTCTGATGCAATCACAAGCAGGATTGTTTACATCTCCAGCTTGAGCGGCTTCAAGTGCTTTAAGTGCTGAACCTTTGATTATAGGAGTTTTATCTCCAGGGAAACCATATTCAGTAAGAAGGTCTCTGATTTCCATTTCAACAAGTTCAAGAAGTTCAGGATCGTCAACTTGATCAGTCTTGTTCATAAATACTACGATATATGGAACACCAACTTGTCTTGCAAGAAGAATGTGTTCTCTTGTTTGAGGCATTGGACCATCAGTTGCAGCAACAACAAGGATTGCTCCATCCATTTGAGCAGCACCAGTAATCATGTTTTTAACATAGTCTGCGTGTCCTGGACAGTCAACGTGTGCATAGTGTCTGTGTTCAGTTTCATATTCTACGTGAGCAGTATTAATAGTAATACCTCTAGCCTTTTCTTCTGGGGCTTTATCAATTTCATCATATCTCATTTTTTGAGTACCGTAAATCATAGTGATTGCGGCTGTAAGAGTTGTCTTACCATGGTCAACGTGACCAATTGTACCAACGTTTACGTGTGGCTTAGATCTAACATAAGCTTCTGCCATTTTAATATCTCCTTTTTTTATTACTAATGGTATTCTAGCATATTTTTTATTAATTGCAAAATATTTTTACAATTTTTTACTAGAATTTTATCTTTTTATCCTAGTTTTAAAAGGATAAAATCTTTTACAAGAGAGAAAAAAGTTGATTTTATTATTTTTCTCCCTTGGAATAGATATTTTAATTATAATTTCATAGTTTTTAAAACTATTCAATTTTATCATAAACTAGCCAAACCTAGTTATGATGTTTTGTTTTTTATACTATTTTTAATTAATTTATAGTCCTATTTTATCTATTTGCTCTTTCACCAATAATTTTTTCAGCAATTGATTTAGGAACTTCTTGATAACGAAGAGGTTCCATTACATAATTTCCTCTTCCTTGTGTTTGAGAACGAAGGTCTGTTGCATATCCAAACATTTCAGCAAGTGGAACTTCAGCATTAACTATTTGAATACCTGCTGCAGATTCATTTCCTGTAAGCATTCCACGACGAGATGTAAGATTGCCCATAACTGTTCCTAAATATTCATCAGGAACTTCAACTGAAACTTTCATAATTGGCTCTAAAATCACAGGGTCTGCTTTTCTAGCACCATCTTGGAAAGCCATAGAACCAGCAATTTTGAATGCCATTTCAGATGAGTCAACTTCGTGATAAGAACCATCAACCAATGTAACTCTAAAGTCAACTGTTTCATATCCAGCAAGCACACCATTCATACGGGCTTCTTGGATACCATTGTTGATTGCAGGAATATATTCTTTTGGAACAGAACCACCAACAGTCTTATCAACAAACTCATATCCTGAGCCTGCTGGTAATGGCTCCATATCAATAATGGCATGACCATATTGACCTTTACCACCACTTTGACGAATAAATTTACCTTCTGCTCTAACTGCTTTCTTAATTGCTTCACGGTAAGAAACTTGAGGTTTTCCTACTGTTGCTTCGACTTTAAATTCTCTTAAAAGACGATCAACAATAATTTCAAGGTGAAGTTCACCCATACCAGCAATAAGAGTTTGTCCAGTTTCTTGATTTGTTGAAACTCTGAATGAAGGGTCTTCTCTTGAAAGTTTAGCAAGTGCCAAAGCCATTTTTTCTTGCATATCTTTTGTTTTTGGCTCAATAGCAAGTTGAATAACTGGTTCTGGGAACTCCATACTTTCAAGTTGAATTGGATGTTTTTCATCACATAGAGTATGTCCTGTGATTGTATCTTTAAGTCCTACAATTGCAGCAATATCCCCTGCTGAAACTTCTTGAATTTCTTGTCTTGTGTTTGCGTGCATACGAATAAGACGTCCAACTCTTTCTGTTTTTCCAGTATTTGAGTTGTAAACATAAGAACCTGCTGTAAGTTTTCCACTATAAACACGGAAGAATGTAAGACCTCCAACAAATGGGTCTGTCATAATTTTGAAAGCAAGTCCAGCAAGTGGAGCATTTTCATCAGGTGCTCTTGTTTCTTCTTCTCCTGTTTCAGGATTTATACCAGAAATATGATCGATGTCAAGTGGGCTTGGAAGATAATCAACCATAGCATCGAGAAGCATTTGAACACCCTTGTTTTTATAAGAAGAACCACAAAGAACAGGAACAAGAAGTTTTTTAATAGTTGCATTTCTTATTGCTTTTTTGAGTTCTTCAATAGATATTTCTTCTCCTTCAAAATATCTTTCAAGTAAAGCATCATCAGTTTCTACGATTTTTTCAATCATTTCATCATGAAGTTTTGTTGCTTTTTCTTTATATTCTTCTGGAATTTCTGTAACTTCAATTTCTTTTCCAAGGTCATCTTTATAAATTTCTGCCTTCATAGTTAAAAGGTCAATAATTCCAGAGAAAGTATCAGCCTCTCCTATTGGCATTTGAATTGCAAGAGGCTTTGTTTTTAATCTACGTTCAATAGATTCAAGGCAACCAAAGAAATCGGCAGCATCTCTATCCATTTTATTTACATAGATTATAGTTGGAACTTTGTATTTATTTGCTTGACGCCAAACAGTTTCAGTTTGAGGTTGAACTTTATCACGAGCAGAAAGAACCAAAACTGCACCATCAAGAACTTTTAAAGAACGTTCAACTTCAATTGTAAAGTCAACGTGTCCAGGGGTATCTATAATATTGATTTTATGTCCTTTCCAGAAACAAGTTGTGCAAGCAGAGGTAATAGTAATACCACGCTCTTGCTCTTGTTCCATCCAGTCCATGGTTGCTTGACCATCATGAACTTCACCGATTTTGTGGCTTTTTCCTGTATAGAAAAGAATTCTTTCAGTAGTAGTTGTTTTACCAGCATCGATGTGAGCCATGATACCAATATTTCTAGTTAATTCTAGATTATTAGCCATATTTATTTCTCCTATTTTAATTTATAATCTTTTTTTAGTGAGATTATACAACACTTATCTTTTTCAAAAAATTATTTATCTTACCATTTGAAATGAGCAAATGCTTTATTAGCCTCAGCCATTCTATGCATTTCATCACGTCTTTTTATAGAAGCACCTGTTGAATTATAGGCATCCATAATTTCTCCAGCAAGACGAGTCTCCATTCCTCTTTCACCACTTCTCTTTCTTGCAAAATTTACAATCCAGCGAATAGCAAGAGTTTGTCTTCTTTCAGGTCTGATTTCCATAGGTACTTGGTAAGTAGCACCACCAACTCTTCTTGATTTTGTTTCAAGAACTGGTTTAACATTTTCAAGAGCAGTTGTGAAAACTTCAATTGGATCTAGATCCATTTTTTCTTTTATGATATCAAACGCACCATAAACTATTCTTTGAGCAAGTCCTTTTTTACCAGATAACATAACTTGATTTACAAGTTTAGTAACAACTTTGCTCTTATAAATTGGATCAGGAAGAACTTCTTTTTTAACAGCACTATTTCTTCTTGGCATTTTTTTATTCTCCTTTTATCAATTTTAATAATACTTAACAAAATCAAAAATTGAAAAAATTTAAGTATTTTTAGTATTTTTTTATTAATAATTAGTTTTTTTTAGTCAAATTTCCATAAAAAACATTAAATTAAAAGAAATTTAAACATTTAAGCAAATGTTATTACTTTGTTTTCTTTGGACGTTTTGCACCATATTTAGAACGGCTTTGTTTTCTGTTTTGAACACCAGCAGTATCAAGAGTTCCTCTAATGATGTGATAACGAACACCAGGGAGGTCCTTAACTCTTCCACCACGAACAAGAACAACACTGTGCTCTTGAAGGTTGTGTCCAACTCCAGGAATATAGCAAGTTCCTTCAGTTCCGTTAGAAAGTTTTACTCTGGCAATTTTTCTGAGTGCTGAGTTAGGTTTTTTAGGTGTAGCAGTTCTAACAGAGAGACAAACACCACGTTTTTGAGGATTTTCTTCAAGCAATGGTGCTTTAGATTTCTTCTCAAAAGTTTCACGACCTTTTCTAACAAGTTGGTTTATTGTAGGCATATTCATTTCCCCTTTTAACTTAAGTTTAACTTAAGAGTTTGATTTGTCGTTTAAAAAAGCACGACTTCTTTTGCAAGTTGTCGTGCATGAAAAATGCTCTTAGCGTGTAAAACATGAACAACACGATTGCACATTCATCAGTGCAACTTTACGCTATTTGCGTAAATCGGCAAGTAAACTCACCTGTTGTTTGTTTATGCAAGGGTTTGTTATAACCAAAGCACTGCCTCCGACAACGAAGCATACGTGTTTTATTATATTTATCCTTTGCAAATTTGTCAAGTATTTTTATTATTTTGAATATTAAATTTTAAAAAATAATTTTTTAAAAAATAGCATTTATTTTATTTTCAAACATCTTCACCTTCTCTATCTTCTTCATCTTCTTTTGACCACATTATAAATTGAGCAAAAGAAGAATCTCCTGAATAATGTCCATATCCTGGGAAAGAAAATTGAGAATAATCTGGTGCAATTAAAAGATTATCATCTTTTTCTTTT
The DNA here is from genome assembly GCA_900557645.1 of uncultured Eubacteriales bacterium. GTDB lineage: Bacteria > Bacillota > Clostridia > Christensenellales > UBA1242 > Caccovivens. Next base: position 8,105 of record USSZ01000023.1, read on the forward strand.
TTATCTGAATTCATAATATAAAAATTTAAATCATTATGACTAAAACCAACATTAATTTTCTTTAAAGGTTTGTCAGGATTCTCTTTATTATAATGAACAGCAAACCTTTCTATTGCTTCTTTATACTTTTTATATATTGGTCTTAATTCCAAAATAGGGATATCATTATTAATTTCAACATTATTAAAAACACCATATCCTTCTTCTCTATTTATATATAAAGTGCTTTTCCCCACAATCATTCCATCTTCATCAATAAATACAAGATTTTGAACATCTGGCGAAATTATTCCAGCACTCATAATACCAAAGCCAGCCCCTTTTATATGAGAACAACATGAGCAATATTTACCTAAAGTAAAATTTCTTGCATCATACTTATCAATCCATTGAAACCTGTATTTTTTATTAGAAAGTTCTGATAATCTATTCATTTCTTCTTTATTTTTCATTACAGATGGAATGCATTTTCTAATATTATAATAAGCAAAACATTCTTTCTGGTTGTGTTTAAGAAGTCCATGTGGAATATTATTTTTCTTTGCCATTTTAATTATATCTCTTGCAATTTCAAAATCTTTTTGCTCTGAAAAATGCTTTCCTATTTCTTTTGCTATATATAAAGTATCTTCATCAACGCCTTCAAAACGATTAATTTTAAAATATTCAATAAATTTCTCGACAGTTGGAGCAAGATGCCTTGCCTGTGCATTATTTGAAGTGTGATATTTTTGCACTTCATTAAATTCGTTGCATACTCGTTTAATAAATCCATTTGATAAAGCATCTTGATTTAATAAAGAAATAAAATTATTTTCATTCATAAAAAACTTTGCCAATTTAGGATTAAAATCACTATTAATCCCATTAAAAATTTTATCAAACCAAGAAAACTTCAATGTTTTATTTTCAAAACATAATTTTAAAAATTCATAAGACTTTTGTCCATAATCAACTACTTGAGAAATCTTATTGCCATTTTTTGAAATTCTATTTTCATTTATTGGTTTTGAAAATAATCCGATAGCCTTACCAAACAGACAAAATCCTAATAATTGTTCTGTTGTCATTTCAAAAAAATTAAAATTTTTCGCCAACATCTTATACCATTTAAAAGTTTCAAAATTGTCAAAATTTTGTTTATGTTCATATTCATCAATCATTAAACTAAAAGGAAAAATTATTTTTTCTTTATTAATTTGTTCAATAAAATCATTAATTTTTTGATTATTTTGATGCAAATATGGATTAATTATGTCGAAATCTTTTAAATATTTTAATTTTGAAAAATCTAAACATTTAGCAGTATCCATATAGTTAATAAGATTCTTTGAAAATATTAATTTATCTTTAGTATTATAAATGTAATATATATTGGTCCCTATAAATGCCATTGGTCTTATTATTGTATCATATGAACAAGATAGTCCTTCAATTCCTGAATCTTTAAATGCATAAGATCCTATTTCTTTTATTGAATTTGGTAAATTTAAAAATTTTAAAGATTTACATCCCCTAAATGAATACATTCCTATGCTTTCGGTTTCAAACGGGAAATCAATAACCTTTAGATTTTTACAACCATCAAACATTCCATCTGAAACTTTCTTTAATTCTCCTAAAAAAGTAACTTTTTCTAAATTTTCACATTCACTAAAAGCAGAACTACTAATTCTAACCACAGAAGGAGGAACTATTATTGTTTCTATATTTAAATTTGCAAATGCCCTTTGCCCAATTTCAATCAACCCATTATTTAAATTTATTTCTTTCAAATTTTTATAATTTGAAAAAGTCCCCGCACCGATTGTTTTAATTTGAGAGGGAAGAACAATTTTTTCTAAATTTTTAGCATCTGGTATAACATTTTCTATATTTTTTCTTGTCAAAAATTTTACTTCCATTTATTTCTCCATTTTACTTAATTTATTTTAATACAAGAATCATATTTTGTAAACCCCCTATAATAGAAAAAACTTAACATAAAAATGTCAAGTTTTTTACTTTATAAATTTATTATTTAAAATAATTATTTTATCATTTCCAAAAATTCTTTTTCATTAATTATTTTTATATTTAATTCTTTTGCTTTTAAAAGTTTGCTTCCTGCATTTTCTCCAGCCAAAACAAAATTTGTATTTCTAGAAACTGAACTACTGGTCTTTCCACCTAAATCTTCAATTATTTTTTCAAATTCTTCTCGTGGTTTTGAAAGTGTCCCAGTAAGAACAAAGGTTTTCCCAGACAAAATTTGATTATCTAAATTGACATTAGTCTCTTTAATTTCAACTCCACAGTCAAATAATCTTTGAATTTCTTCTTTATTATATTCATCTGCAAAAAAATCAACAATATTTTGTGCAATAACCTCGCCAACATCATCAACCTCTAAAATTTCTTCAAACGAAGCATTTCGCAGATTATCTAAATTATAAAATTTTTTGGCCAAATCTTTAGCCGTTTTCACACCAACTTCACCAATCCCAAGTGCGAACAAAAATCTATAAAAATCAATTTTTTTACTATTATTTATTGAATTTATGATATTTTCTGCCTTTTTATCTTTAAATTTGTCTAATTTTAACAAATCTTCTTTCTTTATATTATATAAATCACTCAAATGTCTAACATTCAAGTCTTCATAAAACTGTTTACAGGTTTTATCAGAAAGACCTTCTATATTAAATGCTTCTCTACTTGCAAAATGTGCAAGTCTATCTATAACCTGTGCCTGACAATTCAAATGATTGGTGCAAAATAACAAAGGACCTTTCATTATTAATTTTTCACCACAAGAAGGACACACTAAAGGAACTTCTATTTTTCTTGAGTTCTCAAATTTTTCTGCAAGCCCCATAATTTCTGGGATAACTTCGTTGCTTCTTCTTATAAAAACTCTAGAATTTTCATACACATCTTTTCTTCTTATGTCATCAATATTATTAAGAGTTGCTCTCTGTATAGTTGCCCCAGCAAGTTCAACAGGTTCTAAATTTGCGATTGGAGTAACTCTTCCACTTCTTCCAACCTGCCAAACAACTTCTTTTAAAAGGGTTGTGGTCTCTTGTGCTTCAAATTTATATGCAAGCGCCCATTTAGGAAATTTTGCAGTCCAACCTATTTTTTCTCTAGGTTTAACTTTATTGATTTTAATAACCATTCCATCAATCATAACATCAAGACTATTTTTAATCAAATCAATTTCGTTTATACAATGAATTATTTCATGCACATCTTTACAGATTTTAAAATAATTCCCTGTTTTGAAACCATTTTCAATTAAAAAATCATGCATTTGCTGTTGAGTTGAAAATTCTTTTCCATCACACAAAAGTATTGAATAACAAAAATAGTCTAAATTTCTCTTTGCAGTTTCTTTTGGATCTAGATTTCTTATCGCACCTGCAGCAGCATTTCTAGGATTTTTCAATTTCTCTTCTGCTGTTTTATTATAGGCTTCAAAGTTTTTATTTGTCATCATTCCTTCACCTTGAACAATTAACCTTCCTTTAAAACCTATTTGCAAAGGAACAGATTTTATTGTTTTTACTTGAAGCGAAACATCTTCACCGACAACTCCATTCCCTCTTGTTGTAGCACTTACAAAAACACCTTCATTATATTCTATAACAATTTGCAAACCATCAAATTTATATTCAACTGCAAAATCAGTGTCATCTGCAAGTTTTTTCATATCATTAACCCATGATTCAAGTTCTTCAAAATCACGAACTTTATTTAACGAATATAAATTTATTTCATGTTTTTTCTTTGTAAAACCATCTAATACAGTATCACCTACACGCAAAGTTGGAGAATAAGGTAAAGTTACTCCCGTTTCCTTTTCTAGATCAACAAGAGCATAATAAAGTTTATCATATTCAGCATCAGAGATTGTGGGGTTGTCTAATACATAATAATTATAATTATGTTTTTCAATCTCTTTTATTAAATCTTTCATTTTTTGCAACTTGTCCATTTAGTCCTCCAAAATGTCAATTTGAGCAGTTTCAAGCATTAAACTTTTTCTTCCAAAATCTTCAAATAATATATCTGCAACAAGTCCATCATCACTTATACTTTCAATTTGACCATTTCCAAATCTTTGATAATAAACCTTTTGACCAACCTTATATATTGAAACATCTTTCTTTGGTTTTGCGTCTTCAACTTCCTGTTTTAAAAATTCTGTTTTATTAAACAAAGGTTTTTTAGGTGCATAATCACTAGAAAAATAATCACCAAAATCGTTATTTTCAATATTTGAATTTGTTTTATAACCATTATACCCTTTATTAAAATTATTCCCATAATTATATGAAGAATAACCTGAAAAAGTTCTGTCAGCATTATAACTTTTATTTTCTTTCTTTTCAAGTGATAAAAGTCCAATTTCTCGACAAAAACGACTTGGATTTTGGTATTGACTTTCTCTATACATATATCTTTTTGAGGCATAAGATAGATATAATTTTTCTTCTGCACGTGTCAGTGCCACATACATCAATCTCCTTTCTTCTTCAAGTTCAGCCTGACTATTCAAAGCCCTAGAAATAGGGAAAATACCCTCTTCAAGACCAATAACGAAAACAACTTTAAATTCAAGTCCTTTTACAGCATGAACAGTAGCAATAGTTACTGCACCACCTTGACCTATTTCATCATTATCAGATTTTAATGTTATACTTTCTAAAAACTCTCCTAACGTTGCATTTTCATTTAAAGATTCAAACTCTTTAACAGATGAAATAAATTGATCTATATTCATAAGCCTATCAAGATCTTCTTCATCTTTAGGATTATAGGCACTTCTAATGCCAAATTTAGTTACAACATTTTCAACAAAATCGCCCAAAGGCTTTTGAGAAATAAGTGATAATTGATTAAAAACATCAACAAAACCTTGAAATTTTTTATATAAAGTGGTATTTTCTTTTAAATTTTCTGATAAACAATTTTCCAGTAATGATTTATTTGCATCCAAAGATGCTAATTTTTCAATAGTTCCATCACCTATTCCCCTTTTTGGGAAATTAATAATTCTCGCAAATGAAACGTCATCTTTTGGATTTATAAAAAGTCTTAAATATCCAATTAAAATCTTTATTTCTGCTCTTTCATAAAACTTAAAACCACCAAATATGCGATGTGGAATATTATAACTTAAGAAAGCCTCTTCAAAACTTCTTGAAAGTGCGTTCATTCTCATTAAAACTGCGATATCTTTATAATCATATCCTTCAAAAACTAATTTCTCAATAGTTTTTGCAACATAAATTGCCTCATCTCTTTCATCATAAGCATTATATAAAGTCGGCTTATCGCCACCAGTTTTATTTGTCCACATATTTTTATTAAGTCTTGTAGTGTTATTCTTTATTACATTATTTGCTATTTGTATTATCTCGTTTGTAGAACGATAGTTTCTTTCTAGTTTATATACTTTAACATTTGGAAAATCTTTTTTGAAATTAAAAATATTTTGAAAATTTGCTCCTCTCCAAGAATATATACATTGATCTTCATCTCCAACAGCAAAAACATTACCATGCACTGACGCAAGCATTTTGACTAGATTATATTGAACAGTGTTTGTATCTTGAAATTCATCGACTAAAATATATTCAAATCTAGAAGCATATTTATTTAAAATTTCAGGATTTTTTTTGAATAATTGAACAGTTTTTAAAAGCAAATCATCAAAATCTAACGCATTGTTCTTTTTCAATTTTTCCTGATAGGACATAATGTATCTTCCAATTTTTCTTATATCATATTCATCTACATGAGTATTGACATAATCTTCCAAAGTTTGACTACCATTTTTCCAATTAGATAAATGATAAGATGTTGCCTTTTTGATTTTATCATCACTTATTCCATATTCCGATAAAACATCTTTTAAAACTTTATCACTATCACTTTCACTATAAATAGAAAAATCTTTTGTAAAAGGATAAAGTGCATCAATGTCCATTCGCAAAATTTTAGCACACATAGAATGAAAGGTTGAAATCCAAACTCTATCTGCACCATAAACCATTCCAGCGATTCTTTCTTTCATTTCGCCGGCAGCCTTATTAGTAAAAGTAATTGCCAAGATATTATAAGGACTTACTCCTATTTTTTCAATTAAATACGCAACTCTATATGTCAAAAGACGTGTTTTCCCCGAACCGGCACCTGCTGTTACAAGCACAGCACCTGCTGTTTGTTTTAAAGGTAATAATTGTTCTTCATTTAATTCTTTTTCATCATAATTCATAACATTATAATAATATCAAATTCTCAACTTAAAGTAAATAAATTATTGAATTTTTAAACACTTGTTTTTTCTATAATTTTAAAATTCTTCTATCAAGTTGAAAACTTTTCATTTTTCATTTTTAATAATGGCAAATAAAAAATCTTATACAAAAAAGTATAAGATTTTTTTTGAATATGCAAAAGAATTACAATAATATGCAAAGAACTCCCCCTTTGCCTTCATTAACTATTCTAGCAAGCGTTTTTCTCATCTTTCTCTGTGCTTCAACTGGCATCATAACTATTTTAGAATTTATATTATCGCCAACTAAATTGTATAAACTCTTTCCTAAAATATTTGTATCCCAAATTGTTTCTGGGTCGTTTTCAAATTGCTCAACAAGATTTTTAGCAAGATCTTGACTTTGGTCTTCAGTTCCTACAAGTGGTGTTACTTCAGTTTCAACGTCCACTCTCATTATATGCAAACTTGGGGCTGATGCCTTGATTTTTACACCAAAACGATTCCCTTGTTTGATTATCTCAGGTTCGCCAAGTTCAAGGTCTTCACGTCTTGGTTCAACAATGCCATATCCTGTTTGTTTTACTTCTTCAAGTGCACCTTTAATCTTATCATACTCAAGTTTTGCAACTGCAAGTTCTTTAATATATCCTACAAGTTCAAAATCATCTTTAATTTCATAACCACATTCTTGAGATAAAACTTGATAGAATAATCCTTCTTTTGGAATTACATTAAATTTTATAATTCCGTCCCCTGCATCAATAGTTGAAACAGTTATTGGGTCAAAGCAGTTACTGTCAGCAAATGCAATTTGGTTTTTATTTGCATCACTAAGTTTAATCATATTTGAACTGATTTTTTTCATTTCTTGAGAAACTTCAGTGATAATATCACTATTAAAATCTAATGCTCTCATCCATTTGGGCATTTGAATCTGAATAGATTTAACAGGAAACTCCATTAAAATACTTTCAAAAACCTTATCAACATCTTCATCTTTAAGTTCAAGTGCATTTAAAGCGATAACTGGGACATCATATTTTGCATTCAATGCAGATGTCAATTTTTTGTTTTCATTGCTGTTTGGATTTTTACAATTTAAAACTAAAACAAAAGGTTTTCCACATTCTTTCATTTCATTTATTACTCTTTCTTCGGCTGTAATATAATTACCTCGAGGAATATCTGTAACTGAACCATCTGTTGTAACTACAATTCCAATAGTCGAATGTTCTTTAATAACTTTGCTTGTTCCAAGTTCTGCGGCTTCTTCAAACGGTAAATCTTCTGTTGACCAAGGAGTTTTTACAAGCCTTGGTTTATCATCTTCAATATGCCCCATAACTCCTTCAGCAAGATAACCCACACAATCGATCATTCGCACTTTCATTTCAGCATTTGCAACTTTAATACGCACTGCTTCATTTGGGACAAAATGAGGTTGAGTTGTCATAATAGTTTTACCGTCAGCACTTTGAGGAAGTTCGTCAATAGTTCTTTCTTTCGCATTTTTTTCTGTGATATTAGGAAGAACTAACTTCTGCATAAACTGCGTAATAAATGTAGATTTTCCTACTCGAACAGGACCAACTACACCAATATATATATCACCATTAGTTCGTGATTTAATATCATCATATATTTCAAATTTTTCCATATATTTGCCTCCATGCGACAAGATAATGTATGTGAGAAAAAATTAAATTATAACAAATTTAAAAAAATAATTTTAATTAATGAATTTTTAATAAAAATATTTAAATTAATTAAAAAAAATTAAAAATATTGGCGAAAAAATAAAATAAATTATAAATTAATTAAAAAAATAAATATTTAATAAATAAATAATATTTTATTTTTATTAAAAAATGGCATGATTAAATCAAGCCATTTTTTTTACTATTATATATTTTCAAATCATTCAATTACTCTATTTCATTATCAACATCAAATTCTCCACTTAAGAAACAATCTTCTAATTCCCAAGCACCAGTAGACCGACTTTCATTATCTCCCAAAGAAATAAATTGATTGTTATCAATTTTATTTAATAGCGAATCAAATTGAGATATACTTATAGGCTTTGGAGTATAAAGTTTTGTTCCATGTGCCGTATAATAACCCTCTTGTCTGTTTATTTCTCTTATACCTTTTGCTCTGACATCTCCAAGCGAAGGATCTTTATAAAATATATAATCTTTTGAATTTGCAGTAACAAAATTGACATTAACTAATGTTGATTCAGCCATATTAAAAGCATCATTTGATGGAATACTTGCACGTTTTAAAGCATTAAATACTGCTTGCATTGGTGCTTTTTTAATACTTCCATCATAACTTGTGTAATCTTTGCAATATCTATAAGCAAGTTTTTCAACTTTACTTGCTATTTCCTTATAATTCTGCATATCAATATTGTCAACATAACAATTATCAATAATAAAATTCATTATATATTGTGAATGTTTATTTTCTTGATAAACATTATTTAAAATAAGCACTCTTATCTTATCTTTTCTCATAAATTCATGGATTTTTAAAAAAGTATCTTTATATTTACAAAGAAGCCTATCTTCACTATTAGAAAAATCTATTTCTTTATTTTTACTTTTAAGTAAATCAAGATGAGCAAGAGTTCTTATTACATCTGAATCAAAAGCAAAATAAATTGGCTTATTTCTTTCCATTAGAATTCTCCTTTTTATTTTTAACTCTCACTTTATTCTTTTCGATAAATTCTGCAAACTCTTTATATTGTTCTTCTTTTGTTAATTTTTCTTTTTTCACAAGTTCATCATTTCTTTTTAAATCTTCAAAAAAATCCTTTTCGTCCATTTTCTCTCCTTTATAAAAGGATAATATAGATAAAGTTTTTTGTCAATATAAAAAGAAGAGTTTTACCCTTCTTTCTACGATTAAAATTTTATTTTTTCATAATTTATTTAGTTTAATCTATCTTTTTTGCAACCCAGTTTGTAAGGTCAGATGATGTTGCTGGAGTTACCTTTGCTCCCCATGA
>USSZ01000024.1 GCA_900557645.1 uncultured Eubacteriales bacterium
AAGTGTGAAATTAACATAAAAGAAAAAAGAAAGGAATAAGCAACCTTTCTTTTTTATAGATTTCAAAATTTATAAATATAAAAAAATATTTTGCAATTTATTTTTTATGTGTTATTATAATTATAAAGTTTTAAGATATAAACTTTTAAAATCGAGTTTAAGATTATTATGGGGGAAATAATGAAATTTGTATTTGTTGCAGATGCTGCGTGTGATGTTTCTGAAGAAGATAAAAAAAGATATAATATTAACATAATTCCTATAGAATTAAATTTTGGTGATGAGATTTATCCAACAGGGTTATCTAATGAAGAGTATTATGAAAAACTTAAAAATTCAAGTATAATGCCAAAAACTGCTATGCCAAATGCATATAAATTTCAAACATTTTATAAAGATTATGTCAATAAAGAAGATGTATTTGTTATAACCATTTTGATTTCAATGGAACTTTCTGCGACCAAAGTTCAAGCACAAAATGCAGCAGAAGAACTTGGAATGAAAAATGTATTTATAGAAGAAAGTCAAGCAGCAACTGTTGCACAAGGGGCATTAATTGTCGAACTTGCCAAATATTGTCAAAATGAAAATGATATAGAAAAAATAAAAAAAGAGTTCTATAGATTAAGAGAAAAGGTAAAATTATATGCTATTATAAACGATTTAAAATATCTGAAAGCATCAGGTAGATTATCAGGAACTTCTGCTGCAATAGGAGGAATGCTTAAAGTAAAACCTATTGTAAGTATTGTTGATGGAAAAGTTGTAAATATAGCAAAATGTATGGGAACGCCAAAGGCTGAAAGTTTTATAATAAACAGTATAAAGAATTTAGATGAAAGCAGACCTTTATATTTAATACATAGTCATATACCTGAAAAAGCCAATGAATTATATGAAAAGAATAAAGAAAAGTTTAATAAACAGCAAGAAGTTAAAGTTCAAGAGATAAGTTATGTTGTAGGAACTCATGTTGGTGCTGGTTGTTATGGAGTAGTATATTTTGAGAAATAAAGGATTGAAAATAGCAATGTAAAAACCATTGCTATTTTTAGTGTTTATCTTAAATAATTGAAAAAATTTCTATTTGCTTGACAATAATTGTTTAATTTAGTATATTTAAGTATATAATTTAGAGAGGGTTGTATGAAAAAAGTTTTAAGTTCAAGTCTTTTAGTAATTATGTTGTTTTGTTGTTCATTTCTTCTTTTTGCTTGTGGAGATGATAAAAGCACCATTGATAAATCAGGCGATTATCATGTTGTAAGTGAAGAGGAACTTTTAGAAGTTACTAATTTAATTACTAGTTTAAATGAAAATACAACAAACCTTAAATTTTATTATAATTCATCTAAAACGGAAGCAGGGGTAAAAACAGAAACTAATTTAAATGGAATTGCAGATTATGATTATAATTTGTCATTCAATGTAAATATTGATGTTATAGGCACAACATATAGTCAAAGTGCTTACTATAGTTCTACTGAAAATATTTGTTATGAAATTGATTATAATGGTAATAAAAATAAAATTCCTTTAAGCCCTAAATATGATATGCTTGCAAATAAGGCAATGAGCACATCAAATATGTTCAAACTTTGGAATGAAAAAACTTATACAAAAAATGATATACAAATTGCAAAATCTAGAGGAAAAATAAAAATCAAAGTTGATTTTACAGATTCTGCAAAAGGTGAAAAAGGTGAAATGTATTTTGAATTTTTAGAAGATGGAACTTTTGTTACATTTGCATATGATTCAACGATAAATAAAGATGGCATAAGAGAATATTTAGATATAGATTTAAATGCGACAGATAATATTGTTGAACCACCTTCAGATTTAGGTAGTTATAATTAAAAACAGTGAAAACTGTTTTTTTTTATTAATATATATATTTAACATTATTAAAATAAAAAAATAAAATGTATTAGGGCTTGGTGCAGATAAAAGGATATTTTATGAATTTTTTTAAATGCTATTGTTCTAATAATCCAATTAATAGGGTAGGAAAAATAATTGGCCCGACTGGACCAACAGGACCTGCTGGACCAATCGGTCCAACAGGTGCAACAGGAATACAGAACCAAGTGCTATTGCACCATTGGCAGTTTATAATGTTAATATCAATGGAACTGGAAAAGTTATGATGTTAAAATAAAAAATGTTATTTATAGATTATCTTATTCTTCGGCAGATGCAGTAAATTTAAAATTGTTATCAACAGGGGGGACTATTCTTGTTGATGTTCGACGATTTTCATGCTTCAATTCGAGTGTAGAAGGGCAGACACTAAATAATTATAATTTAACATCTACACCAGTAGATATTGATAGTATTATATATTCAAATTCTGTAGAAACTCACCAAACAAGGATAAGACAACAAGATCCAATAACAAAGTTATGGTCTTTATATGATGTAAATTTATTTGTTTCGGCAAATGGAAGTAGAACTACAATATGGATATATATGATTGCTGAAAATGTTGATTTTATTGTTGTTTAAATCAATCGTTGTTTTTATAAAAAATCATATTCAAATTTATTATAAAAAAACAATTAAATGACTTTAAATATTTTAGATTATAAATTTATAGAATTGATTTGATAATTTCTAATGTTATAAAACAATAAAAAATATATAAATTCTTGATTAAATTTATTAGGAGAGTTTGTTTACATCTAATATTACAAAACTTTAGTAATATTAGAAGAAACAAAAATATCAGCAAATAAAAAATACTAGATAAAGTTTTTATATCTAGTATATTATATAAATGGTGGACTGCGGGGGGCTCGAACCCCCGACCCTTCGATTAAGAGGTGTCTTTGGAACTTCTTTTTTTATGTCTTTTTATTCCAGTAAATCACCTTTAACCCCTTATTTTCTCTACCAAAATCGTGTTATTCAAGTTTATCCCTTAACTTATAAATTTGTCTAAAATTATTTCAGTTTTTGCAGTTTTCTTTTAGACATTTATAAAAACAATATATTAATAGTGTTTTATACTCTTATTTGTTTGACTTTTTTTGATATAATATTATAAAATAATGTTAACATTTGGAGGATGATATGCAAAATTCACATACCACCCCACTTCTTAGAAATGACTTAAAAGAATTTTTAATTAGGTTAGGTAAGATTTTTTCTAACATTTCAATATTAGCTCTATTATTGTGTTTTAGCGGAATTTTATCTTTTGTTGCGACTGCTTTTATTTTGCTTATAGGTTTGGTTGTCATTATTTTATCTATTGGGACCATATTTGCCATTGTTCCCAATTATTTTGATATATTAATGTCAACATCTGAAGTATCTGCAAAGATTTCTGCTTTCTTTTTAGAAAATTTTTATATATTTGCCTCTATTGCTATTATAGGAGCAACCCTTTCACTTGTGCTTCTGCTTTTAGATAAGAGAACAAAACATACAGGTAGAATAGTTATATCTTCTATTGTAATTGCAATTGTGATTATTGCTATAATAGTTGTTGCAACGGGGGTGATATAATGAATTCGGTGAAATTAAAATTGGTTGGAATCAATTCAAAACTTATTCCTAATATTTTTATTGATGACCAATATGTAAAATGTAAGAAAAACGAATTTGGCTCTTACGAAACAGATTTTCAAACAGAAAAAGATGAAATTAAAATAGCTTTTTCAAGAGAGTTAGAGTTGAAATCTAAACTCTGGTGGTTATATGCAATATTATCATTTATAGTAAGTGTTTTTGGAATTTTTAACCCACCTTATGATAGAAAATGTATTTCAATGGATTGTTCTTTTATAGTTAAATTAAAAGATGTAAATAATATTAATATAAAATTTAATTCCTTATCTTCAAGTGGCAGAGCTGTTGAAGTAGAAACGGAAACAAGTTTTGAAGAAATAAAAAATGAATATACAGTTGATAAAATAGCTAAAAGAAGATGGATAATACTGCTCATAGCCAGAATTTTGGCTTGGATAGGAATTGCTATTTTATTAGGTTGGCTAATTGCTGATCAAATTGGTTAGGGAGGGATTTATGAAAGTATATATAAAGAACAAATTTTGGTCTATTGGTGGAGGTTCATCGGTTGTAAATGAAAACAAAGAAGATGTTTTTAAAGTTAAAGGGCGTGCATTTAGTATAACTCGTGTAAAATATGTTTGTGATAAAGAAGGAAACAGACTTTTTAAGATTAGGAATAGATGGTTTAATTGGTTCATTCATAAAGCATATATCTACGATGCAAATAAAAATAAAATAGCTTCAGTGAAAGATAAGTGGTTTAATGTAAATCAAGAATATTTTGTTATGGGTTATAAAGATGAAATTAAAATTCAAGGAAAATTTTTTGGTTTAACATCTCAAATTCTAAAAAATGGTGAAGTTATTGGTACAATAAGAAGACAAATCACCTTTATCAATGATGCCTTTGAACTTGAAGCGAATGAACAAGACATGCCTTTCTTAATTGCTCTCGTTATTGCTATAGACAACATTACTGATAAAAAAAGAACATTATAGAAGATGGAAAACGATATATTCATAAATCGGATAAGATGAAAAATAAAACAAGCAATAGAGTTTTACCACTACTCCCACAGGCAGAAGAATTATTACTTAACCATAAAGAGCAAGTTGAGAATAATAAAAAATTACTCGGCAAGGGTTATGACAAAAGGTATTTGGATTATGTTTGTGTTGACAATCTTGGAAGATTGATTCTGCCTAACAGGCTATCTCATAACTTTATTAAGATTATTAGAAAGAACAATCTTAAACATATTCGTTTTCACGATTTAAGACACTCTTGTGCAAGCATTATGCTATCTAATGGAGTCCCTATGAAACAAATCCAAGAGTGGCTTGGACACGCCGATTTTGGCACCACAGCGAATATTTACAGCCACTTGGACTATAAGACTAAACAAAACTCAGCAAACACAATTTCAAATGTTTTTAATTTTAATTCAAAGAAAGAAGAAAACGAAAAAACAAACGAAATTGATAAGACAAAAGGACTTGAAGAAAAAATTGCAAAGTTAGAAGAACAACTAAAATCTCAACAAGAAGATGAAGAATATAAAGAGTGGCTAAAAGAAAAAGAAATGCGTAAAAAGAAAAAACAAAAAGATTTTGAAATGTAATAAAATTGACTGAGAATTTATGATAATTCTCAGTCTTTTTTTGTGCTATTTTTCTAAAAATTTTAGACAGTTTTTTAGACAGTGGCTATTTTTGATTGCTTTTGAGTAATAAACTAGTTTTCAAGTTGATAAATATTTTTGTTGAAAATATTGAAATTTTAGACACTTTTTACGAAAATTTTAGACAGTTTTGAGTTAAATTTTGAGTATCTTGACATTAAAAAATCCCTTATTTTATAAGGGATTTAGCATGGTGGACTGCCGGGGGCTCGAACCCCGGACCCTTCGATTAAGAGTCGAATGCTCTACCAACTGAGCTAGCAGTCCATATCATTTTGTGCTTTAATAAGAATATATTGTTTTAGATACAATTGTGATTATACAGCAATTTATATTATTTGTCAACAAATTTATAAATCTTGATTAATTATTTAATAAAAGATTTGTTTGTAATATAAAGACATTTTACAATACAACAAACAATGATATTAAAACACAAAAAAATAGTTATTAACAGTTTTTTTATATATTTTTTTTATTCCTCGACTATAGAATCAGGGACGGGGATAACTCCATATTGTTTTTCAAACTCGCTTATATGTTTTTTCAATAAATGCTCAATTTCTCTATTTTTTGTTCTTCCATAAAAGTCAGAGATAAAAGCAAGTTTGAAAAGGAGTTCTTTTGAAACTCTTAAAGTATATCTTGGATAATCTTTTTTCATTTTACACCTCACATACAATATATTAATGTTTATGTTTGTTAAAAATATTCAAGTATTCGTCATCATGCCGTCAAAAATGTAAAATTTTGTCGAATATTGGAAAATGTTTGTTTTTTATATAATTTAAAATTTTGTAAAAAAAAGATAAAATTTTACAAAATTAATTTGTTTTAAATTTATAAAGATGTATAATATACTGCATGGGGGAATATAACCTAATGCTTGAGAGAGATTACAATTTATTTTTAGAAGAGAGATTAACTATTTATTTATTAATATTGAAGATAAGTCCGAATTTACGAGGCTATGCGTTTTTGAAAGAAGGAGTGAAAAAAATTGTTGAAGATTCTACTAAAAAACATAATGTCAACAACAGGCTTTATAGTGAACTTGCAAGTGAATTTGAAATATCTCAAGATTTAATAGATAGGGCAATGCGTCATGCTATTGATGTAAGTTATAAAAGAGGAGGAATAGTTGATTTTGAAAAACGTATGAAGATTGATTTTTCAAATGATAAACCTACCCCTAGAGAACTCCTTTGCACGATGGCAGAAAAGGTTATGGTTGAAGTTAATATGTTAGGATTTAATAAGAATAAGTAGAGAAGTTTAAAGATGATAGTTACTATCATTTTTTTTATTTTAATAGAATTTGAAAATTGAAAATATCTTAATAGAATTATAAAATAATAAAAAAATTTGGCACTTTTGCTTGATTTGTGAAAAGTAATAATGTATAATAAAAACATAAAAGAACGCAGTGTTCTTTTATGTTTGGAGATGACATGAAGATTTATAAAGAAGATATGTTAAATGATTTATTGAATTATGTTAAAACTTATCAGTATGAAAATGGCATAAGTCCTTCATATCGTAACATAATGAAACATCTTAACTTTTCAAGTTTATCTATTGTAAGTCGTTATTTGAAAGTATTATATGAGAGAGGACTTCTTGATAAAGATGAATTTGGAAAGATAGGTATATCAAAAAATATTGAGAAAAGTTCAACAATACTTGCCCCAATTGTTGGAACTGTAACATGTGGTTCTCCAATCTATGCACAAGAGAATATAGAAGGGATGTATCAGTTGCCGGTGGATATATTTGGTTGTGATAAACAATTTATTTTGCGTGCTCAAGGTGATAGCATGATTGATGCAGGTATTCAAGATGGTGATTTGCTGGTTGTTAAGCAAACGACAACTGCAGAAAATGGAAAGATAGTTGTTGCTTTACTTGATGATAGTGCGACAGTAAAAAGATTTTATAAAAATAAAAATGAAATTATTTTGCATCCCGAAAATAAAAATTATAAGGATATTATTACAAAAGAAGTTAAAATTTTAGGAATTGTAGAGCATAGTATTCACAAATTTTAAGGAGGCAGGCGAGGTGAAACAAAAATTATTTTGTCCACATTGTGGCAGATGTCTTGGGGAATGTGATAGTTCTGATGATTCAAGCGATTGCAGAATTTTGATAAATAGACCTTTGCGTATGAAAAAGAAAAGTTTTATACATAATATGAAATGTTTAAAATGTAAAAATGAAGTTTTTATATTAATGGAATTTAAAGATTAAAAGATAGATTAAATAGCGAACCTAGCGTTCCATAAAAAATCGAAAGATTGTTTTATGGGTTGCTAGGTTTTTTTGTTGCCAAATAAAATTTTAATTTTAATTATTTTGCTTACTTATAAAAACATAAAACTATATTTAAATAGTTAAATTTATATGCTTAAGTATTTGAATATCTATTGAGATTTTCTAAGATTAATAAAAAAAGAATCAATAATTTCAGCAATAAAAAAAACAGATGTCATCTGTTTCATTATATTTATTTTTAAAGTTTTGAAAGTGGAAGCCAAGCCTTAAAAATCTGACGATTTTATAAGGGAACTCACAATGTGTGTTCTCCTCCCACTAATTTATGTAATTAAAAAAATATATGGTGTATGGTGCCGAAGGTGGGAGTCGAACCCACATGAAGTTGCCTCCAACGGATTTTGAGTCCGTCGCGTCTGCCATTCCGCCACTTCGGCAAATCAATGTAGATATATAATATCATAAAATAAAATTATTTTCAACTAAAATTAAAAATTTATAAATTAAAATTATGAAATTATTAATTTTAATGAAGATATATTTTTTAATTTATTAAAGTTTTATTAGATTTTAATTTTTGTCTATTTTTATAATTTTATGTCATAATTTGTCAAAATATGAAGAATTTATGACGCATTTCGTCAATAAATTTTATTATACGACATATTTTTGTAAAAATTTTTACAAAATGTTTCAATATTTTGGCAGTAAAAATTGACTATAGACAAAGTAACAAATTATAATCGCTATATGGCAAAAGGAGAAAGTAAATGAAATCAAATTTATGGGCTAAAACAATTTTAAGTGTTTATAGATATTTAGAGCGTATAAGTGGTGCTATAGATAAAATGGTAGAAAGGCAAGCATTAAACTCTTATTATTATTTTAGTGGAAGTTCTATTGATAATGGTGTATTATCTGTTTCGAAAAGAATTATTGAATTAAGTGAAAGAAAGGTTCGACTTATTAACCTAAAAGTCTTAACAGAAAAGGCTTTAAAAGGGTGTGATAAAATATTAGGACAAATTTTAATAGAAAAGTATATTGAAGGTGAGTCAAGTGATAATATTGCCGAAAGTTTGAGTTTATCACCTAGGACTTATTTTAGAAGACTTACTCAAGCAGAAGAACAATTTTTAAATAATTTAACATTGCAAGGATTTAATAGTAAAAAACTAAATTCCTATCTTGCAGAAGAAAAGTGGATTTTAGATGTTTATAAAAATTTCAGTCGTAATAACGTTGAGAATTTTGAAGATATTGAACAGATTATGCAAATTTGATTTTATTTTAATTTAACTCGCTATCATCAAACTCAAAGTAATCTCCGTGATGTTTTTTCTTAATTTTAGGTTTTTCATTTAAGACTTTTTCTTTTAATAGAGTTGGTTTAAGAAGAAGATAAATAACAATTAAACAAGGAATACTTACTCCTATTATAATAAAAGTCATAGCAACAGCAGAAAGTTCATTTGGACTTTTATCGGTGCTGAATACAGGATTTTCAACTATTTCAAATGTTTCATAATTATCTTGAATTTGCGAAAGTTGATCACAAAATACCGAATATACATATCCAAAAAAATTTTCTCCATTTTGAAAATTACAATATATCCATTGACTAGATTTTTCAGGAATGGCTTCTTCTCCAATTTTATATCCATAGAATATTAAATTGCTTGTAAGGTAGGGTATTTCTGTCAGTTTAAAAGATTGGTTTATTGATGGAGTAGAATATAGACCAATGCCATCAGGAGAAAAAATTCTAAATGTAGCATTTGCAAAAGGATTGACAGGAGTTCCAGACATAACATTTACTTGACTTTTTTTAACATAACCATAAACGTTTTTGTAAATTGCATAATAAAAATTTTCATTTGCATTATCAATTAATTTCACAAAATATGTGTTTGGTATTTCAAACAATATTTTTTCAGATTCTTCAATAGGGTCTGAATAAAAATAAACATTTTCATTAGTAATTTTTGCATAATATGAGTTTTGAGCAAAAGATTCTGCTTTAAAACAATTTAAGGCACTGCTAATAAATACGAAAAGTGAAGAGATAAGAAGCAATTTTTTCATAAAATTATTTTAAAATGTTTTGTTTTAGTATGCAAAGATATTTTTGTCTAAAAGTAAGTTAATTTGGAGGAATTTGACAATTAAATGAAAGATGAAAGATATAAATTATTGTTAGTTAAAAAGGAAATTGAAAAAAGAAAGACTGATGATTTTTTATCTAGATATAATAATGGGGAATTTGTCCATAAAAAGCAAATGGCTTTTCATAAATGCCAAAAGAAAAATAGATGGGTTTTTGGAGGAAATCGTTCTGGTAAAACTGAATGTGGTGCAGTTGAAACTGTTTGGCTTGCCAGGGGAATTCATCCATTTAGAGAAAATAAACCTATTACCTGTTGGGTTGTAAGTTTATCAAAACAAGTGCAAAGAGACGTTGCACAAAACAAAATATTGCATTATTTAAGAAAAGATTATATAGAGCAAATAGTTATGTGTAGTGGCAGGCAAGGGAGTGCCGATTATGGAATAATAGATTTTATATTGGTGAAAAATATATTTGGATCACTTTCAAAAATAGGGTTTAAAAGTTGTGATCAAGGACGTGAAAAATTTCAAGGATCATCTTTAGACTTTGTTTGGTTTGATGAAGAACCACCTTATGATATATATCAAGAATGTAGAATGAGAGTAATGGATAGACAGGGTTTTATTTTTGGAACAATGACTCCATTAAAAGGTTTGACATGGGTCTATAATGAAATTTATCTAAATTCAAATGATGATGAACAGGTATGGCACATTGAAATGGAGTGGGCAGATAATCCCTATCTTAAAAAAGAAGAAATTGAACAAATGACAAAGACTTTATCAAGTGATGAATTACAATCACGTAGATATGGCAAGTTTATGCAATGTGGTGGACTTGTTTATAATGAGTTTGATGAAAATATTCATGTAATTGAACCATTTCAAGTGCCATTTGAATGGTATGATAACATTTCAATAGATCCAGGACTAAATAATCCTTTATCAGCACATTGGTATGCAAGGGATTTTGATGGTAATGTTTATGTAATTGCTGAACATTTTGATAAAGGTAAAGATGTATATTTTCATGCAGGAAAAATAAAAGAAATAAGTAAAAGACTAAATTGGCATTTTTTGAATGGAAGACTATCGGCTCTTATTGATAGTGCAGCAAATCAAAGGACACTGGCAAGCAGTAAAAATGTTGTTGAACTTTTTTATGAAAATGATATTTTGGTGAATCCTAAAGTAAATAAGGATATGTTTAGTGGGATAAATGTAGTTAAAAGGTTTTTGAAAGATGGAGAAGGCAAACCTCATTTATTTATATTTAAAAACTGTGTTAATTTGATAAAAGAAATAAAATCTTATTGGTGGGGGGATAATGACTTACCTATAAAAAAAGATGACCATTGTTTGGACGAAATGAGATATTATTTGATGAGTATAAGCACAAATGATAATTTGAAAAAACAAAAAGAAAAAAGTTTAGTGCAAAAAGATAAAGAAAAGTTAATAAAAAAATTGAAATATTCCATTTATAATTAAATAAAAAAAATTAAAGAAAAATATAAGAAAGTTGTCAATTTTTTTAAATTATAAAATATTTTGTAAATTATTTGGAAAAATTATATTTATATGATAAATTATTATTAGTAATATATTAATTATATTAATAATTAAAGAAGGATAAATTATGAAAAAATTTTTTGGATTTGTTTTATCTTTATTTCTTGTTTTGAGTGGTGGAATTGTTGTAGGGATTCCTACATATTCTTTTGCTGAAGATAATGATGCTGTAAATTTAACAATTTCAACTCCAGATGAATTTGTATCAACATTTAAAGCGTCAACAACTTACAATAATCAGAATGTAAATATTACATTAACTGCAGACCTTGATTTTTCTGAAACAGATTTATCTTCAATTTATCAAACAAAGAATACATTTTGTGGAACTTTTGATGGAAATGGCTGGACAATTTCAAATATTAATTTATCTTCTGAATTTTTATATTATGGGTTAATTCCTTATGCAAAAGATGCGACAATTAAAAATTTATCTGTAACGGGAGATGTAAAATTTACATTTAAAGAGGATAATATTCAAGAAATATTTGCAGGTATAATAGTTGGATATGGTGAAAACACAGTTATTGAGAATTGCGAACTAAACAATGTTAAAGTTATAACAGAAGAAATGCCACAAGAACCAGAAAACAGTTTTATTAATTTGGCAAAAAATGAAGAAGAAAAAGAACCAAGAATTGAGCAAGAACGCACTTTAATAGATATTCCAGTTTATTCAAATATCAACTTTGGTGCACTTGCTGGTAAAATGATAGGAAACCCAAGAACAGGTATTTTGGCTGAAGGTGAAGCAAATATAGTAAATTGTGTTTCTTATTATGATATTAATGTGAATATAAACAAAAATTCAACATTATCTGTTGGTGGTCTTGTAGGAACACTTGAACAAGCATACATATTAAATTGTTTAAGTTTTGGAGATATAACATATTCAAATAGCACAGCACAAACTTATTCATCTTCTTCTGAACAATATTTTGGTGGTGCTGTAGGTTATATGATTGGTGCAAACTCAATGATTAAAAATACCTGTTATGGTGGAAATATTTCTTCTGAAACAGACAATTCAACATTAAAAGTATACGAGGGTGCTATTGTAGGTGGTGTTTCACCATCTAGTAAAATAACTGTTAATAATATAAACTTTGATTATTATACAGATGACCTTAATGCAATAGGATATATTTCATCTCCTATTACTAGTGAAAAAATTCAACAAGTAAATTTAATTTCAAGAAATTTTCTTTTAAATAGTGAAAATTTTGATGTTGCAAGTCCTGTATGGAATTTTGATGAAATATGGATGCAAGTTAATTCAGAGTTGCATCTTCAACAATTTCAAAGTTTTGATTTTTCATTTAATCAAGTTCTTGATGTAACTTCAGTAATTGATAATGCCTCTTTTGTTATTGGAGATGAAGAGTATTCTGAAAGTATTTCGGTAAAATATGGGACAACCATATATTTAAGTATTAATTTTAAAAATGAATATATTGGCTATTATGAATTATCTTCAGTATTATTAAATTCTAACATATTAAATCTGAATTTGAATTATAATCAATATGTAGTTCAAGATGAAGGTGGAAATGTTATAGGATATAAAATACCAATTACTGTAAGTGATTTAACAGATGGAAGTTATTCATTCACAGTAAGTGCCAAATTATATGATTGTGTTATTACAGTATCAGATGATGCAAAATTAAATAAACAAGGTGGCGTAAGAAGCACTGATGCAAGTTCAACAACTGAAGAAATGCCGATTCCTTTTACGTATGGTTCAGCAGTTCGAAGAATAATTGCTGTTGGTAATGGCATTTATAGTTTTGATTATTGGGAATTATATTATATTCAAGAAGATGGTTCTCTTCAAAAAGTTGATTTTGAAGAGGATACTGATAGCACAGTAACGATCAAATTTGGAGTTGCTCCTTTCAATAAAGAATTTAAGTTGGTTGCTTATTTTACAAGTGAAGGTGCTATAAAGGTTGGTGTTGCGAATTATAATCAATCTCAAATAAAATCAATTACTATTGGTGGTCAATTATATGATGGTGAAAATATTTCAGTATCTCCAAATAATTCAAGACTTACTCTTGAAATAGTAACAAATAAAAATTATATTCTTGATTATCAATCTTTTATGACAAATTTACAAAATACTTATGGTTCTTCAGTAATAATGATGTCAAGTGATCCTGCAACAGATGAAACTACTGGTGAAACAACTTATAAATTTAGCATGAATATGAAGGTTATTCAAGATTTAGAAAACAATGAATTACCTCTTTCATTGACAATTGTTCAAGATACATCAAATAATGGAAGCGACCTTTTGTGGCTGTATATAACTATACCTGCTGTTGTAGTTGTAATTGCAGGAGTCGTTACATTTATTCTTCTTAAACGTCGCGGGGGACGAGGTGGTAAAGGAGGAAAGACTCCAAAACAAGAAGAGAAAAAATCTTCTTATAAAGATTATTATGTATAATTATAATTTCTAAAATTAAAAATTGATTATCTTAAATTTTAAATGCTAGAAATTATAGCAAAGGTATAAATAAGAAAAGAATATAAAAAGACTACTCTAGAAAAATTCTTATACTAATAAGAATCTTCATTTTAAAGGTAGTCTTTTTTTTGTTCTTCTTTAATAAAATTTTAGTTTTTATCAGATAATTTTTCTGCAATAGAGTTGTCAACAATGTCTGCAAATTTTGGTGAGTAAGTTACACCAATATCTTTTCCTTGTGTTGAGTTGATTATTTCAAGCATAGTGTCAAAAGAACTTTCACTTAAAATAAAGTCATCAGACCAAGCATCAATAGAAAGATATTGTTTTACAGCAATTTCAAGTTCTTCTATGCTCATGCCAGAGAATGAAGGTAACAATGCTTCTGCTGCTTTGGTGGCACTTTGAGTTGAGATATAAATATAACCATTATATACAGCAGTTAGAAACTTTTCGGCTTTATCTGCGTTGTTTGCTAAATAATTTTCTGTTGCTGCAAAGCAGGTATATGGAAGATAACCTGAATAATCTCCAACAGCATCAAGAACATAGCCATTACCTTCTTTTTCAAGATTGGTTGCAGTAGGTTCGAAAAGAGTGCAATATTCACAACGTGAAGTAATAAATTCACTTCCAATCATTGCGAAAGAAACATCTTTTCTTAAGTTTACTTCTCCTGAAGCAGTGTTTGTTCCGATTGTCAATCCTGCTTGCTTAATAATATACTCAAGTGTCATTGCAGGGAAACCACCAGCACGACCACCAATGATAGTTGTGCCTTTTAAAGATTCAAGTGAGAAGTCAGAGATATCATCTCTTGAAACGAAGAAAGAACCATCTTTTTGTGTTAATTGTCCAAAAATGACAGGTTGATTTTGTTTTCCATCAGCATAAACAACTTGTTCTGGACCAACTAAAACAATGTCGGCACTGCCACTTATAAGGGCAGTCATTGAAGCGTCAGATCCAGAAGAACTTTCAATTGTTACATCAAGTCCTTGGTCTTCAAAATAACCCAAATTATAAGCCGCATATAAAGGAGCATAAAATATGCTGTGTGTAACCTCATTTAATCTTATTTTATTGTCATTATTTTCACCACAGCCTACAAATATTAAGCACGAGACCATACAAATAAGAAGACAAGTGATAAAAATAGAGATATTTTTAATTTTTTGCATTTTTCCTCCTTACAAAAAACAATTTATGAATTTTTTTGTATTGATGTGAACATTATTAATAAAATGTTTTGTAAAAAAGATTAAATTGTTGAAACTTTTTATTTTTTTTGTTAAAATAAAAATATGAGAGTTACAGCAGGAAAGTTAAAAGGACGAAAATTATTAGAAAATAAGTTCGATCATATCAGACCAACGGCAGATGTAGTAAAACAATCTATATTTAACAAGTTGACATATGATATTCAAGATGCTTCCGTTCTTGATTTGTTTGGTGGAACAGGAGCATTAGGAATAGAGGCATATAGTCGTGGTGCAAAAAAAGTTGTAATTGTAGATAAAGATTTTCGTTCAATAAAAATGATTAAAGAAAATATAACAAACTTAAAGATTGATGAAAAATGCATAAGAGTTTATAAGGCAAGTTATGAAGATGCGATAAAAAGATTGGAAAATGAAAAATTTGATATAATTATAATTGACCCACCATATAAAAGTGGTTTTTATGAAAATGCATTAAAATTGATTTTTAAGTTTAATTTATTGGCTAATAACGGGATAATTGTTTGTGAGCATGATAAAAAAGATGATTTTGATTATTCTCCTTTTCAAGTTATAGATGAAAAAATTTATGGTATTAAAAAAGTAACTTATCTGAGTTGTTTTAAAGATGAACAAATTTAGAAAAAATTAAAGAAAAAATCTAAATATAAAAACGTGAATTCGATTTATGATCTAATCCACGTTTTTATTATAAGTTTCATGTTTATTGTTATTTTTATTTATAGATTTGTTTTTATATGTTGTAATATTTTTCAATTTGATTGCGAATTATAATTATTTAAAAGTTAATTATATCGAATTCTTTAAGCGAAAGAATTTATTTATAATATTTATATTATTAAATTACAATTTTAGATAATAGG
>USSZ01000025.1 GCA_900557645.1 uncultured Eubacteriales bacterium
AAAATGCTATCTACCTACCTACCTTAGATTTTAAAGAGCCGAAAATTTAAGGTCAAATTTATTATATAATAACTTAAAAGGTACAATTGAAAATATTATTGAAAATGATGAAAAAATGATATTTAAAATAGAAATTGAGAAACCAATTACTGAATTGGATGTTCAAAATACATTTGTTGACTTAATTGAAACTAGAACTTCATCCTCGTTAATTCGTTTTGAGGTAAATAAAGAATTTGAAAATGATGATGATGATGAAGATAAGAATAATATAGTGCCTTTTAATATTGCCTATGCTTTATCAATACATAAAGCTCAAGGACTTGAATATAATTCAGTAAAAGTAGTCTTAACAAAAGATGTTGAAAAGTTAATTACTTCAAATATATTTTATACAGCAATAACTAGAGCTAAAAATAAATTAAAAATTTATTGGGAAGCTGAAACTATGGATGAGGTAATAAAGAAAATAAGAAATGATATAAGGGAGAATATAAGTTTAGAAATTATAAAAAGTAAATTGCAAAATTAATTGTAAAAAATTTTATGATTTTATAGAAAATGTATTTAAACATAAATAAAAAAATTTTGACTATTAATTATAATGGTATATTAACAATTAGATTATAAAAAAATAAAAAATGCCAAATATTTGGCATTTTTTTATTGTGTTTTTATTCACAATTTCAAATGGTTATAATGAGAAAGTGAGAAGGTTGATGTATAAAATTTATAATAATTTTTTTCGCGTGTTCAAATGGTGAACACGCGATATTTTTATAATTAGTTGAAAAAGTTTAAAAAATATTTCCCGATGGTTCAAATGGTGAGCCAGCGGAAGTTTTAGAATTAAGTTAGAAAAATCAAAAAAACTTTTCTCGCTGTATCAAATGGTGATACAGCGACAGTAGTAAAATTCTAATGAAAAATCAAAAAACTTTTTTCGCTGCACACAATGGGTGTGCTGCGAGAATTGTAAGATTAATGTGAAAATATTTTTCCGTTTGACCAAACGGTGGTCAAGCGACAATGCAATAATATGCATGAAAAGATAAGAACTTTTATTGCATGGAAAAATGTAGTGAATGCGACTTTGTTAAAATTTACTTGAGAAAGTTGAAAAAATATTTCCCGTATGGACAAATGGTGTCCACGCGAGAATAGTAAAATCATTTTAAATGGAGGTGTGAAATGTAAAATTAGAACTAAAAACAAAACCAAAAAAATTAAAAGGAGAATAAAATGAAAAAAATTGATACAAGTAAACTTATGGAAGTAAAGCTTAGAATTTATAGTTATGGAACAATTGAAAGGTTGAGTAAATGTTTTGAAAAGCATAGGGCTGATTTTAGAAACAAAAACGAATTTCTTGTTCATGTTATTACAAACGGTTTGGATATTTTAGAATTGCAAGATGAAAATTTTAAAGATTACTATCAAAAAATAGAGAGTATATCAGAAAAGATAACTCACTTTGAAAATCACTTGTCAGTTAAAGAGAATATGTATATTCAGGATTTGAAAATGATAAATGTTCAACAAATATTTATAGAAAAATTATTGTCAAGAATATATAATTTGGTTCTTGCTCATGATGATGAAAGAACATTGCAGGCAAGATATGTTGAAGCTGGAATGTATGACAGATTACCCGAAGGTTTGCAAGAACTAAAAAATGAATATTTAAAGGCAATTGGGATAGAAGAAGATGAAGGAAGCTTGTGAAATAGATAAATTTATTAGAAGCAGGATAAGGAATGGGGATATTTTGAAAAATTATGCTCGTTTTTGCTAGTAAAATAAAGCATTTTACTGGGGCAAAATAAAAACTCGCAGAATCAAAATTGATCCATTCCCCTTATGCGACAAACGTGATGCCCGTTTTCCTTATTTATTAAGTATTTAACATACAAAAGGAGTAAAAATGAAGAAAATAAAATATGCAAAAAACATACAAAGCCTAAATCTAAAAACTAACAAAGAAAGAAAAGGACAAGCAAAATTCTATCCATCAGTAACCAAAAGCGTTGGCGAAACTTTAAGCAATTATTTAATTGATTACATTAAAAAAGGTGGAGATATAAATAATCTCACACCCGATAATGTTTTTAAGAAATAATTATGCCTTTTTAGAATATTTTTTTAAAATCCAACCAATTTCATTAGTATCTAATATTTGAACTTTTAATTTATCTTTTACTTCTTCCAAAACAATAACAATTTCACCAATAGCTAGATGGTCAATACAATTTTTTAATTTTCTAGTTTTGTATAATCGTGTTTCACTTTTTATGTATCTATATTGTATTTTTATTTCATTATTTTTCTGTTGTTCTTCTAATTGAAAGATCTCTTGTTTTGCTTCCATTAAAATTAAATGATTTGAAACATGCACTGAAAATAAAGTGGGAATTATCAATGAGAAAAATATAAATTTTAATGTCACAGTTAGCAAGGAAAAGAATTTATTTAACAAATTTCTTTTTTGTCTAGTATTTATTTTTTGTGATAAAATAATTTCCTTGTTTGCATTTGAAATATCTTCTATAATTTCTTCTTTTTCTTTATCTTTATCTATATTAAATTTAAAAAATTTTAAATTTTCAACAAAATCTATTACTGGTACTAATTCTATCTTTGATATTTCTTTAATACTTTCAATGATTGGCTTATTAAAATTATTTAATTCTTTTAGCATTTCATATATTGGATTTAATGAAGATTTAAAATCATTTATTTGTTTAAATGTAGAACTAAAAATACTATATATGTTTTCAGAAAATAATTTTAAATTACTACAAAATGTTTTGCCAATATCTGATATAACATTGTTTAACTCTTGCATTTTGTTTATTGTTTCTTTGTTAATTAGATTATAACCATATAATTCATTTTCCATACTAATCCTCCAAGCCCATTAAGTAATCAATTGATACGCCAAAATATTTAGCGAGAATTACAAGTTGAGAACCTTTTACATCTGCTTGACAGTTTTCCCAGCGACAAAGAGATGATGAACCAATCTTGACTTCTCTTGCTAATGCTTGGATTGAAAGTCCTTTTTCTTGTCTTAATTCTTTTAATCTTTCTGCAAATATTTTCATAGATACCACCTTAATTTTTTATAAGTATATCCCAAATAAGGGATAAATAGTTGACTTTCCCTAAACAGGGATGATATAATTATCCCGAATAAGGAATGGTGAATTATGAAAAATATAATTAAAACTGAATTGATAGAAAACTTTATAAAAGAAAATAACTTATCTAAAAGTAAGTTTTGTGAGTTGTGCAAAATAAGTCAAAGCACATTAAATAAAATAATGACTAATAGTGAGAATTTTAGAATAATTGCACTTTTTAAAATTGCAAGAGTTTTAAAAATTCAAGTTTTTGAGATGTTTAATTAAAAGGAGTAATATTTTGAGTAAAAAACGAGCTGTAATATATGCGAGATTTAGTTCGCATAATCAAACTGAACAATCTATTGAAGGGCAACTTCGTGAATGTTATGCCTATGCAAAAAGAAATGGGCTTATTATTCTTAATGAATATATTGACCGAGCACTTTCTGGAACAACAGATAACAGACCACAATTCAAACAAATGATTGAAGATAGCAAGAAAGGTGATTTTGATTTTGTTTTGGTTTATCAACTAGATAGATTTGCAAGAAATAGATATGATAGTGCTACATATAAAGCAAAGTTAAAAAAGAATGGTGTTAGGGTTCTATCTGCAAAAGAAAACATAAGTGATGATGCTAGCGGTGTTTTAATGGAAAGTGTTTTGGAAGGAATGGCAGAATATTACTCTGCCGAACTTTCACAAAAAGTTAAGCGAGGTATAAAAGAAAGTTTAATAAAAGGTAATTACATTGGTGGATATATTTTGTATGGTTTTGATGTTGTAAACAAAAAATATGTTATCAACGAAGTCGAAAGTGAGATTGTAAAGAAAATATTTAGAGATTATGCAAATGGCAAAAAGGCAATTGAAATTGTAAATGAACTAAACAACAAAGGTCTAAAAACAAAATATGGGAACAAGTTTAATTTAAATATTATTGCTAAAATGATAAGAAATGAAAAGTATATCGGAATATGCAAAATGGACGATGAAATCTATACTAATATATTTCCACCAATAATTGAAGAAAGTATATTTAAAAGGTGTAATTTAATTATGGATAATCATAAACATAGACAAAGAAAAAATAGTTTAAATGAAGATGTGTATATTTTAAGTGATAAACTTTTTTGTGGCTATTGTGGATACCCAATGGTGGCAGAAACGGGAACAAGCAAAACTGGTGCTGTCCATAGATATTACAAATGTTCAGGCAAGAAAAAGAAAATCACAAAATGTGATAAACATAATGTTAGAAAAGATACAATAGAAGATTTTGTTTTTGAAAAGACAAAAAAATATGTTCTTGAACCAAATGTTATTGATAGTATTGCCGAAGTTGTTGTGAATAGATTTAATAGTGAATTATCTAACAACGCAGTTTTAACTAAATTACAAGAAGAATTAAAAGAAAAGAATAGAGCAATAGACTCTATTCTAAATGCAATGGAAAAAGGAATAATAACTTCGTCAACACAAGAACGACTTATGAAACTTGAAAACGAAAAAGCAATACTAGAAGATAAAGTTGAGTATGAACAAAATCACCAAATAAAACCACTTGAAAAGGAACAAATTGTAAATTTCTTAAAAGTATATGCAAGAAAACAATTTGATAACAAAATAGATAAAAACGAATTCTTTAACAATTTTATTTTGAAAGTATTGCTTTATGATGACAAAATTACAATTGTTTACAACACAAGTCTTAATCCAGCAGAAGAAATATATAATCGTCCAAATGATAATGATGATGACAATAATAATGATGACAATGGAACAACAATTTATAGAAAAGAAATTGAAATTTCAGATGCAGACAATAAAAAATTGCCGTTTGAGTTCAAACGACAATCTTTTGGCGGAGCAAGCGTACCTCAATTCGAACCTTTTGCAAAAATATCAAAAGACAACCCCGAGAAAGGAGAAATTGAAACTGAAATTGATAAAACTGGAACTACAAATAGAAACAGTAACAGTATCACCAGCAAAATCGAAAATGGAAATGAAAGAACAAATTTCAAAACCATCACAACTAAAATGGCGAAAGAAGAATATAAAACAGATGCCGACTTAACCAAAGTCATAAATGAAGAATTTAAAGTTGAAGGCAGGGAAAAGTTAAACATAGAAAGCAAAACTAAAACAAAAAGTAAGCAAGCTGCTAAGGCCAACACAAAAAATAAAACAAGTCCACCAACTATTCAAAAATTCTCAAACCATATCAAATTCATCGACTACATCCCAACCTACGAAATCATCACATATAGACATTTATTTGCCTATGGCTTTTACGTGGAGTAAAGTTATAAACTACTTGTAAGTTTTATTATATTTATTTTAAAAATCTTTGACTTAGAATTTGTTTTCAGTTATAATATATCCAAGGTTGGTGGTAGACCTGCTAGTCCGTGCAAAGATTTCATCGACCACATAAAGATAATATATTCTTTGTCGAAAGAGTTTATTGTCTAAAAAGTTTACGGATGCATTATAAGGACAATAAACAAAAAATTGATAAGGAGATATATTATGACAAATATAGATTTTTTTAAGCTGCAAGCTAAGAATTTTTTAAAAGATTTTGAAACAAAACATTTCAACGAGGATGAGGATGTCTATGAATATTCACCTCGCTTTTTTAGTGACATCGATGATATTATTTTTAATTTTGAGATTGATGAAGAAAAACCATTTACATTAATGAATGCGCAACATGTGATTGCGAGACTGGCTGGATTTTATAAATGGACCGAATTAATTAAGGCAACAGAACCTGCTTTAGAATTAGGCAAATTATTGTTTGAAAATCGATTACCTTATTTAGAGAAGGTTCCAATTATTGTTAACGACGAAAGCATGATAGTAGAAGACTGGAAATTTTTCTTGACAGAAAATAATTTGCAAAATTGTGACGACGAAACAAAATTAGATATTTTTAAGAATCATTTTTTAAAGCAAGATGAAATTATAAAAAAAATAAAAAAAGAAAAAACTATTCTTAATTTTACTAATAACGTAAAAGCACAAGATATGCTTGTAAAAATTATGAAAGAAAAAAATGTAAATGCTGAAAAGGCAATACTATCTTCAATAACTCAAAAAATATTTATTCGAATAATTGAGACAGGTTGGGGGCAAATTGCTTTGCCAATATGGGGGCATGATAATCCTTATAGAGAATGGGAAAGACTTGATGATCCTGTTGTAAAGTTCAAGCTTAGCAAAGATAAAGAACATCTCGTTTCAATAGTTATGGAAAAAGAGAATGTATCTTTTGAAACTGCGATTCTGTATTTTATGCTTTTTACTTTAGAATCGTTAGGGTACCACATATAAAATTTTAAAATTGCCGATATCGGCAATTTTTTTGTTTTTGCAAAAATATTATTTTAATAAAAAAGTCCCTAAATATGTTGACTTGTCCCAATGCGTTGTGTTATAATCTCGTTGTGAGGTGTTAAATGAAAAAAAGAAATGTGTTAAATTTAATCAAATATCATGTGGAGAATAATGACTCGGGATTTAGAACTGAAGCATATGAAATAGCTCGAGATTTTGACGAATCAGGAGATGTTCAATTATCTCAATATATTTTATCGTTATTATCAAACGCAAATACTTTCATACCGCAAATTAATCGCGAAAATATGTCGTTTTGTAAAAAAATAGATACAAGTAGTGCATCATTTGTATTACCTGAATCTATAAATGAAGATATTATAGGAATTATAAACGCAATAGGACATAAAGCTGGTGTTAATAAATTTATGTTTCAAGGTAGTCCTGGAACGGGAAAAACAGAATCGGTTAAACATATTGCTAGAATTTTAGAGAGAGATTTATATATTGTTAATTTTGATTTTATAGTTGATAGTAAACTAGGACAAACTTCAAAGAATATAGCAGAGTTGTTCGATGAGATAAATAACCTTTCTCAACCAGAAAAAGTTGTAATTTTGTTTGATGAGATTGATGCAATTGCTTTAGATAGAATAAATAACAATGATTTAAGAGAAATGGGAAGGGCTACTTCTTCAATTATTAGAGGTTTGGATGAATTGAATGATAATGTAATATTATTTGCAACAACAAACTTATTCCAATCATTTGACAAGGCTTTAACACGTAGATTTGATTTAATTGTTAATTTCAATAGATATGAACAAAAAGATTTAATTGAAGCGGCATGTTCAATTTTGTCAAATTTAGCAAAAAAATTTAATCATATTGAGGTGAATGTTAATATATTAAAGAAAATTTTAAAAGCAAACGAAAACTTGCCTTATCCTGGTGAATTACTAAACATTATAAAAACATCTATTGCTTTTAGCAATCCAGATAACCCATACGATTATTTAAAAAGAATATTTAAAGAATTTAATGATAAAAACAAATTAAATGATTTAAATGCTTTAAGAGAAATGGGTTTTACATTAAGAGAAATTGGTATTTTGACAGGTATATCAAAAAGTCAAGTTGCAAGAGAATTGAAGGAGGTGGAAGATGAATGATTTATTACAATTAAAAGGTACTTTTCAACAAGTTAAAAACTCGGTTGGATTTGGTTATCCTGAATTACCACCTCATAAAATGGTCGAGGCTAAACATTTAAGAGATTTAAAATTACAACTTATTAACATTTATAAATTTTGGGAAACAAATACTATAATTGGTGGCGCTTTGGTTAGTGTTTATTATATAGATGTAATTGCAAAAACTCGCAGAATTAGCGCATGCTTTTCAAACAGGCGTAAGGATGAACCAAATAATTCGATTGTGGGGGCTAAATATACAGATATAAAACCAGAAAAACATATTATAACTCATTTTATTTCATTGGAAACGCTACAAGATACAATACAATTATTGGAAGAATGTATTCAATTGCTCGAACAAAAATTTAATGGAGTAATAGATTATATTCAAATTAAAGAAATAAATGATAAAAAGATTAATATACCCAATGAATTAAAGAAAAATTCATTATTTGTAAGGGTAATAATTGATGCATATTATGTTTTGAAATTTGATAATGAGAAAGCAGATGGGGCATTAGAAGAGCAGTCAATCATAACTTTTTATAGGACTAAATATCCAATTCAAGAAATTTTAAAAACAGTTGGGATAGAAGTTCCTGATCACAATATAATGGAAGGTGATAATAATACAGTTTTGTTGAATGCGAATCAAGTAAAAATTTTGCAAAAAACTACACCTATGCAATATTTAGTCTCAATGGCTAGTCCTGACATGGCCACCCTATCTAAAAAAGATTTTGATTTTAAGGACGAGAAATCTTTTGATATACCTGACCCGCTAGATGAGCCAGTTATAGGTGTAATAGACACATCTTTTGATAAAAATGTATATTTTTCAAAATGGGTCAAATCTGAGAGTTATTTAGCAAAAGATTTTATTCCATCAGATGAGGATTATTTTCATGGTACGGCAATTTGTTCAATAATTGTAGATGGTCCAGCACTAAATAAAAATCTTGATGATGGATGTGGAAGGTTCAAGGTTAAACACTTTGCAGTATCAGATAGTTCAAAATTTAGTTCCTTTAACATTCTTCAATCAATAGAGAATATTGTGGCTAAAAATAAGGATATAAAAGTTTGGAATTTGTCTTTGGGGGCTGATTTTCCAATAAATCCAAATTTTATTTCTCCCGAGGCAGATATATTAGATAGAATACAGTATGAAAATGATGTTATCTTTGTAATAGCAGGAACAAATAACTACAATGAGGATTCTAAGCATAAAAAGATAGGAGCCCCAGCAGATTCAATTAATGGCTTAGTAGTAAATTCTGTTAAGTTTGATAAAACAAGTGCTAGATATACGAGAGAAGGCCCTGTATTATCATTTTTTAATAAACCAGATGTGAGTTATTTTGGTGGAGACAAAGATGGCAAAATAACTGTTATGACTAATAATGGTTTGGCACATGTTGAAGGTACATCATTAGCTGCTCCTTGGATTACAAGAAAGATGGCATATCTTATTTACGTCCTGGGTTTAACTAGAGAAGTAGCGAAAGCTTTAATTATAGATTCAGCGATAGGGTGGAGCAATCATGGATATTCTCCAACCATAGGGCATGGTATTGTTCCTATTAGAATTGAAGAAATTATTACTTCTCAGAATAGTGAAATTAAATTTGTATTGTCTAACACTTCAAAAATGTATAACACATTTAACTATCGATTACCAGTTCCTATAAATCAAGGGAAATATCCGTATGTTGCAAGAGCAACGATGTGTTACTTTCCAAGTTGTTCAAGAAATCAAGGTGTTGATTATACGGATAGTGAATTAGATATTAGTTTTGGTAGAGTCAACAATAATAAAATAGTGACTATAAATAATAATCATCAAACTGATGGAGAGGGACCTGTTTATGAAATTGATGCAAGACATCACTATAGGAAATGGGACAATACAAAGGTAATTAAAGAATTAATAAAAGACAACAATCGACCAAAAAAAGTTTATTCAACTAAACTTTGGGGGATTAGTATTAAATCCAAAGAACGACTTAGCACACAAAAGAAAGGAGAACTTAATTTTGGTGTAGTAATTACATTGAAAGAAATAAATGGAGTAAACAGAATAAATGAATTTATTCATCAATGCTCTTTAAATGGATGGATAGTCAATAGAATAAATATTGAAAATCAAGTTGAGATTTTTGCTAAAGCAGAAGAAAAAATTGTATTTGACGAGTAAGAACTAAAAAAAGAACAAGTTCGCACCTTGTTCTTTAATCGGAATGAGGCTCCGATAACCGTTTAAAAATATTGCTAATTTTTAACACAAATATATTATAGCATATTTTTAACCGGTAAGCAAGTCCTCTGACAGAATATTTTTAAGAGGAGGTGATAATGTGGGAACATTATATACTTTAATTACCGGTTTTTCTATTACAAATAATCAGTTTATGGATGTTATATTATTCCTAATTTTTGATAGTATTGCATTCACAGTAGCCTGGAAAATTGGCGGCTTAGGAAAATCGTATTCTAGTCGAAGCTTATTACATTGGATAAGTCGTATAGGAATATATGTTGTTTTAGTAATATTAATACAAAAATTTTTTTAAGGAGAAATACAAAATGAGAATTTATAGAAAACACAAAAAATATATAACAAAAGAGGGTTATATTCAACATTATAATCCTAAAAGTCCAGATGCTAGAGCAAATGGATATGCTCCATTACATCGGGATATAGCACGTAAAAAAATAAAAAGGAATATTGGTTTAAATGAAGTTGTTCATCATAAAGATGGAAATAAATTAAACAATCGAAAATCAAACTTAGTTGTATTGACTAGATCGCAACATTATAAATTACATCATAAGTAACAAAGGCAAACATTATAAAAGGAGTTGTAGTATGGCAAAAATTAATTTATCAATATATTTAATCAAAGAAGAGATTACTGATTTCAGTGATATTGTAGAAAATTGTGAAGAGCTTCAGATTGTAGACGAAAATAATATAATTTATTATAATAGGTCACTTGTTCAGGAACCAGATTGGTTATATAAATTTTTTAGTATTCATCGAGATGAATTAAGAACTGCAAATTCAAAGGTTTTGTATTTAAAACGAATACAAGTTAACGAGGAGGTTACTAGAATTTTTGGATTGACATTCGGTTATGGCAGAACTTTGTTTAAGGATAATGTAATCGAGGAACAATTTGGTTTAAAAATTGTTTTGAATACTATACAAAAAAAATAAAATTAGAAAAATTACTAAAGTTGATATAGGGAAAAATTACAAACAAAGTCAGGAACAAATGCCAAAGGAAAGCGATATTGGGGAATTTGGCTTTGATATTGACAGGGATTTAATCCGTTTTGTTACTGGAAAAAGTGAGGATGAATTTTTTGGAAAGACTATTATTACTGGTGGAGATATTTTCAATTTAACTATTGATAGAGACATATCCAATATTGATGAATTGCTAATATATTGTTATAATAAATATAAATTGACTACATATCAAGAAAATTTTGAATGGTTAGATAATATGAAACTAGTTAGAGATAAAGAATTAATTGATAGACTAAATGATGAAGTTGTGAGTCGATTTAATAATAGAGATTTCACACAAGTTTGGATGGCAATTCCAGATTTGATTGAATGGCGTAATTTTAGGTGTATTTATATTCAGGGTCAAGATGATAGACACGTAGAATATAATGACATTGATAATGATGTTTTTGTTGATAGTTTTAAAAATTCTACTATTGAAAATTTTGAGCAATTAAAGCAAAAAAACATTTATGCCAGATCAAATGCTAGTGAAAGAACTAATTTATATAATTGGAAAGCATATAAATGTATAGTAGGTAGCATCGAAGTGGAAAATGATATTTATGCTATCAATGGAGGAAATTGGTATAAAATAAACAAAGATTTTGCTCAAGATATCAACGATACTTATAACGCTTTAAAATTATCAGAAATCTCATTTATTGATTGTCCAGATAATAAAAATGAGGATGAATATAACTCAATGTTGGCACATTCACTTAGAGAAGCTAGGTTGATTCATACAATAAACATTCCTTTTGGAAGTGGAAAAGGTAATTCAATTGAACCATGTGATGTTATTTACAATAAGAGATTAATGCATATAAAAAATAATGGTGGATCTTCGTATTTAAGCCATCTTTTTAATCAAGCCACGGTATCTTGCCATGCATTAAAGGATATATCTTTTAGAACAAGATTAAATGAAAAATTACATGATAAAGGTATGGATGAAATAATTGATAATAATTTTATCGCTGATAATTACACAGTCGTATTAGGAATAATCAATCGATATCATGATGAAAGACCTAAAATTCCATTCTTTAGTAAAGTCTCAATAAAATATGCCGCCCAAGCTGTTACTAATATGGGATATAAATTTGAGATTAAAAATATAAATAAATTAAAAGCAAATATTTGATTTTATCTATCTATAGTTATTTAACATATCTTTAAATCAAAATTAAAGAATTTATATCATTATTAAAAAAATATTTTATTAAGGTAATAATTTTTAAAATAAATATAAGTGTCAAAACAGCAAAATTAAATTTCTGCTGTTTTTTGTTTGATAATTAATACAAAAAATAAAATTTGTGCTATAATAGCAATGACACATAGTTTAAATTATATAGAACTATAAGGAGTAAAAATGGCTAAAATTGATGAAAAAGTGCTATGGGGTGCTGCCGTTAAATTAAGAGATAAGTGCGACCCAGCAGATTACAAAAATGTTGTATTAGGTTTAATTTTCTTAAAATATGTTAGTGATAAATATTTGGCTAAATTTAATGAATTAAAAGCATTCGGAGATGGTTGTGAACACGATGAGGATTACTACATCGCAGATCATGTATTTATCGTTCCAGAGAAAGCACTTTGGCCTTACATTGCATCATATTCTAAAGATGAAAGTTTAGGTCAAAAAATTGACGAAGCGTTTGAAGAACTTGAGAAGAAAAACTATGAGCTTAAAGGAATTCTTCCTAAAACTTACTCTAAAAGCGAACTAGATAAAGTTGCATTGGGCGAACTTGTAGATTTCTTTACCACACAATTAAAAATGGAAGATGCAGATGGCGATTTCTTCGGTCAAATATATGAATACTATATTGGCGCTTTTGCAACATATATCCCCCAAAAAGGTGGAGAGTTCTTTACCCCACAATCTATTGTAGAAATGATGGTTGAAATTTTGCAACCATATAAAGGTAGAGTTTTTGATCCTTGTTGTGGTTCTGGTGGAATGTTTGTACAATGTTCAAAATTTGTAAAAGAACATCGTGGAAAGGTTGATGATATTTCAATTTATGGCCAAGAAAGCAACCCAGGAACATGGAAAATGGCAAAAATGAACCTTGCAATCCGTGGACTTTCTGGCGATTTAGGAGATAGAAATGGAGATTCTTTCACCGATGATTTACATAAATCACTTCGAGCAGATTTTATTCTTGCCAACCCACCATATAACATTAAAGATTATTGGAAACCATCTCTTGAAGGTGACCCAAGATGGGTGTTTGGAAAACCTGATACAAAAAACGCAAACTATGCTTGGTTAGAAATTATGTATGCTAAACTTGCTCCAAAAGGAAAAGCTGCTATACTTATGCCAAATGGTGCAACAACAAGCAATACTGAAGATGATAGAAAAGTTAGAAAGGCTATGCTTGAAGCTGGTAAAGTTGATGCCATTATTGATTTGCCAGACAAAATGTTCTCTAACACAGGAATTAGCGTTCAATGTTGGATTTTGAATAAAGCAAAAGTTGACACAGATGTTTTATTTATAAATGCAACTAAACTTGGAAAAATGAAAACTCGTAAATTGAGAGTTTTTGCTGGTGCAAGTGATGATGACTCATTCGATGAAACTCAACAAAACGAAATTGATTTAATAGCAGAAACATATCATAAATACAAAAACGATGAAGGATATGAAAATAAACTTGGCTTCTGCAATAAAGCAAGTCTTGAAGAAATAAAAGAAAAAGATTATTCATTAAATCCTGGAAGATATGTTGGTGTTGATAATTCCAACCAATTATCTGAAGAAGAACTTAATGAACAATTAAAACAAACTGCTACTGAACTCTTTACCCTTATGGACGAAAGCAAAGAGTTAGAAGAAAAAGTAAGAGAAATACTAAAGAACGAGATTAAATAGTGTCAACTATGTGTTGCTGT
>USSZ01000026.1 GCA_900557645.1 uncultured Eubacteriales bacterium
GGCCAATAACTTCCATTCTTACTTCCACCATCTAAATTATAACTTATTTTATATGTATTTGCTTTCCATACAGCATATAATGTTCTATTTTGACCAGCATTTCTATCAGCCATTGTATCTCCAGCCTCCCAGGTCGCTGATGTAGCCGAAGATGAAGTAGACCATCCTAAAAAAGTATAGCCTGTTCTACTTGGTTTTGTCGTTGGTATATAAGCACCAATTCCCGCATACACAGTTTTTGATGATGGAGCGCCAGACCCTCCATTTGCATTAAATGATAACGTATACTTTTTTCTATAAATTACATAAACCGTCCCTGACCAACTTGCTTGTCTTTTACAGGCAGTTCTTGCATCACTTTCAGAATTATAAACAGTTCCATTATAAAAATATCTTACTGAAATATTTGTTGAACGATTTGCATTATTGCTTGTGCTTGTAGACACACCAAAACAACGGGCCGTTGATGAAGCATTATTATATGGATCGACTACCATATATCTATAATATGGTCCTCCTATCCCCATAAAAGGTCCACCCCAATTATAATATGCATAAGCAACATTTGTTAATGATCCATCTCCTTTAGTCCCTGAATATCCATTTGCTCCTTTCCAATCAAGTGTATGACCATTTGCTCCCCAATTACCAGTTCCTCCTCCCTCTGTTCTCCAATAAATATGAAATCTTGATGCAGTTGTTGCATAAGATGTCTTTGTCGAGTATGTTACGTCTGAAGATGAAGTTCTATAGGCGGTTTTTACTGTAATCTCAAAATAAGCAGCATCTGATTCTTGAGTTTGTTCTTCATTATTAATGGGAGAAACTAAAAAGAATATACCTACAAAAAGAACTATTGCAGATATTATAGGAAAAACAAATAAATATAATTTATTTTTCATCATTTGTAGCCCCCTTTTAAATATGACAAGAATTCTATCTCTATTTTGTATTTTGATTATATCAAAATCCCCCCTCCCGAGTCAAGTAATGTGGACGTCAAAACAAGAAAATGTTTCAAAATTATTATGTATTATTTAATAAATATTTATCATAAATAAACAAAAAAGAGACTAATCAATGTCTCTTTTTTATTTTTATCTTATCTACAACTAAAATAATAACCATTATACATAGTGAAATTAAAATTGCAAAAAAATACCACCAGCCATAATTTATAGATATATAATAAATCGATATCATATTATTCTCACTTAAATTTTCATCTTCAACTAACCAAACATGATGAAATAAATCTTTGCTATCCAAAAACTCTATCTGACTATCAGAATGTAATCTATTTGATGGTGTAGCATAATTATATACATAACAAGGTCTGTAATTTTCACTTAAATATATTTCAAAAGATAAGTTTTTACTTGCTTCAATATATTTTTCTTTATATCTTTTCCCAATAAGAGTTGTTTCTTCTTCATTAATTTTTACTGCAGACGAAAATACAAATTTCCCTGTAGAAATATGCTTATTGTAAAAAAGTGAATTTTCTTTATTTAACTGATCTTTTGATGTATCTATATTATGATAATAATTCCATGCATTTGTTGAAGTAAAAATCACATCAAATCCGACACTATCAAAATTAGTATTATATAAAACATCAGTTAATATTACACCTTGATTTATCTTATATTCTTCTATAGGATTTTTAACATAATGAAGTGCATATCCAAATAAAAACTCATTACGTATAGTGTTTAACTGTTCTATAAGATTTGATTTAAAAGTAAAAATTTCTTCATCTGTAGTTATTTTTTCCAAACCTTTTGTATTTACACTAAAATCAAGCGATTGAACTATTGTTCCATCAGAATTAAATGATAAAGAAAGCATTATATAATCATTTAAAGAAAATGATGTTTGTTTGTTATTATCATCACTACATCCTACAAAAAAAGATAAAGAGAATATCAAAATTATGACAAGTATAAATCTTTTCATATTTATAAGATATTCTCTTTATTTTAATTAATAACCAAAACATCTATTTTGGCTGTTTATAATTTTTAAATTTATTGAATTTTTGCTGTGAATCCACCTTCTATAGATGTAATGATCAATTTATATCCTGTGCTTCCACAGTTTATTGATGTTTCTTTTAGTGCAACGGTATTTATTCCATCAACTCCAGAATCTGCTTTTGCATATAATGTTCCACGAATGGTTGGCAAAGAACCTGTGCAAGTAACAAAATAATTTATACCAGCAGTTTCTACTATATTATTAATTATACCTGATGTTATTTCATAAGCGATACCAGCACTATTAAGTTTTCCAAAATTTGTTCCTCTTGTAAATGAACCATTATTATAAACATATTCGATAGTCCCATAACTATTCGACATCGTAATTCCACTTACATAACCAGTAACACTAAATGAGCCAACACTTGATATAACAAAATTGCTATCATTTCCACAAACAGAAATTTTTCCTTGATTTGATAAGGTAATACCAGCCATAACAGCAATATTATTTTCAACCGTCAACTTAACAGACTTTGTTCCACTATTGAAACAATTAGATATAATTGCTGAAGATGTATTGAATAAAGCAATGCCACCATAGCCTAATTTTACTGCAAAATTTTGAGTCATTGTATAATCAAGTTCATCTCTATTTTTACAGTTTTGTATTGTTCCATAATTTAATGTAACTAATCCACCAATCAAAATATTATTGTTATTTTCATTTCCTGCAACATAAATTTCCATATCATTTAATATTACATTATCAATAGTTCCATAATTATACAATGCAAGTGGTGCAAAAGCGATTGTATTATTTGAAACCTTATTATAATTTATTTCATAATTAATAAGAAGATTTTTAACTTTCCCACCTTCGCCAATTTTATTAAATAATGATGAATATTTATTTACCGTCAATGAATTAAATCCTGGAATTATATTATTTGTATAACTTTCCATGTCATATATAGAATTGCTTATGAATGTTAATGTCTTTCCATTTCCGTCAAATTCTCCATAGAAAGTATCTATAATTCTTTGAGAAGTTTCTTCGTCATACAAATCACCATCTGAAATTGTCAAATCTGTTGTCAATCTAAAGTAAAATTTCTGACCTTCTTCATTTCTCTTACTAATATTTAAGAAATCTTCAAGATCACTTATTAAATAAGGAGAATTTTGTTCACCTGTTCCACCAGAGAATAACATCACATCTGCACTTCCTTCAAATGATAATGTATCACTGAAAAGATATATTTCGTTTCCTTCATCACTTAAATTTAACATTCTTGCTCTTAAAGTAAACTCTTGAACAGTTCCACTATTCTTTGGCATATAGTAATAATTATTTGTAAATCCTTGTTCTGTTATGCCATTAATTAATAAATTGGTCCAAAATTCATATTGTGCATTATTTTCATTTACCCAATTCCATTCAAATCGAACTTTCTCTTGATTCCATGATAATGATAAGTCTTCCACTGAAGTTTTATAAATATTAAAACTCAATGTATCGCTATATAATAACAATTTTTTATTTAATTGATCATTGCTTTGTCCATCTTGAACTTGAATTTTAATTATTTTATCAATCATATCGTCAGTAAACGCAAATTTATGTCCAGTTGAAGATGTCATTTCTGTTTTTTGTTCTTTTCCTTCTAAATCAACAATAGTTATGACTATCTTATAACAAGAATAATCGTTGTTAATACTATTTTGTTTGAAATACTCATCAAAATCAATGTATGTTTGTCCATTTTCTTCAAGTCCAATTTCATAATAAGAAGACTTAACATTTCCAAGTTTATAAACATTTTCAACTTTCAAAGGTTTTGAATTTAATTGATTTTTTCCACTGCCATCTTTACCAAAGATGTAAATATTAAGATTAAATGAACTAATATCGTTTAATTGCCCTTCGTCAGGTGTAAATCTAACAATTTTATAATTTTCATAACCTACATTTGAATCTTCTGCAAATTCAAAACTACCAGTTAATTTTATTGAATAATTTTTACCTGCTCTTTCATATTCTGCCATTATAGTAA
The DNA here is from genome assembly GCA_900557645.1 of uncultured Eubacteriales bacterium. GTDB lineage: Bacteria > Bacillota > Clostridia > Christensenellales > UBA1242 > Caccovivens. The sequence goes on from USSZ01000026.1 coordinate 4,040, forward strand.
TTCTTTCGCTAGTTGCTTCCTGATTGCTTTGGTCGGTTGTATATAAATTCTTATCAATCATGAATTCCACCTTACCTTGAGAAATACCTTTATTATTATATAAAACAGGCGAAATTGTTCTCACAATATAATCATTTTTTGCACCCATTTTTGCTTGACTTCGAAGCACTTGGGCACCATCTTGATATTTTACAGTTTTGTTAAATGTATAATACTTGCCCTCAATAGACTTAACTGCATTATTATTTTCTTCATTTGTTTCAATTCCTACTAATGTAGTAACATTAATTTTATAATAGTCATATTGCTCACTTATATAAGACGATGCAAGAGTATTTGATATGCTATAATAAGTTTCTTCTTTTTGCTTATTATAATCAATTTCATTCAAATCTTTTTCATAATATATTACATCTATTTTATAAACAATTATGCCATTTTCACTAAATGTGTCATCAATTTCAACCTCTGACCAACTATAATTCCCACCTTCAACATTTGCTGATGTTACTGTTGGAAGCATTCTTGCATTAATGACATTTACTTCTGATGTAAGTATGGCTTTTTCTTTTCCCTCATTAAACACAAGCAAATGATCAGCAGATTGATCCCCATAAGAAAATTTATCTTCACTTAATGTAAACGAGCCTGAATTGCCATTAAAATATGCACTAAATGATGTCGCTGTAAGTTCTGATTTATAAATTGTCGTTCCATCTGCATTTGTTGAACCAACATAATAAGCACTACCATTATCATTTCTTGTCATTTCACTTATATAATAATAGCCTATATCATCACCATCATATCCTTCTGCCAAACTTATATCATTACCCATCATAAAACTAAGTGTAGACATATTGTTTGTATTTTGAGTGTTATATTTAATAATCAAATTATTATTTTCAGTTGTAAGTTCTGGCTCACTTAATTTATAAATATTTTTGATTGCATAAGTATCACTTTCAATATTCATCACATTTGTTGAAATTGAACCATTTATAGAAAGAATTATATAATCATACGCACCAGCATCTTTAAAGTTTAACAATGCTTGACCATCAATAAAACTTGTTTTAAATGAATCTTGACTTGCCCCTTGTAATTTATATCTTACAAGAACTTCATAATTTTTATCTAGATTTGCAATAATTGAAAATACTCCATTTTCAAATTTAATATTTTCTTGTGGTAAATCAAGATAATTTACATTAAATATCGCTGATTTACCATTTGTAGTATACCCTAATTCAGAAGGAAGATAAGCATATATATCGACTTGCATTAATTGATTTATTTTTACTAAATCATCCTGTTTTTCATTTAAAGAATATTTTAACGATGACATATTAATTTTAAACCCTGGAATATCTTCTCCATTATCAACATTAGTTATGAGAGGCAATTTCCCTTCAACTGCTTGTAAAACTTCATCATTGTAAGAAATTTCCCATTCATTTCCATTAAATGAAATCATAAGTGTAAACAATAACTGTTTATTCCCAGCATTATCAATCCTGAATGTCATCTTATATTTTTGTGCAATCATTTTACTAATAAGCGTTGGACTGCCATCAGAGCCAATTTCTTCAACATTATAAGTTGAAACTGGTTTTACATTAATTGTATATTGAGATTTACCTTCAATATTCTCATTTTGTAGCGTCATTTGTGGCGCATAAGATAAATACATTTTATATGATTCTGAGGCATCTGATGAGATATTTACGCCTGATCCTGAATGAACTACGCTTATATAATATTCTCCTGAAGGTATTTCTCTTCCCAAGTCATCAAATAGAATTTGGTCATCTCCAATTCCTTTATTTGAACTTGATAATGCAGTAACAAATTTATTGAAAGTATTAAATTCTGCACTGCTATCTGTAATTGCTTCTGCATAGTTTCCTAACAATTTAACATAAGACATCTTTTCATAAACATTTTTGTGAGTATTAGGATCAACAGATACCAAATAATCAATTTCAAAATCAGGGAATAACTTAATAGCATCAATACCAGATATCTTGTAAATGGTATTTGTCGCAGCCCCTCCATTAATTAATGTTAATTGAAGACTTACTCTTGTTTCTGAATTTAAAATAGTGTCTAGTCTAAAATTGATTGGTTCAAAATATTCTTTCCCATCTTTCACCATCGTATTATACAATTTATCAACATCTTCTACATCATTTCCTTTCTCTACCCAATTACTTTGAGAAGTATAAGTATTAAAAAATGTAATAATATCTTGCATAAATTGTGAATTTCTCATCTTTTCTTCATTAAATGTAATTTTACCATTTTTTACTTCAACACTAATTGGTGCATTGTATTTTCTTATTGTAAATGAACGTGTTGAAGAATTTGAACAAATAACATTACTATTATTTGAAACTGCAATAATTGAAATATTGTAACTTTCACCTGGGACTAAACCTATATTAGACAAATCAATAAAATTTTTATAAGACATTATTTGAAATTCTTTATTCTCAATACTGTCTTCAATAATAAATTTTACATAATATGCTGTAGGACTTTTAGCATATTCTTCATTTTCATCTTGTTGAATCCATTCCCAAGATAAAACATTATTTGAAACATCAAAACTATCGCCTGTTATGGCATTTAATTTATAAATATCAAATGTATAACTATTGTATTGATAATATACTTGACTTTCCTTTCCAACTCTTGAAATATTGAAAGTAACTTGTCCAAAACTTAAATCACTTAACAATTCACTGATAAGAATTCCATAACATTCTGTATAAGTTGCAGAACTTGAAGGGTCCTTTTCTCGAACGAACTCTTTAATAGTTCCGTCTTGGCTTTCTTTCCAATATCCAATAGTTTCCTCTGCTGTGAAATATTTTAAATAACTTTCTTCATAACCTTTGATATAAGCCCTAAATCCAACTGTATTATCATTATTTCCCTTTGCAAATATAATATAATCATTCACTATACTTGCTTCTCTTTTCATAACAGGATTTGAATCTATAGCATAATTAAATGTTACATTAACCCAGTCAGCATCAATTGAACCTGCCTTTCTAACCGTAAAATCAAAAGATAAACTTTCTGCCTGCATTGACAAAATATCTTTAAATAAATCAATAATATCAATCATTGCAACATAAAATTGGTTTGAACTTCCTTCAACTTGCATTGGAACAAATTCTCTTATAACTTCATTATTAGATGTTTTAAACTTTGCTGTAAAAACAAGATTTGAAAAATCATCTATAATCAATGTTAAGACAATATTTCCTGAATCATTTATTTGAATATTGTCAATTCCTTCAAGTTTATAACCATTTATAACAAATTCTTCTTTTGATGGTGCTTTTTCCATATCATTATCAAAAGCAATCACTTTTACAGTATAAGAACCTAGTTTCCCTACCAAAAAGTTTTCTGTCATTAGATTTATTGTTTTGCTAAAATCATCTTCACCCAAAATAAATGATTTTTCTATTGTTCTATCTTCTATTGATATTTGAATTAAATAAGAACAATTTTGTTCATCTTCAATAGTCAAAATACCTGAATCAGATATTGTCGCAAGATTTACATTTTGTAATCTTTCAACACTTATTGATTTTGTTTCTGAATTTATTGACCCTGTTCTTAAAACTGTTAATGATATATCATTTATACCACTTTTTATTATTTCTTTATTTAATTTTAAAATATATTCTCCATCAGATAAAGACAATTTATAATTTTCATGTTCATCACCATTTTTTAAAATAAGTGATAAAGGTTCACCATCTTGATAATTAATAACAACTTTAAAATTGATATTGTCAAGACTTGACCAAAGATCTTTCCATTTTAATATAACTGAAGAGTTTAATTTTTGATTTAAAACAGTTTGTTCAGTAATATTATCTTCTATAGTCTTTGATATATTGTCAATTTCATCAAGTTTTTCAACATTTATTACTTGTCCAATATGTTGTCCATAATACCCTTTTGCTTGACCATCTTTCAGAGTTAATACATAATCAGAATTAATTGATGCAATAACTTGCAACTGAACTTCTTCTGAAAGTTTTGCACCTATTTTGGTTTCTATATCTTGAATTGAATAAGAGCGATCAGTTAAATTTATATAATACTCTTGCTCTTTATTTACTATTTTTATTGTATAAATCAAAGGATCTATATCTGTTCCAATAAAATCAGAAGCAATTGTGTTCCAACTTAAAGTATCATCAGATAAGGTAACTTGAAATACATTATCTTCAAGATTAACTAAAGTAAAACTTGTAACATCAGAATTGATATAATAATTTGCATTTCCTGTATTTTTGTAAATAACTTGAAAATTAAAATCATTAACACCTGAAAAATCTGCAATATTGAAACTTGCTACATTACCACCCGGAGTAAAAGTAACATTATCTGCACTCCCATTTACTTGAATTTCACTTATATTTCCTGTATCACTAAGAAGAGATAGCGAAATAATCCAATCCCCATCAACATTAGCAACATTAATTGATGAAACTGGCTGTAATTTTTTAATATTTATTGAATTTGAATTATCAGAATCTAGGAAAGATTTATTATAACTCTTTACATAAACTATTTTTGATGTAAGCCAATCAATATCCCCAAGTTCTTCAAGTGAAATTGATGTTGAAGTGTAACTTTCAACCATTTTAGTATCATCAACATAAATATCATAAGTTGTATTATCTGAAACATTATTCCAACTCAAAATATGTGTAGAACTATCAAATTTAATTTCTGGTGCATCAAGTTTTTTAAGGTCAAGTTTATTTTGTCCTTGAATTGTTGTTCCATTTGCCGAAGGTAGATAATAAATATTTTCAATCATTTTATTTGTATGTGAAGATATTTCTACTTGCAAATATTCAGACATTTTGTATGCGTTCTTAAAGTTCTCATCACTTTCTAGTAATTGATTTATTTTTTCTTGTAAATCAAAAGTCAATGAATTATCATCTGTAAAAAATCTTGTATAATAATCACTATTTACAGAATTAACTGTTGTCAGTGTAATAAAATAATTTTCAACCTTTCCATTTTCATTATTGGCAAATGTTAAAACACCATCTGAATATGATATTGAAGTAGGACTGCTTACTCTCTTAAAATTAATTTCATTCAATTGGCTATCTAAATAATAATGATTATTTTCACTATTTTTAACAGCAATATACTGCAAAGATATTTTAAATTCTGTATCATAAGTAGAATAATCAATCATATCTATTCTGGTTTGATTATCCAAGTTTACAACTTCATTTTCTAGTTTTATAACAGGATAATCAGCATTCTCAATCATATTTACTTGCAAATATTCATGTTCTTTCTTTAAATTATTATTTTCATTATAATCTTCAATAACTTCAAAAGTTGGAACTGCTAATTTTGTAATTGTAAGTTCAAATTCATCCGAAGGTGTATGTAAAAATTTATCATACATTGTTCCACTATGAGCAATAACCTTAATTTGATAATCTTTTGGATTTTCAAATGTTTCTTCAAATTTATCATAAACAGCAAATTCGGGATGACTATCACCAAACAAAACGGCACCATCTTTTTCACCATTTATGTATATATCATACCCGCCACCATATTCAACTGATTCTATTATAAGTTTATACGTTCCATTATCATTTTCAAATCTTACATTTGGAGTCTCAATTTTCTGTGTAACTATAAAATTAGCAGTAAAATAATTCTCTTTATTATAATAATTTGAGTCCAGATAATTATTATTATCTATGGATTTTGAAACGATTCTAATAACATAATAACCAAATTCCAAAATTTCGTTTATTTTGCCTTCAGTCGTTTCGCCACTAGCAACCGGCTTTGCATTAGGTTCAATTACATAATCTTTTTCTGTCTTATAAATTTCATAAACATATAAGGCATTTTGTTCTAAAATATTCCACTTATAACTTCCATTTTCTTGTTCTTCGCTTGAAACTTCACTTACAATAGGAAGAATACCAAGTTCTTTTACAATTTCTTGTTTTACTGCTGTATCTATATTTTCTTCATTTCGTCTTCCAGCAACCACCTTAATAATATATTTATCATCTTCAGGGACAAAAGAACTTAAATCATTTAATATTATTGAAAGTTTTTCTCCATTGTCAACCACTTGATATTTATTGTTATCGACAATCTTATCATTAATGTATAATGAATAATAATTTGCATTTTCAATTTTATCAACGACTATTGTTGAAAGTTTTTCTTCAGTATTTAAACTATGTGTAATATCTGTAAATTCATCTAAAATATAAAATTCAAATATATAAGAATCTGAATTTATAACATACGATGTTGATAATTCACCATCTGAAAAAGGTTTAACCTCTCCTTCTTCTTCGGTAGGCAATGCTGTTATAGTAAAATTATATTGACCTACAGACAAATCACTTAAATCAATAATTGTTTCAAGTCCCTCGTCAGTATTATAAATCTCGCTTTTATTTCCCCATTCAATTCTATAATTTTTAATGTATTCATCTTCACTAAATTTCAAAGTAGCATTTTTATCCCCAAATGTTATTTCAATCTTTGGTATAGATAACTTTGCAACTAACAAAGTATCTAAAATTTCACCATTTAAGAACAATCCTTGTTCAGACTTACCGCCAATTGTCATTAAAGAAAAATTATATAATCCACTCTCTTTTCCTTTGAGATATTGTGAAAAATCATCATCAACTGAAAAATCAGTATATTCATCTGTAGAATCATTAACACTAAAAGTCCTTAATCGATAGCCTAATGCATTGTCAACTTTTAACCAATCAACAAACCCATTACCATCAGTATAATTATATTTTAAAGATGATGATTGAAGTTTATTTAAACTAAATACTGTTTTTGTTGAAATCAATAGATCTTGATTATCTTTACTAATTACACTTATATTAATCTCATCATTTGCTTTAAATACAGAATAATCATACTCAAAATAATTTTGATTTAGATTTTCAAATAATTTAATTCCATTTATGTAAACATCATATGAAGCATTCACTTTTTCTTCCCAAGAAATAGTTGCTTTTCCCTCTCCAAACGTTTCACTATTTTCAATAGTTATATTTTCAAGGACTCCCATTACTCCATAATTGACAACAACTTGAGCACTATAAACAGAATCATCAATATACTTATTTGAACTTAATGCTTTAACTTTTACATAATATGAACCAATCTTATCAAAAGTGAAATAGTTTACATCAGTTTTTGCAAAAGTATATTCTATTCTATTAGGATCACTATTTTCTTCTATTAAAGAATATGCAATCTCATATCCTGAAGCATAAACTTCTCGCCCATCTACAACAACAAAAGATTTATCCCAAGAATAAACACCTTCACTATTTAATATAAAATTCTTTGGCATTGACTGTTTATACTTTACATTTACTTTTACACTTGCAAGAACTCTATTTTGATAATTTGCGAATATATATGCCTCACCTGATATGACACCAATAAAAGTCCCATCTTCTTGTTTTTTTAATATATCTTCATTTGATGAAGTTAAGTTAACATCGTTTTTTTCAATACCAGAAACTTCAAGATAATCATAAAAATTTATTGTTTCGTCAATTGAAACAATATATTCTTCATCTTTAAATTCCCCAGTTATGCTTGGAGTGCTATTACAAGCCGTAAAGCAAAAAATAGAAACAATTGCCAAAGCAAAAATAGCAAATATATTTTTCTTCATCAAAACCTCTACCTTTAGTATTTTCATAATAACACTTTTTTAATCTTTAAAGCAAATGTTTTGACGAATTTTAGAACTTTATATATAGATATTAATATTATTAATATTTATTAAATACAATAAAATTAATAAAATAAAATAATAATTATAAATTTATTTTATTTTTTACTAATTAAACAATAATATAAAAATTTCACAAACCAATGACTTGTGCGATATTTATATTTGGGTGTATAATCTAGCTATTACAATAGTGAGGAGAGATAAAATGAAAAAGTATTTTATTTTATTATTAAGTATTCTAGTGCTATGCGTAGGACAAGCTGTCTTTGCTACGGACACAAAGGAATACATAGAATATTCGTCTGGTGAGAAAGATGATGGTTCGATATATTTAGACTCGTATGAAGATTATTTAAAAGCGCTTGGAAATGTTGATGAGCAAGAAGTGTACAAGGAGCAATATTTATCAGATTTAGCGAATGCAGTTCTTAATTATGATTTAACAGAAAGACCAGCTGTTGTAAAAGCTAGAGTGCTTAATGTTGAAGGTAAGAAAGAATATTATTCGTATGATAGCTATGGCTTGTCTAAAATATCATATCAGCCGGTTAATGTTCAAGTGCTAGAAGGAAAGCACAAAGGTGAAACATATGATATCTCATATATCTTGACAGCAGACAGCTACGAGAATTTGAAGATAAAAGAATTAAAGGCGAATCAAAAAATAAATATAATAATAAGTGAATCTGGCGATGAATCCTATGCATACGTGACAACAGTAGATTCAGCCGTGAATAGAGTAGCATTAACAGTTGCATTAATTATTATTGCTGTGTTACTGATGATTGTATATCTAGGTAAGCAAGGTATGAAAATCATCCCACAAATGATATTGCTAGCAGACATGGTAATGCTTATACTAGTGCCAGAGCTATTTGCGGGAAGAAGCTTATTATGGCTAACAATAGTTACATCAATTTTGTATATCATAGTTGAATCGGTAATTAAAGTAGGGCTAAATTCAAAAACAGTCGCAGCAATATTTTCAACAATCGTTGTTACTCTATCATTGACAGTTGTATTAGTTGGTGTTTCAAATATGGCAAACTTCTCAGGCATAACATATGAAGTGCTAAATATGTTGGAAAGTTTCCCAAAAGGAACAATAGACTTTTATATGCTTTATATATCTAGCTTTATTTTACTATGCATGATTGTAACATCAAATATATCATGCATGGCAATTAACACAAACGGAGATAAAAAAGCGATAAAAGAAAACATAGCAGAAAAATTACCACTATTTATCGGAATACTATTTGTATCAATAATACCAAAATACTTGTATTTGTTTATATCTAAATACACATATGACGAAATAATAAACTCAGAAATGCTACTTACGGATGTGTACAAAATAACATTTTTAATAATAGCAATGGTAGTAACCGTGCAAATTACAGAATACGCAAAGAAGTTGTTTGTTGACGAAAAATAAAAATAAGGACGTAGAAAAATTTAATCTTTCTATGTC
>USSZ01000027.1 GCA_900557645.1 uncultured Eubacteriales bacterium
TTAATTAATATTTTTTTTATTATTTAATTCAATATTTTAAAAAAGCATTTTCACAATTTTTCAACAATTCTTAATTTTGCACTGCTACTTCTTGAATTTTGATTTAATTCTTCTTCTGTTGCAACTATTGGTTTTCTATTAATAAGTTTTACACTTTCTTTATGACCACAAATACATACTGGCGTTTTAGGTGGACAAATACAACCAGTTGAAGCAAGTTTAAAAACATTTTTAACTATTCTATCTTCTAAACTATGAAATGTAAGAATTGCCATTCTACCCTTTGGCGATAACATTTGTATAAATTCTTTTAATAAATCATCTAACTTATCAAGTTCACCATTCACTTCAATTCTTATGGCCTGAAATGTTTTCTTTGAAACACCACCTTTACCATAAATAATTTTCTTAGGAAAACTTTGCTCTATAATATCTTTCAATTCAAAAGTTGTTTCGATAGGTTTTAATTCTCTTGCTTTGCAAATATTTTCTACAATTCTTTTTGCATTATCTTCCTCACCATATTTATAAAGAATTTTAATTAATTCTTCTCTAGAATAATTATTAACAACATAATAAGCATCAAGTTTTTGTTCTTTATCCATTCGCATATCTAATCTGCCATTATGCAAAAAACTAAAACCTCGCTCTCCATTATCTATCTGATATGAACTTACACCCAAATCAATCAAAACACCATCTATATTTTCTATTCCTAATTCTTTTAAAATTTTAGGTGCTTCTTTATAATTTGAATGAATAATAGTTATATTTTTATTCTCTGAAAATTTTTGTTTACAAAAATTTACTGCTTCCAAATCTCTATCAAAGCCATATAGATGCCCTTTAGGAGAAAGTTTTTCAAGTATTTTACTTGAATGACCACCTCCCCCAATAGTGCAATCAACATATATACCATCTGGTTTAATGTCTAATCCATCTATGACTTCGTTTAACATAACCGGCAAATGTTTAAATTCCATAATATCCTCTTTAGTTATGCTTGCGCTTGTTCATATTGCTTAATAAGTTCAAACACATTTGCAAAGTCTATATTTTTATAATTATTTTCATCAAAATAATTTTCATATCCTTCTTGACTTTCAATGAATTCTATAGCATCAGCATAAGTATTTTTTAATTTTGACATTAAATTTATAAATGCCCCATTAAATAACCCTATTTCTTGCAATCCTTCTTCAGAATTTTCTGTTCTATATGCGTTTTGTTGCATACTTGTAAATAAACTTGCAAGAACTGTCTTATCTAAATCTTTTAATGTATTTCCATCTTGATAAATTTTATTTAATTTAATAAAATTCTTAAAGACATTGCAAATTTCTTGAGTCTGATCTTCCTTTTCTCCTTCTTTTAAAGTAATAGAAGAAATATCAATATTACTCATTGCTGGTGATGTCAAATTATCAAGAACTTCTTTAACATTATTGATAAGATTTTGTTTAAATACATTTGTAGATTTAGCATATAAAATAGGTTTTAATATAACATCAACATCTTCATCAGTTAAGTTATTTAAAAGATTATCTATATCTCCTGATAATGCTATTTCAAGATATGTTTGATTATCAACACTTTTTTCGTTCAAAGATATAATCATTTCAGTTATATACTTATAATCGTCTTTCCAATCTTGATAGGTTGTTAAATTTGAAAAATCTACAATATCATTTGATAAACTACTTAAATTTTCATTAATTATTGATTTTATTGGTTCTATTTGTTGAAGTGGTAATAAAATTTTGCTAAGTAAATCATCATTTCCTTCTATCGAAAGAAGTGATGCAAGATTTGTCATCATAGTCGTGCTATCGCCACCAGATGATATTATATCGTAAAGATTGCTATCTCGAAGTTCAGTCAAACTTGGTGCAATAAATTCAAACATTTGCTTATAATTTTTTATTTCTACTGTTTGCCCAAGTGAATCATAAATGGTTTCTTGAGGAAGAGATATATTATTGTCAGTTAAATATTTATCAAAAATAGATTGACCTTGAGCATTTTTAAATAATTTTATGCTTCTTATTTCATCAATTAAGGAACCTGTGCTTGTTAATATTTCATTTATATTATAATTTGCTTGTTTATCAAGCAAAATTGTTGCATCACTAAGTAAAGTATTTAAATCAATTTGATTTGAAATTTTTGAATAATCATTAACAACATTTACTAAAGATGAAGAAAGGTCTGTCCAATCTTGTTCTGTCCAAGAACTTGTATCTACATCTATTTTATCACTTCCTTCAAGGATTTCATCAACTCCACGTTGAACTATTGGTTCTATTCCATCACGAATCAAATTAACCTTTAAAAGTGAATTGATAGATTGTTCAAATTTTTCACTATTCTGCTCGTTTGTTAAAACATTCAAAACGTTTTCTATTGATTTATCCTCTAACGAAATTATTTGGTCAATTATACCATTTTGTCCTAAAGTTTTAAATGTTGCAAAAATTTGATTAATATCATTTGTAAAATAAATTTGATATCCTTTTTCTTCATCTTCATGAAGTGATAAATTCTTGCCAATTTCATTAATTACATCTGAATATTCTTGAAATGATTGATTATCTGAAATAAATGGATAATTTTCATAATTTACTAAAATATCAGCCACCAAATCACAAACAACTGTTTTAAACAAACCATTATCTACAACATTATTTATACTTATTTCAACCTTATCATAATCTATATTTGAAAATTTCAAGTTATCTTCTTTTGAAACTTGAAGTGCAAAATCTGCTATTTTATAATAATCTTCAAGTTCTTGTCTGATATAAATATTTTCATTTTCTATTTGAAATTTTGATAAATAATCAAATGTAGCATTATCAAGTCCAAAAATTCCACAAATTTTTGTAAGCATATTATCTTCAAAACCTCTAATTACTTGCACAACTTGATCAGGAACATATTCACCTAAAATTCCATTTTCACCAGATTTATCACCATTATCAACTTGTTCTTCTGAATATGTGGCAACTGATTCGATAATATAAGTATCTGAATAAGTATAAGTATTTAAAACCCCTATTAATCCTGCAAGTGGCATAAATGCAAACAATGTAATTACAAAAGTTTTTGCAAGACCAACAAGCCCTCCAAATAATCTATGCTTTTTCTCTCCCTCTTTTGTCTTGAAAAAGAAACATGCAAATATTCTATAAATAATATATATTACAATTTCAACAGCAATCGTTAATAAAATAAATACGATGGTGTTTGCAACTGCACTAGGAAGATTTGCAAAAAATGCTTCTAAATTAGGATTATTATTTATTATATTTGCAATATCTGGATTTTCCTTAATTGCAATCACAATCATTTGTCCTAATGATGTTGTTTGACCATTATAATCAATATTAATACCCATAATTGCATTTGTTATAACTGGCGTTATAAAGAATGCAATTATTGCACCTACTATAGAAATAACAAGATTTGCAGTTGACTTTTTTAGTCCTCTCCAAAAACCTACAAAAAAGCCTGAAACTAAAATAACCACAAATACTAGCGAAACAATTAAAGCAACTATTGTTGAACTCATATTTTCTCCTTTTCTATATGATACCATTTTTTATATATCTTTTTCAATAAAAATTTTAAATATTATAAAAAATCTTATTTATCTTCTTATCTATTTTTGACATAAAACTGCGATTTCAAACTTTTTTCATTTTTGATACTAAAAATCTTTATAACTCTTATTGCCTACATTAAAATATCAATGTTATATTTCTATAACAAAGTGCTATTTTTGTCAAAAATTGTTTGTCAAAATCATTGACAAATATTTTTAAAAGGACTAACATATATTACGAACAACCACTATATATACCAATATGATTGCAAAATCATACAATATATAGTATAAGTATTCAAAACCGATAGAGGAGGAAATTATGGTAAAGAATATTTTAAAAAGAGATGGAAGACTTGTAAGTTTTGACAACTCTAAAATCGAAAATGCTATTTGCAAAGCAATGAATGCTGTTGGAGATAGAGAATTTAAAACAGCACACAAACTTGCAACTATGGTTGAAGAAGAAATTGATAAGGAGTTTTCTGATAAAACACCTACTGTTGAAAACATTCAAGATATTGTAGAAAAAGTTTTAATGAAAAAAGGACATGCTGATGTTGCAAAAGCATATATTCTTTATCGAGATAAAAGAAGCAGAGTAAGAGAAATGAACTCTTCTCTTATGAAAACATTTGATAAAATCAATAATAGCGATTCAAAAGATGTTGACCTTAAAAGAGAAAACGCAAACATTGATGGAGATACACCTATGGGTGTTATGCTAAAATTTGGTTCAGAAAGTGCGAAAAATTATTTTACAAATGCAATTATATCACCAGAGCAAGCAAAAGCACATCAATCTGGAGATATACATATCCATGACTTTGATTTTTATACACTCACTGAAACTTGTTGTCAAATTGATGTTGAAAAATTGTTTAAAGGTGGTTTTCATACAGGACATGGTTTTGTCCGTGAACCTAATGATATCAGAACTTATGCTGCACTTGTTTGTATTGCTATACAATCAAACCAAAATGACCAGCACGGTGGTCAAAGTGTGCCTAACTTTGACTATGGTTGTGCACCTGGAGTTATGAAAACTTTCAAAAAAATATATAGAACAAACTTTGCTAAAGCCTATGACCTTAAAGAAGCAGGCACATTAAGTGAAGAACAAGTAAAAGATATAATAAAAAATATTGAAAAAGAAAAGGGACTATACCCTACACTTTCAGGAAATCCTGAATATGATAAAGCAGAAAAAGAGGCTTTTAAAGATTATATTAAAGATGAAAATCTTTATAACAAAATCAAAGATTATACAACTAAAACTACTATTCAAGAGACTGATGAGGCAACACACCAAGCAATGGAAGCACTCGTTCATAACCTTAATACAATGCATTCACGTGCAGGAGCCCAAGTTCCTTTCTCATCTTTAAACTTTGGAACTGATACTTCTGCAGAAGGAAGAATGGTTGTCAAGAATTTCTTAAGAGCAACTGAAGAAGGTCTTGGTAATGGAGAAACTCCAATCTTCCCTATTTCAATCTTTAAAGTGAAAGAAGGTGTAAACTATAATCCAGAAGATCCTAACTATGATCTTTTCAAACTTGCCATTAAATGCTCTGCAAAAAGAATGTTCCCTAACTTCTCTTTCATAGATGCTCCATACAACCTTCAATATTATAAAAAAGGTCATCCAGAAACAGAAGTCGCTTATATGGGATGTAGAACAAGAGTTATGGGTAATGTTTATGACCCTTCTAGAGAAATCACTTATGGCAGAGGCAATCTTTCTTTCACTTCAATAAATCTTCCTCGTCTTGCTATTGAGGCAAAAGGAGATTTAAAGAAATTCTATAAGGACCTTGATGAAAAATTAGACCTTGTTACAGAACAACTTCTTGATAGATTTAAAATTCAACAATCAAAGCATGTCTATAACTATCCTTTCTTAATGGGACAAGGTGTTTGGATTGATTCTGAAAAACTTGGCAGATATGACAGTGTTGCAGAAGTTTTAAAACATGGGACTTTAACTTATGGGTTTATCGGTCTTGCAGAAACATTGGTTGCTTTGACTGGAAAACATCATGGAGAAAGCGAAAAATCTTGGAAACTTGGATATGAAATTGTTAAACATATGCGTGATTACGCTGATAAAATGTCAGATAAATATAAACTTAACTTTTCAGTAATTGCTACACCTGCTGAAGGATTAAGTGGAAGATTTGTCAAGATAGACAAACAAAAATATGGAGAAATCAAGGGAATAACTGATAGAGAGTATTACACAAACAGTTTCCACGTCCCTGTTTACTATCCAATAAGTGCAGAAAAGAAAATCGACCTTGAAGCACCTTTCCATGAATTATGTAATGGTGGACATATTACTTATGTTGAACTTGACGGAGACACTACAAACAACCTTGATGCTTTTGAACTTATTATAAGACATATGAAAGAAAAAGGTATTGGTTATGGTGCAATCAATCACCCTATTGATAGAGACCCTGTTTGTGGATACAACGGAATAATCGGAGATTTCTGCCCACATTGCGGAAGACAAGAGACTGATGGTCAAGGAAACTTTGAAAGAATCAGAAGAATCACTGGATATCTTGTTGGAACTCTTGATAGATTTAATAATGGTAAACGTGCAGAAGAGCATGATAGAGTAAAACATGGTATAGATGAATCTATCCCAAATAGAAAATAATTAAAAAGTAAATAACATAATGTTTTAAAATTTAAGCGAAAATTTCTATTTTCGCTTAAATTATCTAAAAGAGAGATTAACTATGGCTAAATTAAGAATTTCAGGTATTGTAAATGACTCAATTGTAGATGGCCCAGGACTTAGATATACAATTTTTACACAAGGTTGCCCTCATAATTGTCCAGGCTGTCATAATCCTCAAACACATGACTATAAAGGTGGACGAAAAATGTCTATCAAAAAAATAGAAAAAGAAATAAAGGACAACCCACTTCTTTATGGAGTAACCTTCTCTGGTGGCGAACCTTTTATTCAAGCAAAATTACTTCTTCCTATAGCAAAATATGTCAAAGAACAAGGGCTTGAACTTGCAAGTTACACGGGTTTTTTATACGAAGAACTTATAAGTGGGAAAATACCCTATGCAAAAGAACTTCTATCATTTATTGATATATTAATAGATGGAAAATTTGTCTTGAGTCAAAAAAGTATGGATTTAAGATTTAAAGGTTCTCGTAATCAAAGAACAATAGATGTTCAAAAATCGCTTAAAGAAGGAAAAGTTGTTTTATCTTCAAACGAAAAATGGGTTTAGTAATTAAAAAAAGTCCAAATTATCTTTGGACTTTTTTATTTACTATTTTTGCTATTTTTTACTTGTTTGCAATTTCTCTTAATTCTTCTGTTTCTTTTGCTATATCGAGTCTAGGGAATAAAATCTCAAGTTCTTTTAACTTTTCGCCATCAGTCAAACCTTTAAAGTTGTCGATATCCGAAAAATCATCATCTGGATTAAGACCTAAAGCATTCAATACTTTTGCCGTGCATATTGGTGCAAAAGATTGAAAAAGTTCTGTCCCTATTCTTATTGCTTCTAAAAGTTCTCTCATAACAACTTTCAACTTGTCGCCTGCATTCTCATCTTTTGCTATAGCCCAAGGTTGAACTTTTTGAATATAAGTATTCGCTTCAGTAAATATATCAAATACTGAGGTTACAGCCTTAGTTACATCAAAATTTTTCATATTTTCAAAAACTTCTTTAGCATATTTTAAAACATTATTTTTAAACTCTATATCATCATAAACAGTTGGTTCAATATATTCAGGAATTTCTGAATTAAAATATTTCTTAACCATACTAAAAGTTCTTGAAACAAGATTTCCATAATTATTTGATAAATCTGAATTAATTCTTGATAAAAATACATCAGTTGAATAGTTTCCGTCACTACCAAAAGGAATTTCTTTATACAAAATATATCTAACAGCATCAGCACTATATCTTGGAACTAAAACTCTAGGGTCAACACATTCTTTAACTCCACTTTCTTTGCTTTTAGAAAGTTTATCTCCCCCAAACAATATCCAACCATGTCCAAAAACACGTTTTGGAAGTGGAAGACCTAATGCCATCAACATAGCAGGCCAAACTATAGCGTGAAAACGAACAATTTCTTTTCCAATAACATGAACATCAGCAGGCCAAAATTTTTCAAACATAGATGTATCATTACTGCCATAACCTAAAGCCGTAATATAATTTGAAAGAGCATCAACCCAAACATAAACAGTATGTTTAGGGTCAAATTCTACAGGAACTCCCCACTTTACAGATGTTCTTGATACACATAAATCAGTAAGACCAGGTTTTATAAAATTATTAACCATTTCATTAACACGATTTTTAGGTAATAAAAATTCTGGATTATCTTCATATAATTTCAATAATTTATCGCTAAATTCTGATAATTTAAAGAAATATGCCTCTTCTTCTTGAAATTTTACTTCACGACCACAATCAGGACACTTTCCATCTACAAGTTGACTTTCTGTCCAAAATGCTTCACATGGAGTGCAATACCACCCCTTATATGAACCTTTATAAATATAACCT
This sequence comes from uncultured Eubacteriales bacterium, assembly GCA_900557645.1. Lineage (GTDB taxonomy): Bacteria > Bacillota > Clostridia > Christensenellales > UBA1242 > Caccovivens. The sequence goes on from USSZ01000027.1 coordinate 8,169, forward strand.
TTATTATAAAGTTCAGTAAATATCTTTTGAACTGCCTTCTCATGATAATCATCTGTTGTTCTTATAAACTTATCATAACTAATATTCAAAAGTTTCCATAATGACTTTGTATCATCGACAATTTCATCTAAATATTCTTTTTCGCTTTTATTTACTGCTTTGGCTGATTGTGTAATTTTTTGACCATGCTCATCTGTTCCAGTCAAATAAAAAACATCTTTACCTTGTTTTCTGTTAAATCTTGCAATAGCATCACAAACTATTGTTGTATAAGAATTCCCTAATGTTAATTTATTACTAGGATAATATATTGGTGTTGTTATATAAAAATTTTCTCTATTCTTTTCCATTTTAAATCTCCATTTAAGTTTTTAAAAATTTTATCACACGCATATTTTTTTGTCAATTATTTAACAAAATCTAAAAATATAACTCCTAATTAATTTAAAATAAAAAAAATATCAAATATCGACATTTTTACAAAAAATTTTTCTTTACTTAAACAAAATAAAAATGATAATATAAAAAAGTGAAAAATAATCTAATCTTCATCTTAGGATTAATTATCCTTGTCGCAACAATTTGGATAATTACAAACATAGGTCTTAAGGTTGAATATGAAAGAATTTTAGAAAATGCTTCAATAATAAGTGGATTCCCTCCTTATTTACTTTTTAAAATCTTACACTAAAAATTAACAAAATTTATTTATAAATTTGCTTATATATTTCGAATTTTTAATCTAGGATATTTTGATTTATTGATTTTATAATAAAAATATGATATAATTTCACTACATTATGCGAGTTATTAATTTAGCATCTGGTAGCGATGGAAATATTACATATATTGAAGAAAACGACCAAAAAATACTTTTGGACGATGGTTTGTCGTGTTCTGAAACAACTAAACGCCTTGAGCTTATCGGTGTTAAACCAAATGAGATTAATGCTTTAATTTTAACACATGAACATTCTGACCATACTAAAGGTGTTGATGTTTTTTCAAGCAAATACAATATTCCCGTTTATGCACATCAAGACGTATGGATTAATTTAGATGAAAAATTCAAAAAAGTTTCTCTGCAAAATAGAAGGATTTTTGATGGACAATTCTATTTTAAAGATCTGTTAATTACTCCAATAGAAGTCCCTCATGATGTAAAGTGTTTTGGTTTTAGTTTCAGTAATAATAATAGCAAAATCAGTGTAGTAACAGATCTAGGTCATTTAAATGACAAAATTTTATATTCTATGAAAGGAAGTTCTTTAGTTTATCTTGAAGCAAATTATGATAGAAATATGCTATATAACGGAACAAAATATCCTCTTTCTCTCAAAAGAAGAATTGACGGACCAAATGGTCATCTTTCTAATATGAATAGTGCAGATGCTATTGAATTTTTAAGTTTTACAGGAACTAAACAGATTGTTTTATCTCATTTAAGCAAAGAAAATAACACCCCTACTCTTGCATACACTTCTATTTGTCAAAAAATTGAAACAAAAGGAATACGAGAAGGTTTGGATCTTAGAATTGATGTTGCAAAACCTACACCAGGTGTATTTTTTAAATTAAAATGACTTTTTATGTTTATAAATTGCATTAAATTTATAAATTTTTGAATATAAATTCGTGGTTCTTTTATATAATAAAGAACCTTTTTTTTATTTATTATTGAAATTATATAATAAATGTGATAAAATATAATTAACAATGGAGGTTTATTATGAATTCAATTCTTAATAACATGATTTTAAAACTTTATAATAGAACACTGGGGTCTTTTGCTGATTCAAAAACATCTAATAGAAATCTTTTACTAAACAAATGTTTCAAAAGTTTAGATGACATGATTACTGCTGAAGAATATCACCCAGAAAAGGCAAACAAAACATTAGAGGCAAGCGTCCCTGCTTTTATAAATAAAAAAGTAAGTTTTGATAAACTTGCATCTTATATTGCTGGAAATGATGACAAATCTTATATTTTATCTAAACTTAAAGAATTTGATAAATTTACAAATGATAAAGTTGCAGATTTATTACTATTGAATATAGACCTTTTAGCAACAAATAAAATTAATAAAGAAAATATTGCTCGTCTTGATGTTGCTATTGATACTTTACTTGACGAAGTTTCAGCAAATCAAGGACCTTTTGACTCTCCTATTTCATTAAAAAAATATTTAGATAACGTTACAAATTATCTAAAACAATGTGAAGTTTCAGACCCACAAAAACATTTAGAATACACAAACATTCTCAATTCTTTATTGTGCAAACTCACTTCAGAAGATATAAAAAATGTAGATGATCGAAATTGGCTTTCTATAAATGATGATTTTTCTGTAAACAAAACATCGGCTTTTTCAACACAAGATACTGAAAATCATAAATTAGAAGAAATTGTTCAAATTATATATAATAATATTCAAAATAATGATTTATTTGACAATAAAAATAAAAATTTCTTTAACGATTATCAATATATTTTAAATTTAATAAAAGATAATTATAATAATTTAATTGAGTTGATTGATGATGAAAAAGATATCAATAACAACTTATCAGAAAATCAAAAAGAATTTGTTTCTCTAGTTGCAACCACACTTCTTGCTCGTGAAATCTCATCTTCAAATCAAATAGATAAAGCAAATCTTTTATCAAACAACTTAAATTTATTTACAAAGAAAGCATTTGAAAAAGTTAAAGAAGAAATAGTAACATCTTCTTCTGATAATATGATTGATGTTATGGAAAATCTATTAAGAAAATCATTAAAAATTGCAAATAAAATAAACAATGAAAAATTTAATGAAAATATTCACGATTATGAAGATTTGTTACTTGCTATTCAAGGTCCTGTAAAAGAAGTTAAAACTATTATTCAAGAACCTGTTGTAAAAACAAAAGACTATAAACTAAAACCAAAATCAAAAAATAGATATGTTTCTGACGTTCTTGAAAAACTTGTGAAAATTATTTATGAAAAAGATAAAGTTTATTCAAAAGAACTTTCAAATCTACGAAAAATTGATCTTAATAAACGTTTAGTAAATGACAAAAAAGAACTTATTTCTGAATATGCTCAAAAATATTTGACTGAAGATGAAAAAGAATATCTTTCTCTTAAATATGGAACATCATTCCAATCTCAAAACAATATTTCAATTGATTTTTCAAATAAAGAACTTTTAAATAGAGTCATAAATAAAACAGAACAAGCAATTATTAATGAAAAAGCACAATTCGGGAATTTTCTTGGATTATTGAAAAAAGATATGATTTCTAGAATTTCAAAAGATATAATCACATCTTCAAACAAAAAGATGTTTATTGAGAAATTTAACAAATTATTAAAAGACAATACTTCAAAAGATGAAACATCAAAAGCCTTGACAAGCGTTATGGAAGAACTTTATGATCTTTCTTCTTCACTTGTTTTACCTGTAGTTAAAGATATAGAAATACCTTATACTTTCATAAATCCTAATGAAATCAAAAAAACAATTGTTGAAGATTCAAAACAAGAAACTCCTAAATATCCAAATCTTTTTAATATTGTAAAATTTTCTCAAAAACTTGATGAAGAATCTGCTAAAGAAGTTACTTTAAAACAACTGCAAGAACTTAAAAACGAAATAAGTAAAATGCAATCACCTTCTACAAATATATTAAGTAAAATTGAGTCTTTAATCGAAAAAATGGATAACCCTATTACTTCAAAACAAGAACGAGAAGATATAAAGAAAATGCTTAAAAACTTATCTTTAGAAATTAAAAAATCTAAGGAAGATTTTAATGGAAACAGGATTGAAATTGTTGACCAAATTACTAAACTCCCTGGAGTTCTTAATGCTATTAAATTTGAAAATCCTAAAAACTATCTTTTAAATATGATTGCAAAACTTAATGATAAAGACCTTTTACAACAATTTGAAACTGATTTAACACAACTTTCAATATCTAACAAAGATTATATTAAACAAAAATATAACAAGCAACTTCAAGAAAGTCTATCAAAAGAAGAAATTGAAGACTTTAATAGAAAATTTGATACTATTTCAATTATTTCTCAAAATGAAAAAAATAAAAAACATTTAAAAAATCATATTTCTGAAGAAATAGATGAATATGTTATGTCAAATCCTACACTAGATAAAGAAAAACAATATTTGCTTTACGAATTAAATAAAAAAGCAAAATTACTTATCGATTTTGGTTTTAAGGTTAAAAATCGTGATGATGAAAGTATTGCAAAACTTAAAGATACTATAAAAGATATGTTCAAATATGACAATAACATAATTGAAAGTTTATATAAAGAAATTGATAAAGATTTGCAAGATATAGAACTATCAAAAGTAAATTTACAAAATGTATATTTGATACAAAATATCAAAAACACACTCTTCAAATTAAATATAGATCCAGAAATTTCTAAAGAAATAATAGGAAAACTTAAAGAAGTTACATCTAATTTAGATAAAGAAGAAATCGCAAACTATTATAAACCTGTGTTTAAGAGCGAAAAAGATTTTGAAAAATTCCAAGATATGGTTCAAGAACTCAACGTAGCAGAATTTGTTGATACTGATTATGAAAGAGATTAATTTGAATGATTTTATAACAAACAACATTAAAAAAATAAAAGACATGGTAAATCCATGTCTTTTATTTTAATAAATTTATACTAATAAAATAATGTTGAAATTATATTTTTAATAATTTTTATATTTATTTTTATAATTTATTATTTTATTTAATATTTTTTATTATTTTTTTAAAAATAAAATAATAATTAATTTTTATAATAATTATTTTTAATTTTAATATTTTTT
>USSZ01000028.1 GCA_900557645.1 uncultured Eubacteriales bacterium
ATTATTAAAATGAAAAATTTTCATTATTAATCAAAGGATGAAATGTTTGTTACAAAATATATAACTATATAAAAATAAATTTTATTATTTATTGATTTGACGTCCACATTACTTGACCGGGGGGGGGTGATATACTAAATAAAAAAGCAAAAAAAAATAATTTAGACCATAAATTAGGTATCTATATTTTTTATAAAAGGCGATTAAATAAAAAATATAGATATTACCATGTTTTATAATTTTAGGTAAAAAGGGGATTAAATGATTATAAAATTAAGAATAAGTTTGTTGATTGCTATTGCATTATTAATTTTAGGATTACTTTGTATATACATACCTAATCAACAGCAGTATTCTAAAGCAGGTTATTCAGAATTACATATAAGAATTAAACCATATTGGTTTAATACACCTAGCGCTAATGCGTTGGTTAATGTTAATGGTTATGTTAATGCCGAAAGTTCAAGTTATAAAAGTTCAGATGGTAATAGTTATTCAGGCAATTTTGGTTCTATTACTTTAAAAGTTACAAAAACAAGTGGAAATGATATTGATGGTGGAGGGACGATAACATATACAGATACTAAGTCGCAAAAAGAAAAATCAATAGGAAATAAAGGTTGGAGTGGTTCAGCATTTCTAAACATAACTATATCTGTATCGCCAACTTCAGGCTTTGCTGTATATAAACCATATTGTGCACATTTAAAAAGAGATGAAGATAAAGCGATTCCTTCTTCTTTAAGAATTACACAAAGTGAATTTAGTAGTATTTGTGCATCATATAGTCAATATTCAACAAGTTATGAATTATATCATGCATTGGCGTGGAGTCATTCAAATAATTTTATGAATGTATACGTTATTTTTTATCCTAAATCTTATACGATTCGTTTTTATGAAAATGGTGGAGATTGGGGAACCTCATCTACTTATAAAACAACGACAACCGTTTTTTATGAAGATTATAATATAGTTTCTGGTAATCCAACAAGGACGGGCTATACTTTTGATGGTTGGTATACATCAAGCAGTGGTGGAAGCAAAGTAACATCATCAACAGCATTTACAAATACAAGTAATACATATCTATATGCACATTGGGATGCAAACTCATATACATTGACAGCGAATGCGAATGGAGGAAGTATACCATCAACAAGTGGCTGGAGTGGGACAGGGACAAAATCAACAAAGTCAGTAGATTATGATAGTAGTTATGGGGCACTACCAACGCCAACAAGGACAGGATATACATTTGATGGATGGTATGATGCAAGTAGTGGAGGGAATAAAGTAACCTCATCAACTAAAATGACAACATTAGGAGAAACAATCTATGCTCATTGGACAGCGAATGGATATACATTAACAGCGAATGCGAATGGAGGAAGTATACCATCAACCAGTGGATGGAGTGGAACAGGGACAACATCAACAAAGACAGTAAAATATAATAGCCAATATGGGATATTACCAACTCCAACAAGGATAGGATATACATTTGATAATTGGTGGACGTCAGGAAGTGGAGGAAACAGAGTATATACGACAACAGCAATGAATAGCACAAGTGGAGCAACAATCTATGCTCATTGGACACCAAATATATATAAGATAACATTAGATAAACAGAGTGGGAGTGGAGGAACAGACGAGATATACTTAAAATACAATACAGCATGGTGTTCAGATAGAAATGGAACAATAACGATAACGAGTATAACAAAACCAACACGGACAGGATATACATTTGGAGGATATTATACAGATGAGAATGGAGCAGGAACACAGATAATAAATGCATCAGGCTCAATAACCGGAAGCAAGACATACATAGCATCAGCCGACACATTGTATGCAAAATGGACAGCGAATACATATAGTATAGTATTTGACAAAAATGGTGGAAGTGGAAGCATGAGTAACCAGAGTATGACGTATGATAAAGCAAGCAATTTAACAACAAATACATATACAAGACAAGGATATTACTTTGTAGGTTGGTCAAAGACGAAACTAGGGGTGCAAAGCACAATACCAACAAGTAATATATATAAAGACGAAGCAAGCGTAACAAATTTGACAGCAACAGATAAAGGAACGGTTACATTATACGCAGTATGGTTAGACACATGGGCAAACCATGGAACTACACCAACAAAAGGAGATGGAACAGAATCATCACCATATATAATAGATAGTGCAGAGAAATTAGCATATATTATAAAAAATTATAAATCATCATTTTATAAACAAACTGTAGCGATAGACTTAAGTAAATATTATTGGTATCCAATAGGGACAAGCACAAATAAGTTTAAAGGTAATTATAATGGCCAGGGGAATGAAATAAATAATATGAATATACCTGAGATAACAAATGCAGGTGGAAGTAGGATACAATCAAATTTAGGATTATTTGGATATACAGAAGGGAATGTAAAAATATCTGGGATTTATTTAAAGAACGCAACAGTCTATGGGAAAGATAATGTAGGGTTGATAGCAAGTAATATATCAGGAACAACAGAAATAAGTTCAAATATAATAGAGAGTAGTAAAATTTATGCAAGTGGAAACTATGGGGCAATAACAGGAGTAGCAACAAGTGGAACAAGTATAAAATATAACCTAGTATATGTAACAACAAGTGGTGGGACAAGCACAAATGGACTATATACAGGTTCAACAACATTATCAACAAACCTAGTAGAAAATAACGGAACAAGAAGCAAAGTAGGGACAGAAGACTTAACAGGCTGGGGCAAGGTATTCAATAGATTATTGCCATCAGCAATATCATGGGGAGCACAAGTATTTCCTGTAACAACAGCAGATTTTACAAATTGGGTTAATAAAACAATTAATTAAATTTTAGCAAAAAAGAAGATTTTTTCTTCTTTTTTTTTATTAGATGAAATAAATTTTTTAATTGTTTCGAATTTTAATAATTAAACATTTTTTTGACAAAAATAATGATTTTGTGTAATATAAAATTATAATATTTATAGGTGGTGATTATTTTGGCAAATAAAAGAAAGCCTTTTTTTACATTTGTAAAAAGTATTTTAAAGATATTTAGACATAAACCAAAAATTATTAATGAAAATGAGATTTTAGAAGATGGTGCAATTTATTTAAGCAATCATAGTGCTGCTAGTGGACCTCTTATTTATGAATTATATTTTCCTAAAGAAACACGTTTTTGGGGAACATACGAAATGTGTGAAGGTTATCGTTCGCAATGGAAATATTTGAGTAAAATTTATTATCCTAACAAAAAACACCTGCCAAAGTGGCTTTCAAAAATAGTTGCAACAATAGTTCTTCCATTTATTCACGGATTTTATAAGGGGATAGACATTTTACCGACATATCCTGATGCAAGATTGTTTAAGACTATTAAAAGAAGTTTTATAGAACTTGACAATAATAAGAGTATAATGATTTTCCCTGAAAATTCATCTGATGGATATCATGATATTTTAACAGAATATTTTGCTGGATTTTTAGTTCTTGCAAAGTTATATTATAAGAAAACAGGTAAAAATTTAACCATATACAATATGTATTATTATAGAAAGAAGAATACTATTATTATAAAGAAAGCAACAAGTTATTTAGAACTTATTAATAGTGGTTTGTCAGATAAGGAAATCGCAAATAAATTAAAAAAGGAAGCAAATCAAATTTTTGAAGAAAAATTTAAAAAAGAAAGTAAATAATAATGAAAAAAAAAGGACATTATTTAATTTTTAATGTCCTTTTTATTTTTAAGAATTTTATAATTATTATTTGAAAAAATTATTCTTCAGGTTCATTTACAATAGGGTGCTCTTTAAAATAGTTATATATTTTATTTGCAAGGGCAGGATTTATTCCAGGGACAGTTTCAAGTAAATCAATATTTGTTTTTGAAATTTGTTCACTAGTTCCAAATGCTTTTAATAGGGCATCTCTTTTTTTAGGTCCTATTCCAGGTATATCGTCAAGAATTGATTTTGTTTGTTTTTTAGTTCTGATATACCTATGATAGGTTATTGCAAATCTATGTGCCTCATCTCTTATTCTTTGAAGCAGCCTTAATTCTACACTTGCAGGTTTTAAAATTATAGGATTAGATGAATTAGGGACAAAAACTTCTTCAAGTTTTTTTGCAAGCCCGATGATTTCAATTTGATTTTCAAGACCAAATTTTTCTAAAATTGAATAACAAGATGATAATTGACCTTTTCCACCATCAATAACAAGTAGGTTTGGTTTTTCTATAAAACTTTCGCCATTTTGTTCAACATATCTTTTAAGTCTTCTAGTTAATGCTTCTTCAAGTGAGGCAAAATCATTAGAACCTTTTACAGTTTTGATTTTAAATTTACGATAATCTTTTTTACTTGCTTCTCCATTTTTAAAAACAACCATAGAACAAACCTTATTTGTTCCACTTATATTTGAAATATCATAACATTCCATTCGAGTAGGTAATTCTTTTAAATGAAGTTTTTCTTGAAGTGTTTTAATTGCTCCTATAGAATTATTATATTTGATTTTTTCTTTTTCAATATATTTTTCTAGATATTCTTTAGCGTTTTCTTTTGCCATTTCAAGAAGTGATTTATTAATTCCGTGAGGATTTGTTATTATGTTCACCTTTTTATTAAAAAATTCAAACATTAAATCTTTATCTTCAATATCGTGAGATAAAATAATTTCATTAGGAATCATAAGATTTTGATAATATTGTATAACAAAATTAAATAAAGTTTGACTTTCTTCAAGTTCAGCATCTAAACATGGATATGAAATTATACCAAGAATTTTACCACCTCTGACAACCATATAAGTAATAACACCACTTAAGCCATCAGTATAATAAGCAAAAACATCTTTACTTACATCTTTTGGAAGATTTGCAACTACTCTTTGTTTAAGTTTTGCAATCATTTTAAGTCGATCTCGAAGAAGAATTGCATTTTCAAAATTTTCATTTTCGGCGGCTAGTTGCATTTTTTTATTCAATATTTCTTCAATTTCTTCATCATTTCCATTTAAAAAATTTATTACTCGGTCAATTTCTTTTTTGTATTCTTCTTGTGTGATTTTTTTAGTGCAAGGGGCAGAGCATAACCCTAAAGAATAATTTAAACATTCTCTTTTAGCAATAGAATTGTCAGTTATTTTAAGATTGCAAGTTCTGATTTTGAATGCCGCATTTATTGTTTTCACAATTTCTCTTACATCTATTCCAGCGAAATAAGGTCCAAAATATTTACAACCATCTTTTTTAACTTTTCTTACAATTTCTAGTTTTGGAAAAGGTTCTTTCATATCAATTTTAATATAAGGGAATTGTTTGCCATCTTTAAGAAGAATATTATAAAATGGTTGATATTTTTTTATAAGATTACTTTCAAGTGCTAAAGCATCCATTTCAGACATGGTGATAAAATAATCAAAAATATCTACATTATCGACCATTGCTTGAACTTTACTTGGCTTTGGAGAATTTCGAAAATATTGGCTAACTCTATTTTTTAAGTTTTTTGCTTTTCCCACATAAATAACATTGCCATCTTTATCTCGCATTACATAAACACCTGGTTTGGTGGTCAAAAGTTTTAATTTTTCTTTTATTCGATTATTCATACTATTAGTATATATTTTTATGGATAAAATCACAATATTTTTATTGATTTTAATTAAATTTTCCATGTTTTTAAATTTAGTTGAAGAATTTACGTAATTAAATATATGGATTTTTGATGAAAAAATATAGATTTTATAGAAAAATTCAAAAATATGTTAAAATTACTTGACAAAAAATGGGGGGGGGTAAAATAGATATTGTTTAAAATACTAATGAAAAGGAGTTTTTAAATGGATAACTCAAATCATGGAATACAGTTATTTTCGTTAATAAAAAAAATTACATTTTTATTTTTTATTTTATTTATTTTAGTAATGATACTTACTATATTGATTACTAAATATGATGCACAATTAAATTTGAATGTTATTTTATAAATTTAAAAACTTTTATATACTAAAGAAAAAATAAAAACTATGTTAGTTCATAGTTTTTATTTTTTTTGATAAATTAATTATTAGTATTATTATTTTTTATATATGCTTGAATAGTATTTTCAAGAAGCATTGCTCGTGTAAGAAGACCAACACCTTTTGGGACAGGAGTAATGTAGGATACTTTATTGATAACGTTTTCTAAATCAACATCACCACAAATTTTTCCATTTTCATCATGGTTAATACCTACATCTATAATTATTGCATTTGTTTTTATCCAATCTTTCTTAATAAGTTTTGCTTGTCCCATTGCTGAAATAATTATATCTGCCTGTTTTGTTATTTCTTTAATATTTGATGTTTTTGAGTGGCATAATGTTATCGTTGCATTTTTATTTAAAAGAAGTTGTGCAATAGGTTTTCCTACAATGTTGCTTCTTCCAATGACAACAGCATGTTTGCCAGACAAATCATTAAGACCTATAGTATTCAAAATTTTTATTATACCTTTAGGGGTGCATGAAATAAATGTTTCATATCCTAAATACATTTTTCCTACGTTTATAGGTGTAAAACCATCAACATCTTTATCAGGATTTATTTCTTTTATAATATTATCTTTATTTATATAAGATGGAAGGGGAAGTTGCACGAGAATTCCATCAACTGAATCATCGATATTTAATTGATGAATTTTGTTAATTAATGATTCTTCTGTAATATTGTCATAAATTAAAGTTGTGTTTTTAATTCCTACTTGCATACAATCTTTATTTTTACCATTGACATAAGTTTTGCTTGCAATATTGTTGCCAACTAGAATTACGACAAGATGAGGTTGTCTATAACCTTTTTTAAGTTGACTATCAATAAATGTTTTTATATTATTTTTTATATTTTCAGCAATGATATCGCCATAAATGATGTTGCCCATAGTATCTCCTATGAAAACTTATGTAAAATAAAATTAACGAATATTATCTTTTATTATTTTCAAACACTCTTCTTTTGATAAATTGAATTGTTCGCCAGTGGTCATATTTTTGAGAGAGTATTTTTTGCTGTTTACTTCATTTTCACCAACAACTAAAATAAAAGGAATTTGTTTTTTATTTGCTTCTTTCATTTTAGATTTAAAAGAGCGATTATCATAATTGACTTCGCAAGTTATATCTTTTTGAAAGAAAGACAAAAGATTTAAACATTCAATCATTGTGTCGCCTAATGGAATTATTTGAAGGTTAAGGTTAGTTTGTTTAAAATCTGGCAACATATTATTTTGGTCAAGTAAGTCAAAAAGTCTTGTCAGTCCGATACTAAGTCCAACTCCTGGCAATTTTTTTTCTGTATAATATCCTGCCAAATTATCATATCTTCCACCACCACAAACTGTGCCAAATTCAGGGTGTGAAGGAATAATTGCTTCAAAAACTGTTCCTGTATAATAATTTTGACCTCTTATAATCCCAATATCTAAAATATATTTGCTTTCATCTAGTTTAAAAGATTTTAGATATGAAGAAATTTCTTTTAATTCATTAATACCTTTAACAAAAATTTCATTGTTACTTAAATTTTCAATTTTATTAATTATATCGTCAAATTTACCTGAAGTTTTCGTAAGATTGATAAGTGTGTTTGCATTATTTTCATTTACACCCAGTTCAACAAGTTCTTTGAAAGCATTATCCTGACCAATCTTCAGAAGTTTATCAAGTATTATTAGTATATTTTCAGTTTGTTCTTTATATCCAAGTCCTTCGCATAAACCAAAAAGTATATTACGATTTGAAATATGGTTTACGATTTGAATATCTAAATTAGAAAAGACTTTATCAACCAAAAAAAGACATTCAGCATCAGCGACTAAAGATAGATTATCAAGTCCAACAATATCTGCATCACATTGAATAAATTCTCTAAATCTTCCTTTTTGAGCCCTTTCACCTCTATAAACCTTGCCAATTTGATAACGTTTAAAAGGGAATGAAATTTGTTCTGCGTTCATTGCAACGTAACGTGCAAGGGGAACAGTTAAATCGTATCTCATGCAAATATCAGTTTCACCTTTTTTAAAGTTGTAAACTTCTTTATCAATGCTTCCACCAGACTTTGCAAGAAGAATTTCACTTAATTCAAGCACTGGAGTATCAAGAGGCATAAAGCCCAAAGATTGATAGGCAGAACGAATTTTGTTAATCATTTCATCTAAAACAATTTGTTTGTAGGGTGGCAGTTCCATAAAACCTGACAATTTTCGTGGAACTATTAGTTTTGATGCTGTCATATTGTCTCCTTTTATTAATAATATACCTTAAGAAGGGGGAAATCTTTGTGGTTTTAGTTGCTATAAATACTATTTGAGTTAAATCAAACTATATATTGTTATAACTTTATAATAAATCATAAGAAACTTACAAATAAAAGTTATCTTTTTATTATAAACCCTTAAAATTATACTAATTTAGAAATAATTTGGATAAGTTATCCACTTAAAGTTATCCACATTTCCACAAATAAATAATTATACATTTGTGCTTATTTTTATGCATAATAGTGAATATTAGCACTTTTAAAGGGTTATACAGGCAAGTTATCCACATTTCCACATTATTTTTTCGTAAAAGTGGCATTTTTAAAGGTATATTGATATGTTTTTTATAAGATTTTAAAATAGATTGTTTTTAAATATAAATTTTGTGAATGTTTATGTTGATTAATACAAGTTTTTTTATGCATAAATTAATATTTTTGAGGTAATAAATTTATAATTATACTTTTTGTAAAGAAAGATTTTTCAAAAATACTGAAGGGGCATCTTCGCAAACAAAAAATAGTTTATGAAGTGCTCTTGTGCTTGAAACATAGATAATATTTTTATCGACAGTGTTTTTGTAATTCATTATATCTGCATTTGGAATAATAACTGCATCAAATTCTATACCTTTTGCTGTTGCACAAGTAGTAATTAATATTCTATTATTATAGTCTTCAGGTTCATTCATTAAAGTGCAATCTATTTTTTGTTTTAATTTTGTTGCAATAGTTTTTGCTTCTTTATTACATTTACAAATAATAGCAATATGGTCAAACTTTTTACATTCTTCTTCAATCAAATTAATGATTTTTGTTATTTGATCGTTTGTTTGATAAACCATAGGGGGTTGACCTGATCTATTAACAAATTCCACATCAGTTTTTCCAATCATATCATTTGCAAATTTTGCAATTTCTTTTGTTGAACGATACGTTTTTTTAAGTTCAAGAAGTTTGCAACCTAAAAAATCGGCAGTAATTCCAAGATATTCATCTGAAACATTTTTCTCTATACATTGATTTACATCACCTACAACAATACAAGGACAATTCCATAATTTTTTAAACATATATATGTCAACAGGGGTAAAGTCTTGCATTTCGTCAATGATAAGATATTTTGCAGAGAAATCATGATCAAAGCCATAAAGAAAGTGTTTGATTGTAAGATAAGTTCCTTTATCCATATATTTTATAGTTGTATCTTTTGAAATCTTAAGGTTTTCTCTAGCCATAAATATTTGATAAACCTTTTCAATATCACGGATAGGAAGAAACTTATATAATATTTTTTTAAATCTTTCTTTTAAACCTTGATTTTGTTCTTTTGTATAGTGTCTTTGTTCTGTAAACACCATTGCATATTGCCAAGCAATTTTATTGATTCTTTCGTAAAGGTCATATCCTTTAAATGTTTTAAAGAAAAGTTCTTTAGTTTGTTCTTCAGAAAAGGTTATAGTTTCTTTTTCGCCATCTAAATTTTCATTTATAACATAACTTAATGTTTTTGGTGAAAAAGTTTCGATAAAAGGTCCTTTTAAAAATCTTAAAAGAGCATCAAGATATTCATAAGATGATTTATATGAAATTTCATTTAATTCCTCTTGTTTTGGATTTGTTGCAATTTCATCAAGCATATTTTCTCTTGTTTGAATAGGGCGTTTAAGTTCTGCCCTAGCAATTTGAGCAAAGGTAGTTTCAACAAGATTATCTTCTCCAAGTTGAGGTAAAACATCTGAAATATAACTTGAAAATATATTATTTGGTGATATTATTAAGATATCACTACTTTTAATGGAATTTCTATGCTTATAAAGAAGATATGCTGCTCTATGAAGGGCAATAGATGTTTTTCCACTTCCTGCAACACCTTGAACAAGCATATTTTCGTTTTTATCATTTCTTACTATAGTATTCTGTTCTTTTTGTATTGAAGAAACTATTTGCTTCATTTTTACTGAAACATTATGTGATAAGATATCTTGAAGAATTTCATCATTAATAGTAAGGTCTGTATCAAAATAAGACAAAAGTTGTCCATCTTCAATTTTATATTGGCGTTTTAATTCAAGTTTGCCTTTAAATTCATCTTTTCCGATGAAAAAGGATGCATCACCAAGATTATAATCATAATATAATGATGAAATTGGTGCACGCCAGTCAGCGACATAAAGTTTTTCATTATCTATAATGTTACCAATACCGATATAAACTTTTTGAACTGTTTTTTTACCATTTGGAGCAAAGTCGATGCGTGCGAAATAGGGTGAGTTTTTTTGAATATGAAGTCTTTTATTTTCTCTATAGATTTCATGTTCAAGAGATTCAACTTCTGCAAGAGAACTATATGCATCAGATAAATCTCCACCACGAGAAAGGTCGGAATAGTCTTCAGATATTTGCTTTATTCCACCATTTAACTGCTTTGTCATCTCTTGTGTTTTGTTGTCGTTTTCTTCAATTTTTTTGTTTAAAACTTTAAGTGTTTTTGCTAAATATTCTTTTTCTTTAATATCCAATTTTGATCTCCCTCTTTGTAGAAATGATGTCTTTTAATTTTAAAATAATAATTTTTCATTACATAAATTCTTTAACAAATTTAAAATTTGTGAAAAAGAATAAAAAGCAAAGAATAGTGTAATGATTCTAAAAAAATTTTGTGAGAAATAAGTTGTTAAACTTATTCTTCATCATTGTTATTAACATCTATTTCTAAAGTGTTATTCTGATTGTTAAGGATAGCACTTTCTTCTGTTTGTGTCAAGTCATTTGTTGTCAAATTATCGTTGCTAATAATAGGTTTATCATCTTCCGTATTTTCATCACTTTCTTCTTCTTTTTTCACGAGAGCAACTCCAACGATAATATTATCGTCTTTTAATCGCATAACTCTAACACCTTGACTTACTCTTGAAAGCGAACTGATTTGTTCTACAGGAGTTCTAATAATAACCCCATTATTTGCAATAAGCATAATGTCATCTTCTTCGATTGATTGTCTCAAAGCCGCAAGAGGACCTGTTTTTTCATTAAAGACACCTGCTTTTACACCCATACCACCACGGTTTTGAAGTCTATATTCATCTACGTTTGAACGTTTTCCATATCCTTTTTCAGAAATTGTGATTATCTGTGAACCCGGTTTAATTACAGCCATATCAACGATATAATCTTCGCTGGAAAGTTTCATACTACGCACACCTTGACTATCACGTCCCATACTACGCACATCTTTTTCATTAAATCGAATTGCTTTTCCAAGATGAGAAGCAACTAAAATATCATCATCTCCATTTGATACTTCAACACCAATAAGTTCATCATTTTCAAGAAGATGAATTGCGATTTTACCAACTTTTCTTATAGATTCAAATTCTTTTAAATTTGTTTTTTTGATAAGACCATTTTTTGTTACCATAATAAGGTTTCCAGTTGCATCATCTTTTCTAGGAATAATTGTTGTTACTTTTTCACCTTCATTAAGCATTAAAAGATTGATTATAGCACGTCCTTTTGCCATTCTTTGTGCTTCAGGAACTTCATACGCTTTTATACAATATACTTTTCCTTTATTTGTAAAGAATAAAAGGTCATCATGAGTGCAAGTTACAAACATTCTTTCAATATAATCTTCTTCTTTTGTCTTGTGGGCAGTAACTCCAATTCCACCACGATTTTGTGCTTTGTATTCACTTGTTGACATTCTTTTAATATAACCTTGATGAGTCATAGAAATAACAACATCTTCTTTTTCAATAAGGTCGGCAATATCAATGCCACCAGCCTCAAGACTGATTTCTGTTTTTCTTGAATCACCATAAGATTTTTTAATTTCTTCAAAATTATCTCGTAGAATTTTCATAACTCTAGCAGGGGTTGCTAAAATATCTTCAAGGTCGATAATTAAAGCATCAAGTTCTCGAAGTTCTTCATTAAGTTTTTCAACTTCAAGAGAAGTGAGTTTAGAAAGTTTCATTTCAAGAATAGCATTTGCTTGAATTTCATCAAGTTCAAAATTTTGAGTCAGTTTAACAGAAGCATCTTGTCTGTCATCAGATGATTTTATAATTCTAATGACTTCATCAATATTTGCAAGGGCAATAACAAGTCCTTTTACGATATGCTCTCTTTCTTTTGCTTTATCAAGATCATATTGTGTTTTTCTAGTAAGAACCTCTTTTTGGTGTTCAAGATAGTAATAAAGCATTTCTTTTAAGTTTAAAATCCTTGGCTGGTTATTTACAAGAGCAAGAAAGATTATGCCACTGCTTTTTTGAAGTTGTGTTTGTTTATAAAGAGAATTAAGAACGACTTGTGCATTAAAATCTTTTTTAATATCAATAACAATTCTCATTCCTTGACGATCAGATTCTTCTTTAATATCACTAATTCCATCAATACGCTTGTTTTTGACAAGGTCTGCAATTTGAACAATAAGTTGTGCTTTATTTACTTGATAAGGAAGTTCTGTGATGATTATTCTTGCTCTTCCACTTGCCGTTTCTTCAATTTCTGCTTTTCCACGAACAATAATACCACCACGACCAGTTTTATAAGCATTCTTAACGGCGG
>USSZ01000029.1 GCA_900557645.1 uncultured Eubacteriales bacterium
ATCCTTGAAAACTATATCCTGTCCTTTCTGGTGGAGTTATTTCAGGCATTGCACTATCATATGTCGCTGTTACTGAACTGCTTCCTCCACTTCCATTTTGTTTACTTAAAGTTATTGTATATGTATTCGCTGTCCAGACGGCATAAAGAGTTACTGTTCCATTATTTGTTGATGTCAAGTTTGATACTGATTGACTATTACTATATTCCACACTTCCATTTGCTGAAGTTGACCACCCTGCAAAACTATATCCTATTTTGGAATATCCATTTGCTGTCAAATTTTGTGCTTGATCATAGGTAAAACTTTGATTTGACATACTTCCACTTGTATTTCCATTACCATCAAAACTTACTTGATAATTATTTATAGTAAAATATGCTTTGCAAACTCTATGTTTTGTTGTTGTATCAAACCAATGTTTTATATAATCAGAAAACTCATAAGGATTTGTCGTTGTTGAATCTGTTTTTCCCTCAACATAAATATAATTCAAATGATAACCTGTTGCTGGTGTTGCTGTGCATGTTACATAAACAGTGTCTGCACTTGCACCAGGGTCAACATCTTTATCAACTTGTGCACCACTATCTTCAGTTGCTGTCAAAGTATTATTTTCACTATAATCACCATCATGATAATAAACAGAAAATGTCCCTTTTCCTTCAGCAACTTCAGCACTTAAATACATATTTCCAG
Source organism: uncultured Eubacteriales bacterium (assembly GCA_900557645.1). Classification (GTDB taxonomy): domain Bacteria; phylum Bacillota; class Clostridia; order Christensenellales; family UBA1242; genus Caccovivens. The sequence continues at coordinate 700 of USSZ01000029.1, forward strand.
CAAATGTAGGTGCTATAGAACTATTTACCAAAATTAAAGATCCACTTATCATTAATAATAAAGTCGAAATTATTATAAATAATATTATTTTATTATTCTTTGTTTTCATAATTTCCCCCTAATTATTTTTTTCAGTATATCCCCCCCCCAGTCAAGTATAATGACATCTTTTAATTTTTTTTTGATAATTATGCGATTTATTAAAGAAATAGAAAAGTAAATACTTTCCTATTTTTTCTCCACCCTTAAAATATCCCCTTCTTTTAAATCGTAAGGGCAATTAATCTCTACTATTTCTTGAACTCTTTTTGCATCATCAATAAATTCTCCAAGTGAATTTTTAATATATTCAATCTTAATAGTTTTTAAGAAATTATTATCACTACTTAAAATTTCAAGTTCATCGCCAACTTTAAATCTATTTCTCATCTCTACTTTGACTTTTCCATCTTTAGCATTTTCCTTAGCAACAGCAATAAAAACATAGGTTTGCACTGGCATAGAATCTTCAAGATATTCTTTATCATCAGCGCCAAAATAGAAGCCAGTTGTATAACGTCTATGACTTGTTTTTTCAAGTTCATCATGAAGAATTTTATAATCAGAGAAGCCGTCTAAAGCACGACGATATGCATTAACTACTGAAGCAACATAATAATCCGACTTCATTCTACCTTCAATCTTTAAACTTGCAATACCAGCCTCTTCCAACTCTTTTAAATGGTCAATCAAACACATATCTTTTGAATTTAAAATATATGTCCCCCTTTCATCTTCTTCTATTGGCATTTCATCAGTCCTGTTTTCTTCTCTTATATAATATTTCCATCGACATGCTTGAACACATGCCCCTTTATTACTATCTCTGCCTGTTAAATAATTTGAAAGTAAACATCTTCCAGAATAAGAAATACACATTGCACCATGAACAAATGCTTCAAGTTCTATTTTATCACCAAGTCTTTTATGCATTTCTTTTATTTGATTAAGATTTAACTCTCTCGCAAGGACTATTCGAGTTGCTCCCATTTTTGAATAAACATCTGCAGCATAAGAATTGTTTACATTTGCTTGAGTTGAAACATGAACATTAAGAGATGGATAATTTGTTCTTATATAAGAAATCATTCCAATATCAGAAACAATTACACCATCAACCTTTGCATCAACTAGCAATTTTAAATATTCATCAATACCATCAAAATCTTCATCATTAGCAACTATATTTAAGGTTATATAACCTTTTTTACCTCTCTGATGAAGATAATCCATTGCCTTATAAATTTCATTTTCATCAAAATTGCCTGCAAAGGCTCTTAATCCCAATTTTTTACCAGCAAAATAAACTGCATCTGCTCCGAAATGAACTGCAGTAACAAGTTTATCAAAATTTCCTGCTGGTGCTAATAATTCCATTTTTTCCTCCAAATTCACATAAATATAATATAAACTTAAAAAAATCAATTCAATTTTATTATAAATCTACATTTGGTTTTGCTGTTAAATCAAGTTTAGCAAGTCCAATTCCATCTTTCATAAGATAATACGCCATTGAACCTATCATTGCCCCATTATCTGTGCAATACTTAAGGATCGGACTATAAAATTCAATATTATTTTCGTTACATGCAAGTCCCAATTTTTCTTTTAAGCGTGAGTTTGCCCCAACACCACCTGCAACTACTAATTTTTTAATATTTTCTCCTTTGCATGCCTTTATAGCCTTATATGCAAGATCATCTGTTACACATTCTTGAAAAGAGCACGCAAGATCTGCTTTATTTATTTCCTGTCCTTTTTGAGATGCATTATGGACTAAATTGACAACCTCTGTTTTTACCCCACTAAAAGAAAAGTTAAGTGTATTTTTTAAACTATTTGAAACAACAAACTTATAGTTATCACTTCCTGTTTTAGCAAGTTTATCAATTTCGGGTCCACCTGGATAAGGCAATCCTAAAACTCTTGCAACTTTATCAAATGCCTCTCCTACTGCATCATCAACAGTTGTCCCTAAAAGTTTTATTTTGTTATAATCTTCAACTCTTAAAAGTGCAGTATGTCCACCACTAACCATAAGGCAAACAAAAGGAGGCTCAAGTTCTTTATATGAAATATAGTTTGCTGCTATGTGGCCATAAACATGACTTACTGCAATAAGTGGAATATCTAATGAATAAGCAAGTCCTTTTGCAAAGTTTACTCCTACAAGAAGTGCTCCTATAAGACCTGCACCGAAAGTAACTGCAATCGCATCAAGTTCTTCTTTTTTAACATCTGCTTCTTTAAGTGCTTCTTTAAAAATATTGTCAATTGCAGTAATATGATTTCTTGAAGCAACTTCAGGAACAACCCCACCAAATCTTCTATGTATTTCAATTTGTGAAGCAATTATATTTGATAATACTTCACGACCATTTTTTACTACAGCAATGCTTGTTTCATCACAAGATGATTCGATGGATAAAATAAAAACATTTTTTTTTGTCCTTAATTTTTCAAATTTTTCTTTCATTCTTTCTAGATAATTCATGGTTATATTATATCAAATCTATAAATATAAAGCAACAACTATTAAAAAAATGATAAAAATTGTAGTAAATTAAGCACTTATAATTTAAAATGTTAAATCATAATATTTTTTTAATTTCTTATAAATTTCTCTATCACTTATTGATTTTAATGCTTCTAATGCCATTTCATAATACTTCTTGATTTCATCTTTTGAACCATTAAATTTATTCCAAACATCATCTTTAAAATAACATAGATCTAAATATATACTTCTTAAATTTGAAAGTTTATCAGCACAATTTATTAATTTTGTTCTTTCATCACATTTAGACAATCTTTGCATATGTAATGTTTTTCTCTCAAGATAAGGCAATCTTTTATCTTCAGATTCACTTTCAACAATCTTGGCGATTTCATCACCAAAATTATTTGTTATCTCTTCTGCAGTCGTCCCAGTATCTTCAATTATATCATGCAAAATTCCACCAATTAATGTTGTCTGATCTGCCCCTTCTTCTCTTAAATATTGATAAACTTCATATATATGAACAATATATGGAATCTTTGTTTGTTTTCTAAATTGTTTCGAATGCTTTTCTGTTGCATAAACAAAAGCAAAATCAATTTTTTCTTTATCTATCATTTTTCACTCCTTTTATTTGTATTATAGTTCAAAATATGATATAAGTAAAATATATATAATTTATGATTGCCATAACTTTAAATTATTGCTAAACGTCATCATAAAAAATGCTTAAAATCGTTTTAAATAAGGAGTTAAAAATGAATATAAAAATTAATCTAGATTATTATAAAATTTTCTATGAGGTTGCTAAATATAAAAACATAACTAAAGCATCTAATGTTTTATTTATATCACAACCAGCAATCACTCAAACAATAAAAAAACTAGAAGAAACCTTAAACGCTAAACTATTTTTACGACATTCTAAAGGAGTTATATTAACCCCCATTGGACAAAAAATATTTAATCAAGTTGAAAATGCATTAAATCTTTTGAAAATGTCGAAAATATTGCAAAAAATGAAGAAGAACTTTTATCAGGACAAATATCAATCTCATGTGGTTCAAACATCGCAAAAAAAATACTAATAAAATCAATAATCGAATTTAATTCTTTGTTTCCAAACATAAATATTAAATTAGAAGATAATGTTCAAAAGATTTCAATTAACAAACTTGAAAAAGGCGACTTGGATATTTTAATCTCTCAAAAAAATCCTGAAATAAAATCTTTAACATTTAAACATTTATGTAGCGAAAAATATGTCATCGTAACTAAAAATGATGATTCTAGACAAGATAAAGTTATTTTAATGTCTGAAGGAACATATTCTAGACAAATATTTGATTATTTTATTAAAAAGAATAATTTACAATTTAAAAATACTATAATAGCAAGTGGATATAATATAGCAATTGAATTATGTAAATCTGGGCTTGGATTAATGCTTGCACCATTATATTTGGTCGAAGATTTAATAAAAACTAAAATTCTTAAAACAGCACTCAATGATATTATAATTAATGATACACAAGATTTTGGTTTTTATATTAATGAAAATAATTTAACCAAAATTACAAAAGAATTTATTAAAATATTAATAAAAAATAATATGGGAATTAATTTAAATATGCTTTTTAATTTTAAAAATACGATAATTAACTAATTTTAATAAAAAAATGCTAATTTTTTAGCATTTTTTTATTAATTTATTAAAAATTAAATCTTCTTTAAATATTCATTTATAAACTCTTGAATATTTCCGTCCATAACTGATTGAATATTACTATCTTCATATCCTGTTCTATGATCTTTAACGAGAGTATATGGACAAAAAACATAACTTCTTATTTGACTTCCCCATTCTATTTTCTTAATCTCTCCCCTAATTGAAGCAAGTTTTTCAAGTTCTTCTTGTTCTTCCTTTTCTGCAAGTTTTGAATATAACATTTGCATTGCCGTTTCTTTATTTTGCACTTGCGAACGCTCAATTTGACATGAAACTACTATACCGGTAGGAATATGAGTAATTCTAACTGCACTTTCTGTCTTATTTACATTCTGTCCACCTGCACCAGAAGAACGATAGGTATCTATTTTCAAATCTTCGGGTCTAATTTCTATATTAGGCTTTTCTTCCAATTTAGGCATAACTTCAACACTTGCAAAAGATGTATGCCTCCTTGCATTTGCATCAAAAGGAGAAATTCGGACAAGTCTATGAACACCCTTTTCTGCTTTTAAAAAGCCATAAGCATTTTCACCATCAATTTCAAATGTAATAGATTTAAGCCCTGCTTCATCACCATTGATAACATCTAAAATTTTTAATTTAAAATCAGATTTTTCTGCATATATCTTATACATTCTAAAAAGCATTTCAGTCCAATCTTGTGCCTCTGTTCCACCTGCACCTGAATGTAAAGTCATTATAGCATCATAAGAATCATACTTACCAGACAATAATGTTTGTATTTTTGCCTTTTCTACTTTGCTTTCTAACAAATGTAAACTTTCCTCTATTTCATTATCAAGTGAAGAATCATGAGTTTCTTCACTCAATTCAACATAAGCCTGACAATCATTAAAACAATTTTGAAGGTCTTTAATTAATTCTATTTTACCTTCATAATGTTTTATCTTTTTCCCAACCTCTAAAACCTTCTTTTGATCAAGATAAAAATCTTCTTTTAATTGTTCATCTTTTAACTTCCCAAGTTCTTTTTCACAATTTTCAGGGTCAAAGACACTCCTTTATAAATTTTAATTCTTCACTTACTGCATTTAATCTTTCTTTAACATTATCTAAAATCATATAATTCTCCTATATTTTTTAAACTGTTAGATTATAACAAATTTAAAAATAAATTGCAACATTATAGTTTTTTAAATTATAATTATCATTTATATTAAATATTTTATAATCCTTATAATTAAAACTATGTGATAAAAATTTGACACCTGTCAAATTTTAGATTGCCGAACGGCAATCAACACGCCCTTGCGTGTAATCACATAGTTAAGGTTTCACGTCTTTAATAATTTATTATATAAAAAAAGATAAAAAATAACTTACAAAACTTTTTATAAAATCACACATTTTTTAATATTAACATATATTACAATAGTGGTTTTACATCAAAAATTAAAAGTAAAATCAGGAGGTTTAAAATGTCATTTTATATCAATAATACAAATCCATTCCGTCCTGGTCCAATGACAGGAAATCCTATGAATGGAATTTGTGAAAAGGTTTTAATCGAAACTACTAAAGTTTTTGATGCCTGCGTATCACAAGATACAGAAACTGGAATCGTTTTACCTGTAACATCATTCAATCCTGCATCACCTGCACTTCCATTAACTTTCATTTCAGCACAAAATCAAATAGGTTCAGATGTTGTAGTAAGTGATATTGTTATAGACAGAATCGACCAAACACCTAACTATGCAAATGTCAGCATGACAATCACAATTCCTTTAACAGTAACTTATAGAGATGCAAATGGAGTAGTTGGAACAGGAACATCAAGTATAACAGTAAATAAAAGCACTGTATTATTTGTTCCACAACCTTCAGTAACACCTATTGATATCAAAGCAACAGCATTATTTTCAAGTTCAATAGGAAGTTATACATCAGAAAATACATTTACAGTAACAGGTTGTCTTCAAATAATCATAAAAGTAACTGCTGTAGTAGATATTCTCGTTCCATCTTATGGTTATCCAGTTATTCCACCTTGTCAAGCCTGTCAAAATTGCACTGCTTGTCCTGGACTTAATGACCTTCCATTATATCCAACTGCTGTAACAGGGCCAAGAGTATAAAATATTTTTGAAAAAAACAAATAAAAGGCTATTTAAGCCTTTTATTTTATTTTCTATATTTTTTCTTGCTCTCCATAATCAATATTTTCAAAAACCTTACCGAAACGCACAACTGCAAGTTTGCAAGTCAACATGAAATCTATATTTCTATTTTCAATTTCAGATTTAAAAGCACATCTATAAGTATCTTGTGCTTTTGCAATAGGCTTTCCGTCAACTTTTTGTTTATTTACAGAAATGGTAATATGAGGTTTTTCAATACTTATAAAATCAGTAAGTCTTTTATCTTCAATTATAATATCTTCAAGAGATTTTCTATCAACAAGAAGTCCTTGGTTTAAAATAACACCTTGTTCATTTTTCAATTCACCATACCCATTAATGTGAATTTTTAATTCTTTACCTAAAAAATCATTTTTTGGTAAAAGATTTTTATCAACATTTCCCTTTCCTCTAAAATAATGACAAGTCATGTGTAAATTAGGTTGCAATGTCGCTATTAAAGAAATATTATTAAAATCTAAAAACTCTTGTATTTTTTCAATCCCTTCTTTAGAAATAATTAAACCTAAATATTCAATATCATTTACACCTATTGATTGTGTTTTTAAAATCCCATTATCAATCATTTTTGCTTTTTCAACTCCATAAATGCTTCTTTGACAACTTTTTGAATATTAACATTTTTTTTATATTTCCCATTAATATAAATAAGATACTCAATATTTCCATCTCCACCAGTAATTGGAGAAAATGTCAAATCACTAATATAATATCCTAAATGATTAATAAATTCAAGAAAATTTTTAAGTATTTCTATATGAATTGCTTCGTTTTTTATAACACCTTTATATTTTTTTGCAATTTCTTTACCACATTCAAACTGAGGTTTAAATAGAAACATCATTTCTAAATTTTCACTAAAAAATTGTTTAATAATAGGAAGAATTTTTGTTAGAGAAATAAAGGATAAATCACCAATAATTATTTGACTATCTTTTATTAGGTCTTTATTAAGATTTCTTACATCTGTGTTAGGCATATTTACAACTCTTAAATCTTTTTTCAAAGTATCAGCAAGTTCATTTGCACCAATATCAACGGCATATACCTTTTTTGCTCCATATTCCAGGGCAACCTGCGTAAATCCCCCAGTTGATGCCCCTAAATCTAAAACAACCTTTTCATCAAATTTTAAAGAAAAGGTATCTATTGCCCCTAACAACTTATATGCCCCACGAGATACATAGTCTTTAGGAAAATTTACATCAATTTTATCATCTTTTCCAACTTCTTTAGATGATTTATTACAAATTTTTTCATTAACAAAAACATTATTATTTCTAATAATTGCTTGTGATTTTTCTCTGGAAATATGATACTTCTCTACAATGTATTTATCTAATCTCATAAATTATGTTATATCATAAAAAATATTATTAAACAACTAGAAAAATGTATTATTAAAATTTACAAGATTATATTTGATTAAAAAAATTTTATTATATAAATAAATCTTCAAACGTTTCATCTAATGTCAAATTTAATGCTTTCGCCATTTTGATACAATCTACTATTGAAGGAGTATGTAAGTTATTCTCCCTTCTAGATATTGTTTGTTGAGAAGAACCACAAAGTTTAGCAAATGCACTTTGTGAAAGTTTAAATTCAAGTCTCCAATGTTTTATTATTCCACCAATATCCATTAAAACCTCATTATGTTATAAAAAATATTTTACTCAAATGTGAGTATTTTATTTGCATTATCCGATATTGTGTGACATAATATAACATATCAATATCATTAAACAAAGGAGAATTAATGGAAGGAGTCCTAATAGATTCAAGATATATCCAAAAATTTATGGAACAAAACAACCTTTCAGTTTCTTCTTTTTCTAAAATTTGCAAAATAGATATAATATCTTTTAAAAATATATTAAAAAATAAAATTGATAAAATCAAAGAAGATGAAATAAAAAAAAATTGCAAAATTCATGAAATGTTCTATAGAAGAAATAATTATTGAATTAAATTCTAGATATTGATAATTATATATTTGCTCGAGGAAGGTTTTTACAAAAGATAAAATTGTAAAAACACAAAAGAAAAGGTTATGTAAAAATAATTACATAACCTTTTTTCTTTAGTAAAATAATTCATTATTATCACTCAAGACTTACAAGATAATAATAAACAGGTTGCCCTCCGAAAGCAGCAGTAACTTCACAATCTGGATATTTTTCTGCCAATTTTTCAGCAAGAGCATTTGCTTCTTCTTCTCTTATATCTTCACCATAAAATAATGTAATATTCATAATTTCTTCAGACATCATTCTTTCAACTAAAGCCTCTGTTGTTTCTGAAACAAGTTTACCTTTTGCAAGAATTGCCTTATCATCAAGTCCGATAATTTCACCAACAGAAAGGTCAAAACCATCAACATGTGTATCTCTAACAACATAAGTAACAGAACCTGATTTTACTCCTTTAATTGCATCATTCATTGCTTCAGTATTCTCTTCAACAGATCCATCAGGATTAAACGAAATTGCAGCACTAATGCCTTCAGGAATTGAACGTGTTGGAATTATTATAAGATTTTTATTTGTAAGGTCATTTGCTTGTTGAGCAGCAAGAACAATATTTTTGTTATTAGGAAATACAAAAACATTTCTAGCAGGAACTTTGTCTGCTGCTGCAGCAATATCTGCAGCAGAAGGGTTCATTGTTTGTCCTCCAACAATAATTTCATCAACCCCTAAATCTTTATATATTGCTGATAAGCCTTCACCAGGTGCAACTGCAATCATTCCAAGTTCTTTGGTTTCTTCGACAGCAACTGCTTTTTTCTTAATTTCTCTGTTTTGTTCACGCATATTCTCAATCTTTAAATTATAAAGTTCACCAAGTTCCAAAGCATACTCAAGTGCTTTATTAGGTTCATTTGAATGAACATGAACTTTTACAAGGTTTAAATCGCCAATACAAATAACAGAATCACCTATTTCACAAAGTTTCTCTCGCAATTTATCAATATCTGCTTCAGTTGTTTTTTTCTTCATGTGTATAATCATATATTCAGTGCAATAACCGAATTGAATTTCTTCAAGTGCATTAATGTCAGCAATTACATCATCAACAGTTTGAGGTTTTTTCTCATCTTCAAATTGAAATTCAAAATCTTCTTCACCTATTATAAGTTTATAAAAACCTGTAAATATAACTATAATACCTCTTCCACCAGCATCAACTACACCGGCTTTTTTGAGAACTGGAAGCATTTCAGGAGTTTGTTTCAAAATTTCTTCACCAGTTTCTAGAACTTTTTTCAAGAAGACTTCAAAATCATCACATTTTTTAGCCACATTGACTGCATTTTCAGCCATTACTCTGATAACTGTAAGGATAGTGCCTTCCTTTGGTTTTGTAACTGCTTTATATGCAATATTTGCACCTTCTTGCATAGCCTTTGCAAAAACTTTTGTAGTGATTTCAGAATATTTAGCAGTTTCTGAACAAAAACCTTTAAAGATTTGAGATGTTATAACACCACTATTACCACGTGCACCTTTAAGTGCCCCTTTAGCAAAGGCATGGCTTAAAGAATCAATATTATTATTTATACACTGAGAGACTTCATTAACTGCTGATTTCATTGTAAGAAACATATTAGTCCCAGTATCACCATCAGGCACAGGGAATACATTTAAAGAGTCCACATATTTTTTATTTTGTTCAAGAAGGCCAGCACCAGCCACAATCATCTTACGGAAGGTTGCCCCGTTTATAGTCTTTATCATAATTATATTTGCTCCTAAACTCTCACACCGACAACATGAACATTGACAGCATCAACAAGCATACCGGTGAAATATTCAACGCTATACTTAACTGCTTTACGCAAAGACTCAGCAACTGCACTAATAGAAACACCGTATTTTAAAATACAGTAAACATCAATATAAATTCTGTTGTCTATATGATTTATCTTAATACCTTTTGAATAAGGATCTTTTTTAAATAATTCTCTCGCGCTATCTGCAATAGATTTTGAAACTAAATCGACAACCCCATAACAATCAAGGGCAGCATAACCTGCGACAGTCCTAATAGAACTATCGGAAATAGAAATATTGCCATAATAATTGTTTGTATCGACTGTCAACTTAGCCTCCTATCGTAGAGATGTTTCGCCTTATATATATTACTATATAAAGAAAAAAAAAACAACAAAAATTTTGTAGATTGATTAAAATTTTTATAATTTATTACGCAACATAAATAAAATCTATAAAAAAGGTTGATTTTTTAGAAAAAAAATGATATAGTAGAGTGCATAGAAAAATTTGAATTTTATGGAGGAAATGAAAATGAGCAGAGTATGTGAAATATGTGGCAGAGGTAAAATGACTGGCAAACAAGTTTCTTTCTCAAATAAGAAATATAACAGAACTTACGAACTTAACCTTCAAAAAACTGTTGTTGAAGTTGACGGAAAAGAAAAGACTGTTACTGCTTGCACTAAATGTATTAGAACAGCAAAAAAAGCATAATTTAATATGTTTTAATATTTAAGCATCAAATTAATTTGATGCTTTTTATATTTCTTTAATTTATATTATCAAAAATTAAACTTCTTTATATGTTGAAACTCGTGCTTATACATAATAAAGTGAATAATATCATAAATCAAGTCAACTTTATGCAATCACATTTAGGTGAGACTGATGTTTATTTAATCTTATGATAATGTGCAAAAAGCATAAATTTGCTGGAATATATAAATTTTAAAACAATAAAATTTAAAATGTTACAAAGAATTAAAATCTAATAAAATGAAAAAAAGAAAGGTTGCTTATTACCTTTCTTTTTCTTTTATATTAATTTTACACTTTAGAATAACCACAGGCAGTAATTTGTGAAATATTTGTTACTTTATCTCCTCCTATTCCTATCCATGTTAAACCTGATGGCAGAGGCTGTCCATTTAATACAACCCAGTTTGCAAAATTTCCATCATAATATTTTTTTGTTCCTCCAACATTATATAAACTATTGCTTACTGTTGCTGTCCCATTATAAAAATTTGCAGATGCTGAACTATTTTCAAAACAATCACTAACTGTTACTTTTGCGTTTGTTGCTACATTTCCTATTATAAGTCCTTGTCTTGTATATGTATTTGTTGTTAAATTACTTGCTTTGTCATACGTCATACTCTGGTTACTCATGCTT
>USSZ01000030.1 GCA_900557645.1 uncultured Eubacteriales bacterium
GGGAAAACTCTGGCTCCCCAGGTAGGATTCGAACCTACGGCCTATCGGTTAACAGGGCGAAAAATTAATAAAAACACTATATATAGTAAAGATTTTATTATTATAAACACTGTATATAGTGTTTTATTTTATCAATTTTTTAGTTTTTTATGTGTTTTGAGTGTCAATTTGAGTGTCAATTTTTTGTTCTAAATATTGAATTTGTTGCTTTTCATAATCACTTAATACTTTTATGTAATATTTATTTGTTGTTGTAACATTGGTATGACCTAGCCATTTTGCAATAACATTTTGTTGAACTCCATTTTCTGCACACATTGTAGCAAAGGTTGTTCTTAAGTCTTTTACATTAAAGTGAAAACCACATAATTTTCTTAATTCATAAATTCTTCTTTTTCTTGTTGTTTCGCTTATTTTAAAAAGTTGACCTTTTACATTTTTTAATTTTTCTAAAACTTCATTTAATTGTTTAAATCGTGGTATGTATCGGTCAGATTTTTCTGTTTTAGTTCCTGGAACATGAATAAAGTCTTTTTCAATGTCTGTGTCTTTTATTAAAAATATTTCTGCTGGTCTTACTCCTGAGAATAAATAGAATCTAAACATTTCTCCATTTTCAATTAAATATGATTTTTCTATCAAGATTTTTCTTTGTTGAATTGATAAAGAGTTTCCTTCTTTTCTTATGCTATGATATGGTTTAATTTCATCAGCAATATCATATTTAATTAATTTTTCTTTATAGATAGATTTTAAAAAGTCTTTAATATATTGAGTAGTAAATTCTTTCATTCTAGGTTGTTCGATTTTATTGATTGCCAAATTAAAATCTAATGAATTTAAATCTTTAATATTTTTATTTTCAAAATATTTTTGAATTTGGTTTTTAAAAACACTTCGTATATTTTTCAAAGTTCTTTCTTTGTATAAAGGCTTTTTATATTTATTATACCAAAGTTCCCAGGCTTCGTATAATTTTATTTGTGGTTTTATGAGTTTTGTTTTTTCTTTAAATAGTTCTTTTAATTTGTTTAAACATTCTATTTGAGTTTTTGCATAAATACAATATTGTTTTCCGTTTTCTCGTATTCTTGCTTGCCATCTTCCGTCTTTTCTTTTTTCAATTTTATGTCCTTTATATTTCATATCTTGATAAATATCTCCTTCTATAATGGTATTTATATCAGAAGAACTATCCATCAATCCTTTTAGAAATTCAGTTATTGCAATGTTACAGTTTGTTGCTTGTTCAAGTAGTTTACTTTGTTGTTCTGCTATATTTTAAAAAATTTTGTATTATTTGTTTTTTCATAATTTCTCCTTATTAAAAAAAATATTGTTTTAAAGAAAAATTATGTATTTTAGTGCCAGGTTAATTTTGCCCAGCAAGTAACCCGGCACAGTATGAAATTGCTCGTAATGAATTAACATCATTAAGTTGCAAAATAATGTTTATTGCTTGTTTTTGATTGTTTGTTGCAGTGCTTGGTAGGTCGTAAGGCCTTGGTCTGTTACAAAGATTATCAAGACTTATATCGAAAAAATCGGCAATTTTAATTAACAATTCTATTGTGGGTTGCGTTTTTTCGTTTTCATAATTTGAATATGTTGTTTGTTTAATGTTTAATATTTGAGCCATTTTTTGTTGAGATATTCCTTTTTGTTCTCTTAATATTTTTAATTTCATAATATCCTCCTGTAATATTATAAAGAAAATTAATAAAAATGTTTATTTTTTTTATTTTTTTTAATAAATATTAAAAAACTTGCTAAAAACACTTGCTTTTTATTAAATAATTTGGTAGAATATTTAAAACTTATTAAATAATTTGGTAAAAGGAGAAAATTATGAATTTGTTAAAGAAATTATATTGTAGTGAATGTGTTGATTCTAAATTAATAAGTTGTTGTTATTCAATAGATAAACCAACAATGAGAGATAGTTCTTATAAGTATTTAATTGGTCAAAGTGGTGTTGTTTGTATACCTAAAGCATTTAGGACTGATAGTGGTTTTAAAAATTTTTTAAAAGTTTATAACCTTTCAATAGTAAAATCTACAGTTGAAATTCTTGGGAGAAAGGGAGAGCGTTTTGTTTGTTGTTCTTTAAAGGGTAAGTATAAAGTTTTTCTTTTTTGGCATAAATCTGAATTACCTAAAAATGCAAAACCTTTTATAGGATTGTCTAATGGTTCTTATGTAGATTGTTATTATGCTGATATAGATGGTTGGAGAGTTATTTGCATACCTAACCCTAATGCTGATGAAGTTTATCATCCATATTCAAATTATTTTGAAATTTCTAAAAAATGGGGTTGATTATGGCAATATACAAAGTTGAAAAAAGCAATGTAAAGAAAAAACAATATTTTACATGCTACGAAGAATTATCGACATCAGTTTTATTTTGGGGAAAGTGTAAGGAACAAAGCAAGAAAGATAAGATAAAAGTTCGGTATATTGTGAAACCAAATAAAAAAGTCGACAATGCAAAAGTTGTTAATGTAATAGTGGAATATCCAACAGGAGAGGTTTGGTATTACACATTAAAGGAATAAAAAAAATCATCTATGAAAGATGATTTAAACTTTGATTTTTTCAATAAGTTTCATTTTTTTAGAAAAATCTTTATAAAGTTGTTTTTGTTGTTTTAAGAAAATTTTTGAAGGTAATTTATCTTTTTGTTTATCTAGTTTAGCGAATTCTTCTTCGTATTTGATAATTAAATTTTTCTTAAGTTCAAGTTTATCAAAAATAGATTTAACTTCCATGAGATAACTCCTTTAAAAATATTAAATGATAAAAGCGACCGACCACTAAAGATTTATCATTAAACAAATTATATCAAAAAAATATTTTAAATAAAAGGAAAATAAAGAAATGGAAGAAAAAGCATTTATGATTGTTTCAAATAACATGATTTATGAGTGTAATGGTATTGAAGAGTTAAAGCCAAAGATTAAAGCACTAAATACATTTAAAATTGCCTATCGAGTCTATTATCGTTGTGAAAACGAATGGACTGAAATGTTAATATCAGCAAACGAGTTTATTCAGATTTTTAACAAAGGTATAGTCGATGGGTTAAAAGGAGAAAAGGTATGAGTTACAAAACAAAAACAAGCTTAAAAGCAATAGTTGGTTTTATATTGCTTTGTGGAGTTGCTTTTATTGCAACTTGGATGGGCTTATCTATTGCTCATAAAACTAACCCAATAGATGAGATAAAGTCTTGGGGACAAGAGAATGAGCAAATAGAAGAAGATAAAGAACCTACAGAAGAAGATTCAGAATCAGAATTGCAAAATGTTGAAGATATTGAAGATTATTCAGACTTAACAATAGTTGCTTAAAGGATAAAAGGTAAAAGGAGAATATTATGAAAATAAAACATAAGATAAAAAACATGAATTTATTATTATACATATTCATAATTTTCTTTTGCCTTTTTTCTTTTTTATCAGTTATTCCAACTTTTGTTTATGCAGAAGATAAAGAATATTCAAATGTATTAGACGATTTGACTAAAGATGAAAATTTTAATATTGAAGATTATCCAACAAAAGATAAAGATTATAGTCTTCAAGTAATTCATATTGCAGAGAGTGTTGATTGGGAATTATTTGTTTATGTTTATCAACCTTCTGCTGATTTATATAATATTAAAGCAAGTTCAATAACAATGTCAACAGTTGTTAATGGGTTAAATTTTATTACATATTCTTTAAGATATATTAATAGTAATGGAACTTTGTTTAAATATGTTGTTGAAGGGTTTGAAGTATCTAGAGATTTTGAGCGTGTTTATGATGTAACATCAATTTATAGACCTTTTGATAAAGAAATTGATGAAGAAATTGAAGGACAAATTATAAATGAAGTAAATTATAATGTTTCTAAAATTTGGACATATACAATAAATGATGAAGGTATAGTTCTTGATATTCAAGATACAGATACTATTAGAGTTACTGATAAATATGTCGGATTTATTCGTTATCAAGATGGTAACTGGTGGAAATTGTGGGGAGAAAGTGCTTGTGATAGACATTTTATTGCATTTTCTACGGATAAAGATATAGACCGATTAATGGAAGCAGATGTTTATTATCAATCACAATCAGCCCATTTTAGAGATTATTTATCAATTCTTTATAAGGATAGTTGGACATTTGGAGACCCAGAAGAAGGATATAAATATTTAACATATAAAGATACTGGTGGTTATGAAGGCCTAGGTGGAATTGATTGGAGTAGAATTCAAACTATTGATGAATTTGTAGATACTGTTAATGTATCTTGGGTTTATACTTGTGGTATTTTAGATTTTGAAGTAGAAACAAAAATATCAGAAGAAGGATGGAATGATGTTAAAGATAAACAATGGGTTCTTAGTTTTTTGGAAACATCTTATGAAGTTAAGAAATCAGTCCACGAAGAGAATTATTATTCGACTCGTGTTAGTAATGTTTCTATTCTTCGACTTAAGTTTGAAACAGATGGGGTTATATATGATTTAGGTGTTATTGATAATAAACAATCAGGAGATGGAATTCCAGATAGTGATAATTCAATAAATGCTTCTCTTGCTGATTGGGTTGAAGCAATAATTGCTATTGTTACTTTAATGCTTTTATTGATGTTAATTGTCTTTTTGTGGCCTTTTATTTCTCCTGTTTTAAGTGTAATTATTAAATTTTTATTAAATTGTTTGAAATATATATTTAAAGGAATATGGTGGGTTATAACTGCACCATTTAGTATATTTGATGATTAAAAAAGGAGAAAGGTAAATGAAAAAAGTAATAGGTTATATAGTCATTTTAATATTATTTGCTGGTTCTATATGTGGTATTACATTTGGTATAATGTGGAATGATGTAAATAATAAATATCAAAATTCAACTGATTCAGAATATATACAACAATTAGAGCAAACTATAGAAAATTTAACAAATTATCAAGAAGAATTGTTGCTTCAGATTGATAATTTAACTAAAGAAAATCAAGAATATATTTCAAGAAATGAAGATTTGAATAATACAGTTACTACATTGACCGGACAAGTTGATAATCTGACAAAACAAGTAGAAGAATATACTGTAACTATTGAAGAAAATAATACAACTATTTCTTCACTTGAAGAAGAAATTGATGAATTAAAAAATGATATTTCAGAAAATCAAACTTTAATAAATGAGTTGAATGAGCAAATAGAGTCATTAAAATCTCAAAATGCAGCTTTGCAAGAAACTATTGATAATCATTTAGTTACTATATCTACATTAAATGGCACTATAGATACATTAAATGAAACTATAGAAAATTTAAAAGATGATAAAAATTCTTTGCAACAGTCAATTAATGAACTTACTTCTCAAGTTTCTTCTTTAGAACAAGAAATTGAAAATTATGAAAGTATAATTGAAACTTTACAAAGAGAAAACTACGCAACAGTTATATTTAAAATAGAAAATGAAGTTGTTTCTACTCAATCAATTAAGAAAGGCACTCACCCTACTGAAATCGAAGATGAACGATTAAATGATGAGTCTTTCAAAGGTTGGGTTATAGAAAATACAAGTGATATTGTTGACCCTTATACTTGCAATATAGAGCAAAATATTACATTTGTAGCACATTTTGAAAAAACTTCATATCAAGTTACATTTAAAGTTAATAATGCAATAGTTGATACACAAACAGTAAATGTTGGACAATATGCAACAGATTATGTTGTTTCAGAAACAGAAGATTATGTATTTGATTATTGGACTGTAAACGGAGTTAAAGTTGATAATGTTTCTACATATCAAATTAATGCTGATACTGAATTTGTTGCTGTTCTTAAGTATTATAAAACAGTAACTTATAAAGTTGCAGGTCAAGAAGATTATGTAGTAAAAGTTCTTGAAGGTAACAAAATTGAAGAAAAATATGTTCCAACTTTTACTAATAATACATATTTTGCAGGTTGGGAATATAACAATCAATTAATAGATGAATCTAACTTTTTAGTTGTTGATAATGTTATTTTAGTTGCAAAATTAAATTACATAAATTCATCATATCATTTTGTTTCTTTAGTTGATTATAACACACCAGATTTAGATACTAAAACTTGGGCTCATCGAGTTACTATTGATTTTGAAATAAAAGATAATGAATTAGTTTCATTTGATTTATATGTTGAAATGAAAGGTTCTGCTGATATATGGCTTGAAGTATTAAATTATAGTATAAATTGGTTAGATTTTGTTGAATTTGACAAGAAAACACAAGAAATTAAAGTTAATGTTTCATTTGAAGTTGATACTTCTTTGTCATCTGAAGCAATAGAAACTTTAAAATCTTATGGTTTTAATAACTTGATTAATCTTGATTTAAAATACAACTCAGATAATATTTGGGAAATGTTTGATTATATGGAATGCTGGGGAACTACATCAAAAATGTTACTAGGTCAAACTCAAAATATTGAGTTTGTAGTTGGAGAAAGTCAAACAACTATTAAGGAAGATTAAAACAAATATGTTTAATGAAAAATTTAAAATATTAAAGTGTTATTGTTACTTTAATATACTCTATTCGCAGTCAATTTTAAATAGGTATAGAAAGAAAGTAGACCATATTGAAGTTAGATATAAAAGATTAATGTATCATCATGCAACCGATAAATATCTTGTGTTTTGGGACGGAAAAGAATTTAAAAGGTTTTTGAAAGAAAATATTATTGATATAACAGAGTGCGTTGGTGGGGACACTTAAAAAACTACCCACTACCATAGCACAAAGTAGGAAGACCCTCGCCTATTTTGTGTTAGCCAAATCATAATTGTTAAGTCCGGAATTAATGATTATGAGAATCAATTTAATAAAACTGTAAGTCAAAGCAATGAGTCTTTGCACATATTCAATAGTTAAAGTTGAATAAAAAAATAAGAATTAAGGAGAAGATGAAAATGACAGAAGTAGTAAAATTAAGAGAAGATATTAATGAAATGGTAAAAAGTATTGAGTTTAAGAGAATTAAAACTAGATACAATTTTAGAGATGTTGCAGTTGTAACATTTTTTAACAATGAAGTTGTAGAATTTAAAGATTCTGAAGGACTTTATGATTTATTTTTGGCATATCGAAAGAGTGGAGAAACTAATTTTATAAAGTCAAAGAAGTTGGTAGAAGAATATAAAACAGGTGCTGTTGATATTATAGAAGACCAAGATGATCAAACAAATACTTATGTTTGTGTATTGTTTGAATTAACTGACGGACAGAAATATAGATTGTTCCCAGCTCGTAGATATGTTGATCGAAAGATTATTGATTTATATTACAAGTGTTTTAAAAATAATAAAAAACAAGCACAAACAGTGCAAAAATAGTTAAGGAGAGTAAATTATGTCTTATGAAGTAATTGACCCAATTACGGGTGTAAAAGTAAAGAAATATACTTTAAAAGAAAAGTATGAATATTATAAAAATAAAGCAAATTCCAATAATTCTGTGAATAGGCAAGGCAAGAAAATAGGCTTTACAGGACGAGTTGAACTTGCGAATAAAGCAAATCGTATTAAGCGAAAAATGGGGTCAAACAAGCAAAAGTATGATTATTACAATAAATAAAAATAACCCCTAATAAGGGGCTATTTTTATTGTAAGGACTAGCTCAAAATTACTAACCTGTATACTTCCTTACATGGTTGCTACGCATTGCACAACTGTCAATTAAGACCATCCAGGTTAATTTAAGTATAAAATAAGGAGTTTAATATGTCAAGAAATTTACAAAAAAAGAATAAAGATTTAGTTAAATTGCAAGTAATGACTGCTGATAAAGTTTGGCAAAAGAATAAGAACGGAAAGTATCAAATTAATAAAAATTTGAATGTTTATGGGAAAGTTGAAAAAGGTTCTGATTGTTTTGTTACAGCAACAAATCAAAAGGGAACTAATCATCGTTTTATCGAAAATACAGTAAATTTGACTAAAAAGACTAAAAATGAAATAGTTGATAATTTCTTAAATAAAAATAAGAGGGTTGTATATTTAGTAGAACCTAAAGAATAACTTTGACGATTGATTTTAAAGATTTTATCGACTATGATAAACGAATAGGGAAAATGATAATTTCAGGCGATGAAGGGACAGGTAAGACTTTACTTTTGACAATGATAGCGATTGGAAAAATGTTGCATGGACTTCAAGATTGTTGGAAGAGTTATAAAGTAGTGGATAGTTACAATAAATTGGGTTTTCATTTTTCTAAGAACTATAAACATTTATGTTTTGCTAATTATGATATAAATTGTTCTGGAACCCATATTCCAGATAGAAAAGTATATCGTTGTAATCCCTATCGTTTAGGTTTGTTTGACAAGTTATTTGAAACTGACTTTTTTCCACCTTATTCATTGTTTTGTATTACTGAAGCTTATAATGTGTTTAATGCTTATCTTTATAATAAGTTTAGAGATTCATTTAAAGGATATATTAAAACATCTAGGCATGGTAAATATGATATGGTTTTAGATACTCAATATTTTGGTGATATTTGCACAATGTTTAGAAGAATAACCAATCGATTTATTCTTTTACAAGGTGATGTAGAGATGTTAAAGGATAAGGAAGGTATAGTAATCGGACATAAATTACATATAACAGAATGGAAAAGCAATAGAGATGTTGAGTATTTTGAATCATCTTCGGTGAAGAAAAATTGTAAAGAATATGATTTGATAATTCATAAGTGCCTTTTTAAAAATTATGATACTGAATTTTGTAAATACTTGCATTTATTAGGTAGAGAAAATCAAGATTTTTTGATAGAAAATTTTCAGAAAATAGAAAAAATTGAAGATTTAGATAATTTTGGTGAAGAATTTGGAATGATTCCACCTGAAGGGTTTTTTATTGATGGTAAAAAACAAAAAGAGAATGAAATTGTAAAAGTCGATGAAAAACTAGAAGAAAATGATATTTTTTAGGAGAAAAAAATGGAAGAAGATAAATTTTATAATTCAGAAATTTCTATGAAGCGCTTAAAGAATAAAGGTCGATTGATAGATGATTGTATATTGCTTTTTTGTGGACTTTCAGAGAAACGGGAAGTATTACCAAGATCATTTCGTAGAAAATGTGAAAAAACAATTCTTCGAGATTTTAGGAAAGGTTTGCAAATTATAAATAAAAAAATACCAGTATACATTGAAATGCCTCAATTAAAAAGTGTAGGTAATGGAATGTATCGAGAGATAGACTCAAAGACAAAAGAACCTGTTAGCAATGAGATAACAGTTTCTTCATTTGATAGCCAAATAGAATCAGATATGAAAAAGGTTATTGATTATAAATCGGAAGATTGAGATTAAAAGTGATTGGATAACAGTCATAACCATGTGGGAATGTGGGTTACTCTCCAGGAGAGTTATCCACATTTCCAGTAAACTGTGGGTTAGTGGTAAAGTTTTAACTTTTCCACTTATCCATAGTTTACCGTGAGCATGGCGGTATTGTTTGAAATGTGGTAAAGTCAACGACTTTTCCATATTTCAACAATACATAATCCTTATGAAAAAGCCGGTAAATACTATGAAACTTATTAAGGAACGCAGAGCCTAAAAGTATAGTATTACCTTTTAGGCTCTGCGTTCCACGGGAATTGCTTTATTTATAAGGGTTATAGCGATTTTTTATAAAAAATAGTTAAGAGCACTGCGTTCTGTAAATTAATGAGGGTTATTATGAAATTTTTGAAATCAGAGATTGAAGAGTTTGAAGTTTATGAAGAAAATGAAAGAGAGCATAATGCAGAGAAAAGGAATTCAAGAGGTCGTTGTTGGGTTGGCACTTGGAATAATCCAAAAATGACAGATGAAGAATTTCAAAAGCATTGGCAAGATTTATATGATTCAGAAATATTGCAATTTGCAGTTTTTCAAAGAGAGAAAGGTGAAGAAAAAGGGACTATTCATTTTCAGTTTTTTGTAAATTTTCGAACACCTCAGTATTTTAGCAAATTAAAAACTTCATTAATTCCTGCAGGATGTCATTTTGCTCCTATGATTAGTTCTGCTGTTCGGTGTAGAGAATATTGTTCAAAAGTAGATACTCGAGTTTCTGGACCTTATGAAGTTGGTGAATTTGAAGAAGAACGGCAAAGGACTGATTTAGCAAGAGCAATTAAAATGATTGATGAGGGAGTATCTTTTGAAATGGTTTGTAAAATATTTCCTTCACAGACATTGCAGTATGGTCGACAATTAAAAGAACGAGAAAAAATGGTTCTTCAGGAGAGTCAAGAGAATGTATTTAGACAATTAAGTGTTACATATATTTATGGTCCACCTGGTATTGGAAAGACTAAGGAAGTTATGGAAAAGTATGGTGGATATAGTAATGTTTATAGAGTAACATTTTATGATAATAGAGCATTTGATGCGTATAAAAAGCAAGATGTCATTTTATTTGATGAGTTTAGAAGTTCATTTAAAATTACTGATATGTTAAATTATTTAGATGGATATCCTTTACAACTTCCTTGTAGATACAATGATAAGATAGCAGTTTATACAAAAGTTTATATTGTTTCAAATATACCTCTTTCAAAACAATATTTAAAGATACAGGAAGAAGAGCCAGAAACTTATCAGGCACTATTAAGAAGAATTCATAATGTGATTAGAATTGATAGTAATAAAATGAAACATATAGAAAAACAATCTGGAGTAATTCAAGAAAAAATGGATATAGACGAAATAGCATTGCAACCAGTAGAAGATGATAATTTACCATTTTAGAAAAAGGGGGAATAAGTGAAAAATTTTTTATTTATAAAAGGACGAAAATATAAATTAAAAGTGGTTTCAGTAATCGATAATGATAGTAATGTAGTAGGTATGTGTTATAAAAAAGAACATTTAATAAAAGTTGTAAAAGATAATAACATGGAAGAATCGTTGAAAACAATAATACATGAATTATTACATGCTTATATATATGAGTGTGGTTTAAAAGATGATTCTTCAAATGAAGATGTTGTAGTATATCTTGAATTAAATTTTTTACCGTTTTTATTAACATTTTTAAATGGAATAAAAATAGTTTATCCAAACAAAGAAGAAGATATTTATAGAATTAAGTATTTAATTTATAAATTGTTCGATGTAAAAGAAAGAGATTTTTATTAAAAGTGAGGGGAAAATGAGTAAAAGAACTTATGAAGAATATATAGAAAATGATTGTCATCCTGTTGGATACAATGAGCCTTGTCAATCTTATTTATTCGGACAAACAAGCGTTGATTTACTTTTAGATAGAATCGACCAACTCAAACAACAACTAGAAGAAAAAGACAAAGAAATTGCAAGATATAAGCAAGAACTTGAATAAACTAATGCTGGATATGATTTTATATATGAGCAGAGTGGGGAAACAATAAATGAGTTAAAACGACTCGCAATTGATGAATTTGAAAAAATGAATGGAATTTTGTCTGATATAATTATTGAAGTTACGAAAGATGAATTTGATTTAGATAGACTTTGCTATTTAGAAGAAATTTCTGCAAAGTTTTGTGAAAAAATTCAAGAGAAAATCAAAGATTTGAGGTTATTGTAGTATGATGTTTTTTGTAATCGTTGTTTTTCTGTTTTTAATTTTTTTAGGACCAATAATAGATTATTTTGTTTATGAATTTGATTTTTCAAGATTAATAAACATTAGGTTGGGTTATTTGTATCATCGAAAATATAAATTGTTGAATATAGTTTTATCCTTAAAAGAAAAGGTAAAGATTAGTTTTAAAAATAAACAGTTTGATAAATTAGAAAGAAAAGTTGATAAAATATTAAAGGAATATGAAAAGGTTTGTAGTCAAATTAAGAAATTAAAGATTATAAAAAAGACTAGATAATTCTAGTCTTTTTTGGTTAGATTGATAATAGTTCTTCAATAAATTTGAGTGTCAAATTGAGTGTCAAAACTATTTATAAATCAATTTCGCAATTCTTAAAAATTGCTATATCCCTTATAAATAAAGGGAAAACTCTGGCTCCCCAGGTAGGATTCGAACCTACGGCCTATCGGTTAACAG
>USSZ01000031.1 GCA_900557645.1 uncultured Eubacteriales bacterium
TAAAACAATAAAAAACATATAAATATATTAATTAAATTATTAATAATAAAAATTAATTCTTTGTTCATTTTAAATTAATCATAAAAATTTTAAAAATAAAAATCGTAAAAAACAAAACACAATACTGATTTTATTTTTTATAATCCTAATTCATCAATATTTACACAAAACTAAATTTAATAAACTGAAAATATGTTGCACTTATTAAAAAATAGACGCAAAAAATGGTCATTTTTAAACGAGTAAATGTTCATTAAATTATTTTTGAAAAATTGATTGGTGCTAAACAATCATTTGTTTATGTATTAAAAAGATAAACTTCTTATTTCTTTTGAATATGACAATAAAAAAGAGAGAATATATTCTCTCTTTTGTTGTATTTAAAATTTTAATTTGGATGTCTTTTGTTATAATTTCTTAAATCTCCAAGTGTGATTTCTTTTTTCTTTAATAACTCAATCATATCTGCAAGACGATCTAAATCATCTCTAGAATAATAATCTATATAAATTCTTCCTTTATTATCGTTTCCAATAGCAGATACTTTTGTAGCAAAGACTCTTTGCATTTCATTTATCAATTCTTTTAACTCTAAAGATTGTTCTTTAACTTTAGTGCTAGCATTTTTTGAAGGATTTAAGTAGTTTTTAACTGCTTTTTCAAGTTCTCGAACAGACATTTTCCCATCTGCAGCCTGACGCGCTAATTTAATTTGTTGAGTCGTATCATCAACAACTACCAAACTTCTTGCGTGTCCACTTGATAAACGTCCATCTTCAATCATCTTAATTACATCTGGATAAAGTGATAATAATCTCAATGTATTTGCAACACTAGAACGACTCTTGCCTATTCTATCTGAAACAGTCTCCTGCGTTAAATTGTATTCATCCATTAATTGTTTTATTGCTCTAGCCGCTTCAATAGGATTTAAATCTTCACGTTGAAGATTTTCTATTAAAGATATTTCTTTAATTTGCTTTTCAGTATAATTTTTTATAACTACAGGGACTTTGTCAAGTTCTGCCAAATTGGCCGCTCTCCATCTTCTTTCACCTGCAATAATCATATATTTATCTTCATCTGTTTTTGTAACAACTAAAGGCTGAATAATTCCATGAAGTTTTATTGAACTTGCAAGTTCTTGCAATGCTTCTTCATCAAAATGTTTTCTAGGCTGATTTGGATTAGGATATATCTTTTTTATATCCATTTCAGTAACGCCATTATCATTTTTAACAACTTTTTTATTTTCTTGATTAGTTATGATTTCATTACTTTCTTCTTCATATAAGCCAAAAAGCGATTCAAGTCCTCTTCCTAAACCTTTCTTTTTATCCATCATTTCTTACCTCTCTCAATTTTATTTTTGTATCTTTAGTTATTGTCTTATATTTCACTTTATTTCTATCTAAAAATTCTTCTGCTAAAGACAAATATGCATCTGCACCCTTTGAATTTGGTTCATAAATCAAAATTGGTTCACCATGACTTGGTGCTTCTGCTAAACGTATATTTCTTGGAATGTAAGTAAAGAAAACTTTTTTACCAAAAAACTTTAATATTTCATCACCAACTTGTGTTGTCAAATTAGACCTTTTATCTTTCATAGTCATAACAACTCCCTCAATATCAATAGAAGGGTTTAAGTGAAATTTTATTAATCTTATTGTATTCATTAACTGGGTTATTCCCATTAATGGATAATATTCACATTGCATTGGAATTATAACACTGTTACAAGCAGTCAATGCATTTACTGTAATCAACCCTAATGATGGTGGGCAGTCAATCATTATAAAATCATAACTATCTTTGACTTGATCTAATATCCCTTTAACGATTTTCTCTCTTTGTGGCATTTGAACCATTTCAATTTCTGCACCAGCCAAATCAACCGTAGATGGAATTATATCCAATCCTTCTATAATAGTTGGTAAAATAACCTCATTAACATTAGCATCTCCTGAGATTAAATCATAAATAGTTTTTAAATTTTTATCTTTATCAATTCCAAGTCCACTTGTAGCATTGCCTTGAGGATCCATATCTAACACTAAAACCTTTTTCCCCATAGCCGCAACATAAGCAGCCAAATTAATACATGTTGTTGTTTTCCCAACTCCACCTTTTTGATTTGCAAAAGCAATAATTTTTCCCATATAAACCTCGATTGTTTTATTTACATATATATAATAACATAAATTTATTCAAATTTTAAGTCTTTTTTATTTTTTTTATAGTTTTTTGACTTATATTTTGAAAAAATTTGACATTTTATTTGATATATATATTAAAATTGACAAAAAAATTATAATTTCTATTAATTTTTATATTTTTTAAACCTCGACTTTCTTAAATGATATAAACTATTTGTTTTGCTAAATTATTCTACTGAATATTAATAATTAATTACTAATATTTTATGTAAGGTATTGACAATTACTTCTATACAATTTATAATTTGACAAAGGAGATAAATTTATGGCAACATTAAAATTAGATGCATACATTCCAAGTAAGGGAGAGTATGAAAAGTATTTTGATAAATTTCGTGCATTCATGAGTGCTGATTTATCAGAAAAAGCAGACGAACAAGGTGCTTATCATGACGAAGTTTATGAAGGAAAAGGATGGTATCCACTTCGTTCGGCCTTGTCGGGTTCTGTTGATAGACTATACTCTGGGAACAAGAATGGCTTTCTCGTTTGGTCTAATTCTATCACTTTTAATGCCGGCTTGCGTGTCGCTTTTAAGGTAATCTATAATCCAGAATGCAACCTTGTTAAAGGTTGCCGAACTGAAAAAAGAACAACCTTAGTATATGATGAAAAAAAGGAAAAGAATATTAATGTAACAAGTTCTGCTCCAATAGTAAAATTTGGAGGAAAAGATTGTATATGGCTCAACAAAGAAGACTGCGAAAGTGGAAAATCTAATGAAATGGAACTTTGGACTTTAGATTTAGTTGAAAGAGCAGTGCCATTTGATAAAGATGGAGAAACAAATGATTTTGCGAAGGCAACAGAACTTATTGCACAATGTGATAGGGTATTAAAAGAAAATTGCACTAAAGAAGAACTTGATATGATTATTCCTGTTGAAATGAGTAGTGAAGATAATTATGAAAAAACAACTTCAATAATAAAAAATAAAGAAGAGATAACGGTTAAAGATTTATTTAATCAAGTTTCAGAAGGGGAAATAACAGTAGAAGAATTGAGAGCAGGTCTTAAGGAAATTTTAAATAGAGAAAGAAAAAGACCTGGAGTAACTCAAGAAGATGCTATTAAACTTGGACAAGAGATTGCATCTGAAGCAAAGAAACTAGAGGAAAAACTTGCTGAGAAAGAAAAAGTAGAAGCAGCATTCAAAGAAGTTGATTCACAAATAGATTCATTGGGAATTTAGGGAGGAATAAAAATGGAAACAACACAAGTAATATTTGATAAAATAGAAAGGCAAATAGATCAATATTGTGATTTATTAAAACAGGACAAAGTTCTTCAAAAAATTATCAAAAATAATAAAACAAACTAATTTGCTTAATAAAACTTAAAATATAACTTTTACAATTTATTTTTAGAATATATTTAATATTATTTTAAATATATTCTTTTTTATTGTTTATATTAAATATTTTCAACTTAATATATATTTTCTGTATTAAGTGATATTTACTATTTGGAATTTTAAAAAAAATAGATTATAATATTTTAGTAAATTTTAGTTTGAGGAAAAAATGGAAAATTTTGATGCTATTGTTATAGGGGCGGGGCATGCTGGCTGTGAAGCAGCATTAGCACTTGCAAGAACTGGAAATAAAACTTTACTTTTAACACTGAGTCTTGACGCAGTGGCATTTTTGGCTTGCAATCCTTCAATAGGTGGAACTGCAAAAGGGCAACTTGTTTGTGAAGTAGATGCTCTTGGTGGAGAAATGGGAGTGAATACTGATAAAACTCTTATACAACTTCGTATGTTAAACAGTGGAAAAGGTCCTGCTGTTCAGTCTTTAAGAGCACAAGCCGATAAAATTGAATATCACAATCAAATGAAATTAACTCTTGAAAAAACAGAAAATTTATTTTTAAGACAAGGAGAAGTTATTGATATTCAAGAGAATAAAGATTTTAAAATAATCACAACTGCAGTTGGACAAAAGTTTAGTTGTCGTGCTGTTGTTTTTGCAACGGGTGTCTATCTTAAAAGTAGAATTATTATAGGTGATTGGACAAAAGATTGTGGACCAAATGGTTTTTCTAATGCTCAAAAACTTTCTGATAGTTTATCTAATCTTGGTGTCAAACTATTAAGATTTAAAACAGGAACACCTGCAAGAATTAATGGAAGAAGCATTGACTATTCTTGTCTTGAAATACAAAAGGGTGAAGAAAACATTCAAAACTTTTCTTTCATAACTAAACGCAAGCCTAAAAATAAAGCAGTTTGTTATTTAACATATACAAATCTAACAACCCATAAAATTATACAAGACAACTTGGATAAAGCACCTGTTTTTTCTGGGCTTATCAAAGGTATTGGCCCTAGATATTGTCCTTCTATTGAAACAAAAATTGTTCGTTTTGCAGATAAAGAACGTCATCAACTGTTTCTTGAACCTGAATCATTATCTACAAATGAAGTATACATTCAGGGTTTTTCTACTTCGATGCCGGTTGATGTTCAAGAAAAGATGATTCATTCTGTTAAAGGTCTTGAAAATGCAGAAATAATGAGAGATAGTTATGCAATTGAATATGATTGCATTGAACCTACTCAACTTCTTCCTACACTTGAATTAAAGGGACATAAAGGGCTTTTCTTTGCTGGGCAAATAAATGGAACGTCAGGTTATGAAGAAGCGGCTGCACAAGGCATCATCGCTGGAATAAACGCAAATCTTTATCTTAAAGACAAGGAACAACTTGTGCTTAAAAGAAGTGATGGCTATATTGGTGTTCTTATTGATGATATCGTAACCAAAGGGACAAATGAGCCTTATAGAATGATGACCAGCAGGGCAGAATATAGACTTTTCTTAAGACAAGATAATGCTGATTTACGATTAACCGAAATAGGAAGAAAGGTTGGTTTGGTTGACGATAAAAGATATAAAATTTTTAAAACAAAACAAAAGAAACTTAATGAGATTTTAAAATTAATTGAAACTAAATATAAAGTTGAACAAATAAAAGATTTATTTTATAGCAATAATGAAAATCTTCCTAAAGAAAGTATATCAGTAAAAGATATGCTTAAAAGAAGCAATATTGATGCATTTAAAGTTAATAATTATCTTCATATTTTTGATAAATATAGTTATGAAATCATCAATGAAATGAATATTATGGTCAAATATGAAGGCTATTTAAAACAACAATATGAAGAAATTGAAAAATTCAAAAAAAATGAAAACACTATCATTCCTGAAGATTTTGACTATAAAAAATATCACGGATTAAGACTTGAAGCAAGTGAAAAATTATCTGAAATTAAACCTTTAAACATAGGACAAGCATCAAGAATTTCTGGTGTTTCTCCTTCGGATATTGCAGTTCTCAGTGTGCTAGTTAAAAAATTTAATGAAGAAAAAAAGGCTAAAAAAAATGAAAATATTAATTAAAGATATATTTGATAGTTACAATATAAAACTTAATGACATTCAAATAAATCAATTTGAATCTTATTTAACTTTCCTTATTCAAGAAAATGAAAAATTTAATCTTACTGCTATCACACAGCCAAAAGAAATTATTATAAAACATTTTATTGATAGTGTTTTGCCTTACAAAGATATTCCTTTAAATTCAAAAGTAATTGATGTAGGCACAGGAGCAGGATTTCCAGGAATACCTTTAAAAATCTTAAGAAATGATTTGCACTTAACTTTACTTGATAGTCTTCAAAAAAGAATAAACTTTTTAAATAATCTGCTTGAAAAACTTAATATAAAAGATGTAAAAACCATTCATTCAAGGGCAGAAGATTATGTTAGTTCAAACAGAGAAATATTTGACATAGCACTATCGAGAGCAGTGGCATCAATTCCAACTCTTGCTGAATATTTAATTCCTTATGTAAAAATAAATGGACTTGTTATGATGTATAAGGGTAGCAAGGTAAATGAAGAAATTGCTTTAGGGCAAAAAGCAATAAATGAACTTGGTGGAAAAATTATTAAAGTTCAAAATTTTTATTTATCTGAAGTTGACAGTGAACGAAATATTGTTTTTATAAAAAAAATACATTCCACTAACAAAAAATATCCTAGAGGCAAAAATCTTCCAAAAATAAAGCCAATATTATAAAAAATATTAAATCGAAAAAGTATATTTAAAAAAACATATTAGATTGTCTAATATGTTTTTTTTTAAACTGACTCTTTATTATTTATTTAGCACAAATATTGACAAATATTACTGTTAATCGATTAAACACAAGAGCCTTGTGTTTAATCGCTTAACGTCTTATTTTTTCTTATAGATTATTTACCTAAACAGAATTTAGAGAAAATCAAGTCAATTATTCTTTCATTTTCACTTTCGCCAGTGATTTTTCCTAATGTATTCCATAGATTTTTAATAAGCAATGCAATTATATCCATACTTTGATTTCTTGCTTCTTTTAATTGATTTAATATTTTTTTACACTCTTTTAAAATCTCAATTTGTCTTTCATTTATTATTATCATTTTATTATAATCAATTTCTTCATTAATAACTAATTGATATATTTTTTCTTTAACTATTTCTATATTATTTTCTTTTAGTGCTGATATCTCTATTTCATTTTCTTGCAAAGGTAATTCTCTTTTTACATCTGATTTATTTACAATTATAATAACATTTCGATAATCTTTTAAGATGTTTTTTATTTCATTATCATAATCATTTATTTTACGACTTCCATCTAAAATAAATAAAATTACATCAGCATTTTTTATCGTGTTCTTTGATTTTTCTATACCAATTTTTTCAACTTTATCTTCACTCTCTCTAATACCAGCAGTATCAATAAAATTTAATCTTATTCCTCTATAAAAAATACTTTCAGTTAAAACATCACGTGTTGTTCCTGCAATATCTGTTACAATAGCCCTATCTTCTCCAATAAGAGCATTAAGAAGACTTGATTTACCAACATTAGGACTTCCCACAATAGCAATATTGATGCCACTTTTAATAAATCTTGCATTTTGAGAATCTTTTATAAAAATATCTATTTGTCTTTCTACTTTTTCTAATTTATAAAATATATTATCTTTCGCAGATTTTTCAAAATCTTCTTCAGGATAATCAAGTGTTGCTTCTATTTGTGCAATGCTTTCTGTAAGGTTCTCTTGAAGTTGTCTTATTTTTCCTTTTAATTTACCTTCTGCCAAATTTAAAGATGCCTTTAGTTCACTTTCACTTTCTGCAGAAATTTCTCCTATTATACTTTCTGCTTCATCTAAACTTATCTTCCCATTTTCAAAAGCCCACTTTGTAAATTCTCCAGGTTCTGCCATTGTTGCACCATTATCCAACAATGTTTGCAAAACTTTTTGTGATAAAATTGTTCCACCATGAATTTGAAACTCTATAATATCTTCTCCTGTATATGAATAAGGTGCTTTAAAATAAACCATCATACAATATTCTTTCATATTATCAGGAAACGAAAAATGCCCTAGATATAAAAATCTTGGTTGAATATTTTCATAATGTAAACTTTTAGATGTAAAAACTTTCTTTGCTACATCTAAACAGCCCTTTCCACTCATTCTAACTATTGAAATAGCCCCTTTCCCTAAAGGGGTTGATATTGCACATATAATTTTATTCATAAGGTAATTATAGCACATAAATTAGTAAATTAAAATAACTATTTACAAATATATGAGAATATGATAAAATATTAAAAGTAAAAGGAGTTTTTATGTATACAAATGTTGATAAAAAAAGAATTTACAAAACACTTGTAAAAAAATGTAGCAGATATACAAATAAAGCAGAAAAACATAACGAAAAAAATCATATTCATAAAACAGAAAACTATAATAATAAAACTAATAACGCTATATCTAATATAGAAACTATGGTTTTAAGTATGTCGCCAAATGAAATTTATGATTTAAGAAATTCTTTAAAAAAGGACGCAGAAAATAAAAATGGTAAAGAAAAAGAAATTTGTTTAAATGGTCTTGCTTACCTTGATTATTTCACAAATTGCCATTTAACATCTTCTTATAACGAAGTTTATGAAAATGAATGGAATCAAGCACGTATGCAATTCCCTAAAACAGATTGGTTTCATTATTTACATGACTTTAATTTTAATGATAAACAAAGATCATTTATCACCGACTATCTTTTAACCTGCGAAATAAATATATTTTCTGAAAACATGAAATCAGAGTATAATAGAACAAGTCCTATAAATTTCTTTAGTTCAGTTGATAATCTAGAAAACTTATCTGAAAAAATTTGTGGACCATTAACTCAAGAAGAAGATATTTCTCTTAGTGATGATGATGAATTAAAAATTTGCAATCTACATGGTGAAAACTGTTTGAATAAACTTGCTTTATATGACAAACAGGCAAATGATAAACTTATTGCTAATAATGATGAATACATTCAATTCCACGAACTTCTATTAAGAATTTTTACTGACATGAGAAACAAACCATTTAAAGGTTGTATACAAACTTATGAATATAAAAATATTCAAAAATATGTTGAAAGAAGAATTTCTCATTCTGTAAAAGCATTAGAGACTGCTAAAGAAAATATAGAAGAATTAAAACTTAAAAATCAACAACTAGAACTTGAGCATATATATGGCCATGAACATGAAGAAAGTGAATTAAGTTTATAAATCAAAATAATTTAGTAAACAAAAAAGAAGAAATCTAATAGATTTCTTCTTTTTATTTTATTCACCCTCTTTTGGGAATATAATTACATATCTATGAGGTTCTGTCCCTTTACTTAAAGTTGTAACTCTATCATCATCTTGAAGGGCAGTGTGAATTATTCTTCTATCACTTGGATTCATAGGATCAAGTTTTACATATCTTCCTGTTTTTATAACTTTTGAAGCCATTCTTTTTGCAAGTTCTGTCAAACTATCTGCTCTTTTTTCTCTAAATCCACCAATATCTAAAAGAATTTTTTTATCTTGTTTTCCACAAACTACAGAAAGTAATCTTGAAATAGCATAAAAACATTCACCACGATGACCAATCATATCTCCAAGGTCTTCGCCTATTACTGAATAAGTAATATATTTATCATCATCTTTAACATTTATTTCAACAGTTTTTCCGGCTTTTTCAAAAAGACCTTTTAGAAATTCTATTGGATCAATATTCTTTTCAACTTTTTCATGATAAGATTTTTCTTCTTCATTCAATTCATTTTCTGAAGAACTAGTGTCTAAAGAAGGTTCAATTTCTTCTTCATTAAAACTAACTTCTTTATTTTCTTGAGAAGTTTCGTTAATTGATTTTTTTTCTTCTTCTTTTTCTTCTTCTACAAATTTTCTACGTTTTTCATATTTCTCTTTTGCATCGTCTGATATTGTAACTAAAACCTTTGCTTTTTTGAATAAGCCACCTTCATTTAAAATTTTAATATCAACATCTTCTCTTGATGCCTTAAGTTCAATAAGTGCGTTTTCAATTGCTTTTTCAATATTTTTTCCTATTCCCTCTGCAGAAAGCATTTTTTCCTCCCTAAAATTCAATTAAAATTTTCTAGAATAATCTACTTCAATTTTATTTTCTTCTTTTTTCTTTGTTTTATCAATAATTTTATCAACAATAAATAATTGTAATGGTGTTAAAATAGTTGCCACAAGTTGACTTATAAACATATAAATAGCAAACACACTATTATAGAACAAAGCAAATATTCCGAGTAAAATTGGGACTATAATTTGTGCCCATTTTCCATTTTGTTTTACTGGCGTTATGCCTTTCTTTTTATTTTTAATCTTGTTATATAAAGTATTTACATACATTGATAATACTGCTACAAGAATACATAAAAGTGGAAGAATATAATACCCATTTACTCTATTTTTTGCTTCTTTTAAATCAATCATGAAAGCATTATATATTTGTTCTTCGCCTTCTTCAATATTAGCAGAGCCGATTTGGCTTTTTAAAGTTTGATAATCAACAATTGAATCTTGGAAAGGTGAATCAGCAAACCAAATATTTTCTATCCAAAGAAAACTATCTTTATTGGCATCATAAACTTCTCCGATTCTTTTCATTGCAACATTTTGAATTGCTTGAGATAAATATAAAGGCTCATATACCACTTGTCCTTCACCATCAACAATCTGATTTCCTTCATCATCAAGTTTTGGTTTATAATTTTCAATTAAAATAATCTCTTTAGAACCAATCTCTTCACCTTCTTCATAAACAGGGAAAATTTGATTCAAAATAGAAATTATGTATTCATTTGAAGTTATAATATTATCTTCAGGTTGTTCTTCAGTTGTTTTAGAATTTTCTGGAGCAATATCATTCTCTATAGTTTTACTAAAATCTGTTTTATATTTGCAAGTGTAAATAATATTTTCTGCTCCATCTTTATGTTGTAATAATGTTATTTCTTGTTCTCCACTTTCTGAATTAACTGAAACTCTAAACTCAAGATTTTCAAAGTCAGTAAACAAATCTTTAACATTTTGACTATTATAATTTCCATCATTTTCATTTACAACATATTCATTAACAAGATTTATACAATTTTCATAATTATATTTCAAATTATCGTAATTAGCACTTATTTTATATGCTGCCATTGAATTTAATCCTGCAAATAAAGTAAAAAATATAACAAGATTTAAAATCATTACAACAAGCATAATAATACAACTTCCGTAATAACTCTTTCCATAGTTACGCTTATAAAGTTCATTCTGTTTTTGTTGCATAACTTGTGGTTGATTTGCATATTTTGCTTTAATTTTTTCAAGTTCTGGTTGCATTTTTGCTTGCATCGCATTCATTTTTTGCTGACTGTATTTGCTGAAAACATCTACAAGTCCCCAAACAACTCTTATAACAACCGTTAAAAATATAATTGCCAAAACATAATTGTTTGTTACTGCTTCAAAAGCCTTTATAATTGTTATCCAAAAACCAGATGGCTCACTTACAGATAAAAGTGTGCTTAAAATAGCCATTTTGTTTCTCCTTTAATATTAATAGGAACTGGGTCATATCCACAGTTTTTATTTTTAGGATTGCATCTAAAAATTCTTTTAATACCTAAACAACTTCCTTTTACAACACCAAATTGGTTTACAGCATCTATAAAATAATTTGAACATGTAGGATAAAATCTACATGTATGTGGAAGAAGTGGAGATATTAATCCTTTATATAAATAAACAGGCAACTTTCCGATAAACCTAATTGACTTTTTTAAAATATTCATAATCAATCTTTAACTTTATTAAATAATTCAATAAGTTGTTTTTCAATATCCTTATAATTTAATAAACAAGCACCCATTTTGGCTTGAAGAATATAGTTGTTATATTCTTTTGGTAATTTATTCAATCTTACAACTTCTTTTATTCTTCTTCTTAAAAGGTTTCTTTTATTTGCCTTTCCTTCTTTTTTACTTATTGAATAACCAATTTTATAATTTTTGAATTTGCTTTTTATAACAAAAAGGTTGAAATTTTTTGTCTTATATCTTTCACCCTTTTTATAAATATAATTAAATTGTTTATTCTTTTTTAATCTATGGTCTGACCTTGCTTTTGTATTATGCAGATAATTTTTTTCTTCCACGATTTCTTCTTCTTTTTAAAACGTTTCTTCCACTTTTAGTTCTCATTCTTTCTCTAAAACCGTGAAC
>USSZ01000032.1 GCA_900557645.1 uncultured Eubacteriales bacterium
CAAGCAAGTTCGACTTCCGTAAATATAAACTATGTGGTGTTAAAATTTTATTATCATAAAGTTTTAATAAATTCTATCAAATTTGTATGCTTTGCACACCACCTCTGTTTGAATATAATCAGTCTCACTCTTGCAAGCAAGTTCGACTTCAATAAATGTAAACTACGTTATTTATTACCATCTCACTTAAATATAAATTTATCACACTTGGTTCGACTTCAGATAATATAAACTAAACTATATATATTATTTAATATACTAAACTTATAAAATTATTGCATGATTTTTTATGTTATGTTATAATGATTTAAGGTGGCTAAATTTCTATCCTTTATAGCCCAAATTAGGAGTTTATAATGAAAATAGTTATAGTATGTGATGTGCTTGGAAAGAAAAACAACGGCACTACTATTGCAGCATATAATTTAATTGACTACTTAAAATCTAAAGGTCATGATGTAAAAGTTGTTTGTTGCGATGAAGATAAACAAAATCAAGAAGGTTTTATTATTTTAGATAAATTAAACCTTGGTCCTCTAAATAAGATTGTAGAAAGAAATGGCGTAACTCTTCCTAAAACAGATCGAAATGTTATTTTAGATGCATTCTACGAGTGTGATATTGTTCATATTATGCTTCCTTTCCCAATGGGAATAACTGCTTGTAAAATTGCTAAAAAACTTGGAAAGCCTGTTACTGCAGGCTTCCATTGTCAAGCAGAACTTGTTTCAAGTCATCTTGGCCTTATGAATTGCAAATTTGCAAACAAGCATATTTATAAACAATTCTATAAAAGAATCTATCAATTTTGTGATGCAATACATTACCCTACTCAATTCATCTGTGATGTATTTGAAAATATTGTTGGAAAAACAAATCATTATGTTATAAGTAATGGGGTTAATCCTGATGTAAAATGTATTGATTGCTGTAAACCAGAAAATTTGAAAGACAAATTTCTTATTTTAACAACAGGAAGATTATGCCCTGAAAAATCTCATATGGTTTTATTAAAAGCAATAGCACAATCAAAATACAATGACAAAATACAACTTATAATGGCAGGTCAAGGGCCTTTACAATCAAAAATTGAATTTTTTGCAAAGAAAAAACTTAAAAATCAACCAATAATTCAATATTTTAAACGTGAAGAAATGATTAATTTGTTAAATTTTTGTGATTTATATGTTCATCCTGCCGAAGCAGAACTTGAAGGTATCGCATGTCTTGAAGCCGTCGTTTGTGGACTTGTTCCTGTTGTTTCAGATTCAAATCGAAGTGCAACAAAAAATTTTGCAATAACTCCAAATAATCTTTTTAAGTGTAATAATAGTTCTGATCTTGCATCTAAAATAGATTATTGGATTGAGCATCCTGAAGAAAAAGTTGAACTTAAAAAACAATATCTTCAATTTGGAAATCGTTTTGATCTTAATGATTGTATGGAGCAAATGGAACAAATGTTTATTGAAACAATAGCAAAGCGAGAAGATTAAAAGGAATTATAAATGGGCTTTAAGAATTTAATAAAAAATTTTAAAGAAATTCCATATAAAACAAAAACATCTTTTACAAACAAAATCAGCATGAGTGCTAATTTTATTTGGGCTATATTAAAATTAATCTTTGCTGGTCTTATATCATCAATATTTTTATCAATAAGTGGATTTTATACACTTTGCACGGCTCTAGCAAAAACAGCATATTTTGATGGAAGAAGACTTTCAAAGAATCAACTTCAAGAAACAAAATATTTTAAAAGAATTTCATGGACAATATTTTGTGGAGGTTTTTTATATTTATTTTATATTTTAAGATTATTTATCTCTGCAAAAGTTCAAGACTATAATCAAATAATTTCAATAGCAATAGCAGCAATGGCTTTTTGTGAAATATTTTTCTCTATAAGAGGTCTAATAAAATCTAAAAAATCCAATGATTTTCTATTATTAGGATTAAAATGCATTAATTTATCGTCTGCTTTATCCTCAATTGTTTTAACACAAATTGCTTTATTATCTGTTTCAATATCAATAGAAAAATCAATAGTTTATAATACACTAACAGGTGTATTCGTAGGTATTTTAATTATTTTAATTTCAATTTTTATGCTTATTAAATTATATAAATTTAAAGAAAAAAGTTTTAATATTATAAAAGTTAGGAAAAAATATAAAAAAATGCAAAACCTAAAAAGATTTAAAATGCAAAAATTTATATTTGTAAAATACATGAAATAAAAAAATCCACAAATTGTGGATTTTTTATTATATTATATATTTTTCGATAAAATTATTAAACAAGTTGAACAGTTTCTGTTACTGTATAAACAAAAGGTATATTTGCAAGTTTAAATAATATATCATAAATTCCTTTGCAACCATTCATCTCTTCTGGTAAAAGATTCATACTTGATGCCACAGATATCCAATAATTTTGAATATTTAATCCGAGAACATATTCAATTTGTGCAGAATTTTCATTTTGGCTTACAACATTTATTCCTAAAAGTCTAAATGATATCTCTGCTTCTTCCTCTGCATTCTTGTAACTATTTGGGAATGTTGTAACTTTACTGTTATCACTCATTGTTCCTGTAGTAGCATAGATTGTTTTATCCATTAAACTTGATTCTATTTCTTCAACAAAATTATCTTTTGAATATTGTTTGCTAGTTAAAAGAACTTTATTATCATTTAATCCATCTGCTTCTTTAATAAATAAATCTTCAACTGATGTTAATGTTTTATGTTGTTCGTTATATTCTTCAAAAATAGAATTGCCATCTTTATCAACATAATCTGCAAGTGATTGATCTTCACTTTCACCTCTTACAACTTTTCCATATTCAAAAGTTTTTAATCCTATAGAAAGGTGTGTGTTCTCTGTCCCAAATAATACATTGCCTAAATCTAATAAGTCTGTATCAACAATTTCTTTTAATTTAGTTCTAACATTAGAAAGTGCAAGAACTATTGTTTCATTTTGTGCGTCATAGGTTAAATCAGAGTTAGAAATTGGCATATCTGAACTTGAACCTAATAAAGATGATAAAATATCAAATATTATACTTTCAACATGAACATTATCTGTTGCAACATCTTCAACTACATTACTAATCATATTTACACTCATTGTTTGAGAGGTAGTAACTTCTTCTCCTCCCTCTTGAGTATTTTTATTTGTCAAATATGTTACGAATTCTTTAAGATCGATACTTGCATTAATTATTTCATTTTTAGACAATTCGGCCTCTAATGAATAACCAGGGAATATCTCTACCTTCGCTGTTATATTAGGATTATACAATCCAACGAAAAGCATTGCTTTTGCGCCATATTTCTCTGTATCAATCAATAAATTTATATAATCTTTTACATTGCCATGTCTTTCCATTTGAGTTTCATCTTCTGAATTTTCAACTAGAGATATTCTTAAACTTAAGAAACCAAGTTCTTCCCATTTAACTTTTGTTGCATCAAATCCACCATCTACGATACCTGGCAGAACTGCAAAAGGATTTAAATCTGCGTTTAATTCAAGTGTATATGTGTCTAATGTTGTTTTAGTTTCCCCTTCTTGTTTAATGAAATTAATTTCTCCTGTTAATTCCATATTTAAAATATTTGTTGCTTCTGGAAAATCTTTTAAAATTTCCTCATTAACGGCATTTGCTTCTGAAGAGAATCCCATTTCCAAATTATTAATTTTTAAAGATAAATCAGTAGAAGGTATATTAACAACTTCACCAAAATTTATATTATAACCATTTGGTAAAGATAATCCTACATCAATATCATTAACATATTCTATATCATTTAAAGTTGTATAACTAATTTCAAAATTAAGGTCAATACTTGGTAATAATTGGTTGATATATTCTTTTGTTAAAACTTCTAATACTTTTTCAAATACTGAACTTACAGATTCTGGCAAAACTGCCTTAATCATAGCAAAATTATCATCAAGATATTTTAAAATTTTATCTAACCTTATACTAAATGTTGAAATATTGCTATCATTATTTGCTTCACTCCAAAAAGCAACTGTATTTGCTCCACCAAACATTTGTTCAATTAAAGGATATATCATATTAAATGTGCTGTCATTATTAATTAATCCTTTCATAATATTTTCAAATGTCCATACATTTTGAGATAGTGCAGGAATAGATGAAAATACTTCCGTCAAACTTGCACAATTAAAAGTATATTTTTCTCCCATAACTTGAGCATAAATCTTTCCGTCCATGGTATTATCAACATAATAGAATGAAATCATATTGAGTTCTGTTCCTGTAGGTTTTACAAGCAAATATAATTGATTTCCTTCACCATTAAAATTAAAGTAGCCGCCTGCTTCAATTGTGTAATGGAGTTCTTCAAAATTTTCTGAAGCAGTCTTAAGATTTAATTCAATATTACCTGAAAAATTGAAGTAATCTTCTTCCTCGGCTATTGCTTCTGAATATTTATAATATATTCCACTTAAAAGTCTATCTATAGAATTTAATGGACTTGTTGTAAATACAGCAGTATAAACTGGTTCTCCATCGCCTATAGTAATCTCTTCTGTAGTATAGGTAGGTTCTTTATCATCTACATTTTCATACCACCCCATAAATGAATGCCACTTACTTGCCTTTGCAGATAAAGTTTTTGTCCCGTCTTCATTTTGTGTTACAATAACTGCTCCATTACCTTCTATTTTATATGGGTCATGTTTAATTAAAAATACACAACATAATGTAACAACAAGTGCTACAACTAAAGCAGAACAAATAGAAGCAAAAGTAATTATTTTTGTTTTTTTATTCATATTTCCCTCCCCTAATTACCTTGATAATTAAAATTAGTTACATAAACCATTATAGGTTTTATAGCATCAGCATATTGCTCTAATAATTTCTTAATACTTTGACCAAGAGTATCTATACTCATAAGAATATCATAAACATTAACTCTTATAAATTTATGTGTAGTATCAATTCCATTATACAAAAATTCATCATTAAAATCAACAATAAGTGAAGAATTAATTTCATCAAATAAAATATCTTCAACACCATTTCTCGTA
The DNA here is from genome assembly GCA_900557645.1 of uncultured Eubacteriales bacterium. Lineage (GTDB taxonomy): Bacteria > Bacillota > Clostridia > Christensenellales > UBA1242 > Caccovivens. The sequence goes on from USSZ01000032.1 coordinate 5,077, forward strand.
AAGCAAAGCAAATTAAATGTATTTTTGCTTCCTTGTCGCAAAATATTTGATTTTGCTTTTTGTAAAGTTTGATAAACTTCTGCTTCACGATCAGTATCAACATAAGGCTTTAACAATTCTGTTGTTTTTTGTGTAATAACCATTTGTATAGCACCAGAAAGACCACCTAAAGCATTAAAGACTGCTGCAATATTTCCTTGAGTATTTAATTGTGCAATAGTAAAAAGTGTTGTTCCATCAGTTACATTATCACAAGTAAGATTGCCATAAAAATTACCATAAGATTGTTCATTTCTATTTTCTCCTGCTTGATAAATAACATCACTTCCACCACTTGTAATTGCTGAACCTCCAACTGTTCCTATATTCAAATTGGTTATATTTATCTGCGATGCAATATATGTTATCCCATCACCAAACATATTAGAATAACTCATTCCATCAATAGCAGGACGAGCATTCTCTTTGCCAAGTTCTACTTCGTCGATTGCGTTTTCAATTCTTATACCACAATTACATTTTTTAAATGAAATATTTTTCAACACTGGTATAGCATAAGAATATGGTCCTTGTTTTGAAGTATCAATATTATTATTTGAATTTATGTATAAGATTCCTCTATAGAAATTGTCTATAATAAATGAAGAATCAGTGGTCAATTTTTGTTCAACAACATCTGTAGTAACGCCTTTATACTCTGCAAATTCTTCTGTAGATAAAAGTCCCATATTACCAACAAAACTTAAATCTTGTATTTCGATAGTGTAAGGTGTAACAGGGTCATCATTTTTAAATTCTATGAAAAATTTCCAACCATAAGCACTTTCCTTCTCTGTCAATTGTCCACTTAAATCTATTGTAAACCCATTACCATTAATCTTTTTGTCCCCATAGCAAACATAATTTTCTTTGCCATCTTCAAATATAATATCATTAACTATATTAAATTCTTTTTCATTTATAATAGCATTTGCAAATTCTTCTTTATTTGAAACATTTATAGCATTATTAATATTAATCTCTACACTTGGACTTGTAGTTTCTACTAAACAACCAGAAATTGATTGAAAATAAATTTCATAATTTCCAATTTTATTGATAATTAATGAACTGCCATCATATAAAACAGTATTTGTTGTGTCTTTTGTTGACCATTCACCATTTTTACTTTCAAAAACGATTGAATTATCTCCCCCACCCACAACAAACATTCTTAAATCTTTATTACCATGAGCCTCTATAATACTAGGCTTAAAACTGATAGGTTTTGTTATTTGATAATTAAAATTTGCAACTTTATTAAAATTTTCTGGCACTTTTATTTGGTCAGGAGTCATATAAACATCAATACTCATATCAACTGCAATTTTATTATAACTAGCAGTAATTTTTGCTGAACCTTTATTCATTGCTTTTATATATAAATCATCAATAATTTTAATAACATCATATCCAGCATCAACATATTCGCCAGTATTCTCTGCAGTCAAAGTTACAGCGTTAGTATAAATTTCATTTGTTTTTCCTTCTTCAAGGAATACACCCTTAACTGATACAGGTTGAACAAGATTATCTGTGCTTGAATCAATCTCCATTGAAGGTTGATCAAATTTAATTGATACAAAATCAGGCTGTGAAGAAACTTCTATAACAAAAGGATCTGAATATTTTTCTCCCATAGAAGCAACAACCTTTATTATATCTCCTTCATTAGCAGTAGATGAAATTGACACCTTATTATCAATTATTTTTGCTTTATCTCCACCTTCTATAATTTCTAAATTTATCTGTCTAGTTGCATTTACAGGAAAATATGAAACACTTAGGTCAAAGATTTCACTTGCATAAAACTTATCTTTTTCTGATGAAATTTCAATTTCTTCTGCTTCTATATGGGCTATTGAAAAAGGAACTATATTGCTTACTAAATCTTTATATTCTGCTTGAACAGTTATAGTTGTTCCAGGGATTGCATCTTCATTAATTTTAATAGATTGCCCCATAATTGTAACATATTCGCCACCATTGGTAACTACAAGTTCCACTTCATTAATATCAAACTCACCATCTGATGTTATAGTAAAATCAACAGTTTCCCCAGGCAAATATGCTGTTTTCGAACTATCTTCTAAAACAAGCGTAATTTGCGATGCTTCTTTTGAACCACAGCCCGCTAATATGCCTGCTAATAATAAAATTATCAGTATTAGTGAAATTTTAAAAAAATTTGAAATTGATTTAGATTTTGCCATAAAATCTCCTTTAAATAAATATGAAATATGCTTCGTCATAGTTTATAAATTCATCGTCTGTATAAACTCGAACTAAAACAGTATTGTTTGATGAATCTTTATTAAATGTCAATATATTATTTTCTATATGACCATTATCCCCAGACATTACTTTAAATGATAAATTTTGATTATTATAATTCTGTAGATAATTTGTCAAGTCTACCGTCTTTTTATCTGCAATTATATAATTCTCATCTTCAAAGTAAACACCTTCTTGTGATTTAACAGAAATATTACACTCTACTTTTAAACCATCTCTTGACTGCACAAATATCTTTGCATTTCCGTTATTTACAAATTCTAGAATTGCTTCCTTTCCTTTTCCATTTACTTTAACAACATTTTCGTCTGATGAACTATATGTAAGATATTGTGCTTCAGTAGAAGGTTCTGTTGTCGCTTTTATCACTGCCTTGCACCCTAAATAACCTGTCAAATTATCATAAGATAAATTAATTTCTGTTGCCCCAGTTGAAAGAACTGTTACTGTAATTTTTGCAGAACAGTCATTCATTGTTGTAACAATAATATCTGTTATACCAGCACTTACACCAACAATATCTCCATCATTATCCACAGAACAAATTTCACTATTGTCAGATCTAAATGAAACATTTTTATTAGATGCAAGTATTGGCTCTATGACATATTGTAACCTTTTCTCTTGTCCTATGTCAATCGTAGTTGAATTTATTTTTTGATTTTTTTCATTTACAAAATATATCTCTGTAACCTCTACATATTCAAAAGAGCCATAAATTCTTCCAGCGACTGCAATAATTGCCACTAAAAGTAAAGGCAAAACGACTAATATTGAAATAATTGTCTTCTTCATATTAACATTCCACCTTTTCATAAATTTTGTTTATATTAAAATGATAATATAGTAAAATAGAAATCGTATAAATGCTTACAGTGCTTAAAAGTATTGACCAAGGCCAAATAGTATGAGATGTTGGTGCAAAAGCCATTACAATAGCAAACATTATCACTGCAAAAAGAAGTCCCAGAAGCATTGAGTTCCTTGTATTTTTAGATATTTTCTCAATTTCATTAGAATCAAACCAATCTAATGCAGGCTTTCGCAAATCAAGTAAAATACTTGTTACTATATGTCCCAAAGACATTATTGCAACAGCAACTGTGCAAAGAATATTATGCCAAAGTGAAATATCTGTAAATATTCCTGTAAAAATTGACGTTATTATCAATGCTGAATATGTAAAAATTAAATTAAATACAATTTTAGCATTTATTTGCAATCGTGGCTGTGATGGGGACATTTTAGTTATATAAAAATTCCCTCCTTCACGTGATACTGCAGATGCACTTACTATATTTGAAAGCATAGCAAGTATCGCAACAACTAAAACATGACTTGCAACAATCATTGCTTGTCCAGTTTGGTTTACGTTGATACTTAAAAGCATTTTATCATACATCAAAACTATAAAAGGCATAAGAATTGTAAAGATAAAATATTGAAATACATTCCCAGGTTCTCTAAAAATTGTATATAATTCCTTTCTTATTATACTTTTAAAAGGACTCTCAACAATATCTTTCTTTTGTCTAGACTTGATATACGTTGATGTTTCGTTGTTTTTCATTGCTAGTGTAAAATACACTTTTTGAACTAAAATCATTGTAAAAACTAAAAATATTATAGTAGTGCCCACTAAAATCAAATCTTTCCACCACCAACCAGAATTAAATAAAAGTCCATCTGCCATAAGTTTAAATATTATTGTATTTGATGAAATTTTGGCAATAACGTTATTTACTTGTGTAAGAATAGTATCTTGTTGTCCAACAAAATCTATGCTGTTTGTAAACGAAATAATAAGCCACATATAAAGTCCCAAAAGACCAGCAACAACAATAACTAAACTTAATGATGCAACAATAGGATATCTTTTTATTTTATTAACAATAAAAATCACTGGAATTGAAAAGAATGCTGCCAAAACTAAAGAAAGAAGTGGCAAAAGAAATACAAATAATAAACTCATAAACCAATAACCAATACTTACAGATGAAATAAGTCCAAACATAACTAAAATTGGCATAGTATAAAGCGTATTTGCAATAAGTTCATAGGCATATAAAACTAAAAGTTTTGAAATAAAAATTTGTTTATGATCACATGGAAGACTCATCAATAAATCATTGTCTTTGCTATGATATAGATTTTTAATAATAGAACCAAAAGCAATAGCAAATGATAAAACTTGAGTAAATAATAATAAAATAGCCAGCAAATCATTATCTGGATATAAACCAATTGATACAAATTTAAGAAATGCAAAAAATAATGCAACCGTTGCAACTGCAATAATTGCTAAGTATAAAAATACGGTTAAGATAATTTTCCAAGGCTTCCCCTTTTTAAATATATCTATTTTTTCATCTATTTGCAATCTAAACAATTTCCAAATAGTTGACATTATTCCTCCCATAACAAACTTTTTATTTATTTTATTATTTATTCTAAAAAATAAAATTTTTAACTTGAAATATTATCTAAAATTATATTTTCATTTAAATTTTCTTTATTTTGTATATATTCTTTTGACGCTTTAACATTTTTAATATTAAAACAAAATTCAAAATAATTCTCTAAAAATAATAGATATGTATTTTTATTTATAGTTTTTATATCATTTTTTAATGGTTTAGCGATAATAAAAAGTTTTTCTACTCCTTTTTTATCTTTTTCAAGGGCTGGTTGATAATATTTTATTTTTAACTTTTTAAAGTTATGATGGGTCCAAAAATAAATATATGCTCTATCATTTTCATTCCTTGTAGATGGATCATCGATTTCTCCAAACAAATATTCTAATTCTTTTTCATTTTTATTTCCATCTTCTTTTAAAATTTCTAAAACTCTAGCAAATAATATATTTCCTATTTTATTTCTTTGATATTTTTTATCAACAAAAATATATTCAATTACTCCAGAAGATACTTTATCTAAATAATCAAAAATTGCACCTGCAATTACATGTCCTTTACAAATTGTCGCTAATACATGATATTTGCTCTTTTCTTTTGTTGTTTTACTTTGATCCAAATATTTAAGCAAGTTTGAAAAACTTTCTCTTTCATTAATATCCGGAAAAGCATTTTCATATATATTATAGAATTCTTTCAAATAATTAATATCATCTTTATTTTTAATGTTTATATCAACAAATCGAAGTTTATCTAGATTATAATTCTTACTTAAAAATCCTTTATTTTTCTTATTGTTTTGACTTTTTAAATAGTTTAACCTTAAAATTTCTTCCTTATTTTCATCATCACGTGTCTGATTTTGGGTCAATTTAACAAATACTTCTTCTAGTGTTTTTCCTTCTTTTTTAAGTTCATGCAAATCTACAACATCAGCCAAAATACCTTTATTTAATATACCAACTCTATCACATAAACTCTCAACGACTTCCAAAATATGACTACTGAAAAACACCGTATTTCCTCTTTCTGCATGTTCTTTCATAATCTTTTTAAGTTCAATTCCACTTTGAGGATCAAGTCCAAGAAGTGGTTCATCAAGCACCCAAAGTTTTGGCTCGTGAACAAGACCTGCTATAACATTTATTTTTTGTTTCATTCCATGAGAATAACTTTTAATTGGTCTATCATAAGCATAAGACAAACTAAAAGCATCAAGCAAAGACTTAACGATTTCATCTCTTTTTTCTTTTGGAGTATTGTATAAATTTGCAATATGATTGACATATTCTCTTCCAGTTAATCTTTCAAATACTGCATGATTGTCTGAAATATAGGCAAGATTTAATTTTGCCTCTTTGGGATTTTTTTTAAGACTTATATCATTAATTAAAATATCTCCACCCTCAAATGGCAAAACACCACATATACATTTTATTGTGGTAGTTTTTCCTGCACCGTTAGAACCAAGAAAACCAAAAATCTCGCCATCTTTAACTTCAAAAGATAAATTATTTATTGTTGGTCTATCTGAATTCCCATAGGTTTTTACAAGATTTTCAACTTTAAGCATAAAATTCCCTTTTCCTCTCTACTCTTTAAATGTTTATCTATTTAATAAATCATTTATTTCTATTAAACTTAATCCTTTACTTTCATTACTTAATTTTTCTATTATTTTATCTTTCATTACATACACCCCATTCACATTTTTCACTTGCATTTTTACTATTAGTACAATTATCTATTATTGATAATTTATATTTCTTACTACTGCATTCGTAATAGTAATCCTTAAATTTGTTGCTTAAATCAATTGTTATTTTAACTACGTCTGACTCCAGAAATTTAATATTATTTTTTTTAGCAGGATTAACTTTATCATATATTTTTTCATCCAAATTACCATTTTCCACTAGTTTTTCTATTGTTATATT
>USSZ01000033.1 GCA_900557645.1 uncultured Eubacteriales bacterium
CAGACGAAACAAAAACAAAGACAATGCAAATTGATTTGATTTCAAATAGTTCAGGTTCTTCTCAAACAGGAACTGTTGTTCGAAATAAAGCAAATGTAGTTTTAACCAATGGTGAAAGTGGTGAAGATAAAGATATTGCAAGTTATAATTATAACACTGCAACGGGATTATTTGAATTAACATTAAATCCTTATATTGATAGTGATAGAACAATTGAATTTGCAGTATATACTGAACTTGGATATCTTGCAACTTTATCTGTTCATTTAAAGGCAAATGCATCATATACTTCTAAATTAAGTGAATTAAATGGAGGAAAAGACTATGCATTTGGAGAATTATTTACAATCACTTTAAATGGAAATGAGCCAACTTTAACAGTAGATGCACAATTTAGTGGCGAAGGAAGTAAATTTATTAAATGGAATGAAGATACTCAAACAATTTCTATAGCAGATTTGCTTGAAGACCATAATTTAACTATTGATTTTACATTGACTTTTTCAGATGATCAAGATGAATCAATAAATGGTAAACAATTCAAGTTTTCTTATTCATATAAATTGAAAGCAAACATAATAAAGAAAACAAATGTAACATCTGATGATTTAACTATTGCAGGAAAAGAACACACTATTATAGTTGAAAATTTATATGGATTATCTGAAGAGTCAATATCAATAAGAGAAGATACAAAAATTACACTTGAACCATCTTCATCAAGTCCAGCATTTGCAGGGTTAAAAAATAATATAGTTTCTACAAATTTCGTTTCAACAAGAGGAACGGTTGATATTGATTTAACTGTATCATTTAAGTTTGAGGGCGAGGAAGGTGCTGTAGAGCAAACTTATGTTGTTAGATATTCATTTACTGTTTATCCAAGTGTTGAGATTTCTACTAATTATCCAAAACCAACTCAAGATTATAATGAAGAAAGGGAATATGTAGAAAATGAGACTACATTCAATAATGTTTTAAATGATTTCTTTATGCATAATCCAGTCTTTGCTGGTGAGAATTTGGAAGGAGATACAAATTCTAAATCAAGAATTTATATCAAAGAAGCAGAAAAAACAGACAATCAAATTTCTTATAATAATCACAAAACTGATCCTACAGTAGGAAATATTTCAATTATTGTTTCAAAATTAAGCAATGCTACAGTATCATATAAAGTAACTGGAAATGATGTCGTTTATCCTGAAATTAATTCAAGTATTCCAGTAAACGCATCAATTACATTTATTAGAGGAAATTCAGGTAAAATTACTAGTTTGGCAAAAATACAAATGTTGGGGTCTATTGAAGAAAGTCTTTATGGCGATTATTATTTAGTATTTAAAAACAATTCTTTATATAAGGTATCAAATATAGTTGATTTTGATAAAGAAGATTTGGGAAAAGAATTGAATTTAGATTTAGGAGTAAACGTTGAAGGATACGAATTATTCGGTGTTTATTCAGTTAAGGATATTTCAGAAAATAAAAATCTAACTCTTAAAGATGGTAGGTTAACAGGAAGTTCTGAAGATATTGTAGTTGAAAATGAATTGAATAGTTTATCAAATGTAAAAGAAAAATTATTTAATAGTATTTCTTGCACAACTTCAGGATTTACAGATAATGGTCAAGATTCAATTGTTACTTTTACGTTAATTTATCAAGAAGTAAGCATGACTTATAATGTATACATTTTAAATAACGCGTTAAGTGTTAGAGTTAATAATGTTTCAAATAATACATCTTCTGGTGAACTTGGCGGTAGCACAGTTGGATATGAAAAGATATATGTAGATGCCACATCTACAAAGGATTTGTTTGCAGAATATCGAATGGCTAATGTTCAAATGTCATCATCAATGCAATCTTATGCAAATCAATATTATTTAGTATTCAAAAATACTGCTAATACTACCTATATGGCATCTTATCCAATTTATTTTAAGGCAGGTGATCAAGGTAAAAATTTGAATATTGACCTAGGCATATCAATGAAAGATTTTGATTTTGTTGGTGCTTATCTTACCTCAGAGTTTAATGGCGACAATAAATTAAAAATACAAGATAATAAAATAACAACTGATCCAGATGTTAATATTGAAGAAGAATTAAATAAAATTGGTAATTCTAAAAACGATTTATTTGAACAAGGAACTATAACATTAATTAATAGAATTCAATTAATATATGGAAATAATATTGTTGTTGACTATGATTATTTTTCAGATAATTTAACGGCAAATTATCCTCAAGAAGATGAGAAATCATTTGACATTGATATAATAGAAGAAGGCAAATTAAAGTATGGTATTGATGACATTGCAGAAATTAATCCTTTAGCATCTTATACAAAGAATGATGGCTCAATTGATGATGATAATACAGTTGAATTTGTTGCAAAGTATTACTTTATGCCTACTATTGATATTGATGTTGATGCACAAATCACTCAAGCAGGATTTTTAACAAATCTTGAAGTAAATAAAGAATATGATAGCGTTGTTGAATTGTTTGGAATAAGACATCCTACAAACAATAGATTATTAAGTTCTTCAGAATTTACATCTTCAAATATTTCTTTGAATATGGAAATATTAGAATTTCCTTCTATTGATGTTATTGATGATAATGACGTAGTAGTAGTATCAATTATAAGTGAATATTTTGATAAATATGATTTCACAGAATTTACAAATATAGCCCCAAACAAAAAAACTGAACAATATTTATCTTTCTCAAAGAAAGATAATATAATTGATGAAAATACAAAATATACTTATGATTATACTTTGCTTCCACTTGGTGCAAAGAACCAAGGTGATTATGAATTGATCAAGTTTACATACACAAATTCAGGTTTTACAAAAGAATTTTATGTTGTAGTAAAAATTATGCCAGATTATAGTGTGAAATATGGTGGAAGTGAAGGAAATGCAAAAGATGAAGGAACATACGTATCTAATATAGATAGTATATATACAATTTCTGCTATGGAAGAAAATTATGAACATGGCAATGTTTATAGTCAGTTTACATTACTAGGTGAAAATGGACATTTATCAATAAAACATACAAATGGTGATAATACCAATAATGAACTTGCCAACACATTTACATTAGTAATGAATTTAAATGAAAATATTGATTCTGTTGTTTTCAATAATGATACTAATATTTCACAGAAACTGATGGTTAATGGAACAGAAGATGATGAAGAGACAGTATTAAATTTATATGATCAAGGGTGGGAAAATCTTCCTTCATGGGATAATAAAGAAGAATCTGCCTTTGAAAATGAAAATATTAAACAGTTGGTTTTAAATACAACCAATAATGGTCTTGTTTTCAAAAATATACCAATTGTAATATTTGGAACACAATATTATATGATTGAAGGAAAGGATTATTATAATTACACATTTAGACTTTATTTCTGTTTACAACCACCTCAAGGATATACAACGCCTTCTTCGACACAAGAAACTATTCAATTAACGGAACTTGAATATTTTGATGTTGGATCACAGTATGAGTTACTTCAAATACAAAAAACAACAGAAGCAAAGGATGATAAGAATATTCATATTGTTTCAAATCCAAGAACACCGGAGACAACTGATAATGTAAGTTTAGTTGAATTGCAAGGTATTAAAGCATGGGCTTTTGCTTATGATTATACGACAGAAAAAGATCAGGTATATTTAACAAACAATACAGATGTTAAGGGGGGATATGAACTCGCTTCAGAATATATAATGAGTTCATCAGATCAAGAATATCTTAATATAAATAATTTGATGTTAAAATATATTACAGTAGAAAATATTAGTTTCTATGATCAAGATAATCCAACAGAACCTTTAACTTTCTATAATGATGAAAATACAGAAGTCTCTGCATTGACACCGACATCCTCAGAGACTTCAGATGCTAATGCAAATGGTTATCATTTAGCGACGGCTCGAAACGGAATGGATGGTTTCTATTATGGAATGACGGCAAATGAATTACGAGGTGTATATACCAAACCTGAAGACCAAGAAGCAAGTGATGTAAGTTCCTTGGCTGACGAGGACAAACAAACAGAATATTATAAACCTTTCCAAGTTCCAAGATTTACAAATACAGATATTTTTGCAAATTCCAATACTGCAAATGTAACTATGGTAATAACTTTAAAATATAATGATGGCAACACAATAGAATATTATGATTGTCCTATTTCGGTTGAATTGATACGTGAAATTACTATTAAGGAAAATGATAACATTGTTGTTAGAGATGGTAATCCTCAGTCAGTTAAAGCTGGATTTACTATAAATGGTTCAGATATAACGACAGAAGATTTAGGTATGACTACATCATTTATAAATGATACTCTTGAAGTTATGGTTAAAAACAATAGTTCTTTAACTTTTGAAATGATGCTTACAAGAGAAGATGGTTCATCAATTTCAACATCTGTTACAGTTTCTAACACAGGAACAAATTTCTTTAAAACCCATTATATTTCTTTATCTCAATATTTTGGATTAAATGTTCAAGTTGGTGATAAAGTAACATTAAAAGTAAATGATTTAAATGGAGCGAGTTTCTATTATATTACAGGCGATGCATCGACATCATTTACATATTCTAGCACAAGTGATTCAAATGTATTTTCTATTGGAGAAATTGAAAATGATGTTATTTATATTGATGATGCTTCGATGCTTGATCCAAATATGTATTATACGACTACAAAATATTATATAATAAATATAAAAATTAATAATGTGAGTTATATGTATAGAGTATCTAAATTATATTATGTAACTGGGTATTACTATCAATTAGGAAGAAATTATATAACAGAAATTGCCTATAATTTAAATAATGAAGACGAAACAACATTATTATCAGAGTGGTTATCATCAAAAGCTCCTAGTCCAATATATTTATATGACGCAACGGTAGTTTCTGGAAGCATAACCATAGGAAGTCCAAGCAATCAACAGAACATCCAAATTTTAAAATTTAGTATAGATCCAATTGATGGTGCATCAGGTAAGGCATTAATCGATGCGAATGGAAACATAACCATTACTTCTTTTGGAAAAGATGAGTATATAAAAGTCAATATCTATATGGGAGTATATGGAAACGATAGGAAAATAGGAGGTTCTGATACTACTTATATATTATTAGGTTCAGTTCGTTTAGGATTAAAAAGATAAAAATATTAAAATCATAAAATTTAAGGAGGAAAAAGTAAATGTTTGCTGACTGGTTCTTATTGCTTATCACAATATCTGCATTTTTAAACTTTTTCCTTCTTTTAATTATGGTTTTTCTCGAAAAAAGAAAACCTCAAACAATTATTGCTTGGATTACGATTTTAACTTTCGTTCCAATTGTTGGTTTTATTTTGTATGTAATATTTGGAAGTGGTTTGAGTCGTCGTGTCCGTCAAATGATAAAAAAGAAAGCAATTTCAGAAAGAGATATTATTAGAAATATTAATGGTATTCAAACTTTGGAAGAAGCAAAATTAGATGGAATTTTAAAAAATGATGTTGAATTAGTTTCATTATGTTATTCTTTTGGCTCTTATCCTATACCGGGAAATGATATTAAAATTTTTACTAATGGTATAGATAAAATAAATTCTTTGAAAAAAGATATTTTATCTGCAACAAAATCAATTAATATAGAATATTACATTTTTGCAGATGACAAAATAGGAAAAGATATAATGAATTTATTGTGTCAAAAAGCAAAAGAAGGTGTAGATGTTAAATTAATATACGATTCTATAGGCTCAAGGAAAGCCCCTAGACGATTCTTTAAAAAATTGGAAAATGCTGGTGGGCAGGTAGGAGAATTTTTCCCTCCTTTTATGCACATAAGACTTCTAAATCTTAAATTGAATTATAGAAACCATAGAAAAATTGCTGTTATTGATGGTAGAATTGGTTATACTGGTGGAATTAACATAAGAGATGACCACATGGGAGACCATAAAAAATTGAAACCTTGGCGTGATACACATATTCGTATAGAGGGTAGTGGTGTTTATGCACTTCAAAATATTTTCCTTGATGATTGGAGATATTGCAAGAATGATAATACTCCTCCATTATTATATTTGGAAAACGGATATTTTCCTAGTCCAAAGATTTGTGGGAATGTAACGATTCAAGCAGTATCTTCTGGTCCTGATAGTCAGGTTCAAAAGATAAAAGAGATATTTGTTCAAATGATAGTAAATGCAAAAAATAGGGTTTATATACAAACACCATATTTTATCCCAGACGATGTATTTTTTGCAGCATTACGTATCGCACAGAAGAGTGGAATAGATGTGCGAATTATGGTGCCAAAAATTCCAGACAAGCATACTGTTTATTGGGCAACATTGTCTTATTTAAAAGAAATGTCTGAACTTGGAATAAAAATTTATTTATATAATGGCTTTTTGCATAGTAAAACTATTCTTGTAGATAATAATAAATTATCAATAGGCACATGTAATACAGATAATCGTTCCTTTGGATTAAATTTTGAAGATACCATTATAATATATTCAAAGGAAGTAAATGAGCAATATGAAAAAATATTCAACGAAGATATGAAAAATTCACAAGAAATTAATATAAATTATTTTCAAAAGAAAAGATGGATTACAAAGTTTTTACAAGCAATTATGCGATTATTATCTTCTTTATTCTAAAACAAAAGATATAAAGAAAATATTTTAACATTAGTGTTTGTAAAAAATAAATAAGGAGATTAAAATGATAGAAAAAAGTTATGTCATGGTAAAGCCAGAATTTGCTAATTATAGAGATATAATAAATGAAATTAGGGCAAGACTTATTAAAAATGGATTATCAATTATTAAAGAAGGATATGTTCAATATGATGAAAAATCAGCAAAAAGACATTATGCAGAACATGTTGGCAAGGATTTTTATCCAGAACTTGAAAAATATATCACAAGTGATAAAGCCTATGGTATGATTGTAGGTGGAGAAAATGCTATTGCTAAAATAAGATTATTAGTTGGAGCCACTAAAAATCCTGCAGAAGGAACGATTAGATATGATATACCAAAAGAACTTGGGTTACCTTTAAGAGTTACACAAAATGTTGTTCATGCATCTGATAGTGAAAATTCTGCTAAAAAAGAAATAGAAATATTTGAAAACATTTTAGCAAATACATTAATGAATAATTTAGAATGATAGTTAAATAAAAATTAAAAAATAATATTTTTGTTTACTATTTTACAAATTATTAATGTTCTCATTTTAAAGATTGTGTGAGATAATAAAAAAGACTATGTAAAACATAGTCTTTTTTATTTATTTGTTTTATTTATTGAGAAAATCAAAAGTTATTTTTTTATTCTACCAATTGTTACGTTATCAACTTTTCTATTTCGTAATTCTTTTATAGGATGTTGAATGTCTTCAAGTCTATAATCTTCTTTATATTCTTTAATATGGTTTTCTATTACTATATGAGATGGCATTGTTTGAACATCTTTAATAGTTTTAGATTGATAAATAAAGAAATTATCATTTTCATTTAATTTGGTTACATTTGTATAACAACTTTCACCTAATGCAGTATTGTTTACCGTTTCTGCAATTATATTTCTAATATATTCTTTTTGTGGGGCAAATTTAATAAGTTCAGGGAATTCAGCATTTGGCATAATGTCATACCAATCTTTACTTTCATTTGCCCTTAAAATTTTAAGTGCTTCATGAAGATGTGAAAGTTCTTGTTCATAAAGCATTTCCCATATAGACTTTATATGTTTATCAGTTTCATCATTGAGCATAGAAAAGTATAAATAACATTCTATATATTCATGCATTAATAATTCTTCATACATAGTTGCACAAGGATCTATAAGACTTCCATATTCAGAAACGTGTTGTTCTTCAACCATTGCAATTTCGGTATAAAGTTCACGACCTTTTTGATGTTTATAAAAAGAGCCTAAATTCATATAATAATTCATTGTTTGTTGTTCTGCTGCTGTAATTATAGAAACATCACATTTAGTTATAGGATTTGCCGAAATGTTGCTTATTGGTCTATTTACAGCAGTGTAAGGGTGTCTTGGATGTGCAACTGTTGGTCGTCCAGGCATGATTTCTGTATAAGAACCAATATATTTTTCTGCATGTTCTTTCATATCCGTTTCAAGAAGATTTGCATAACGATATAAATGGTCAAAATCTTCAAGAAGAGCAAAATCTAGTGCATTTTTAACATTTTTATTTGTTTGTCTTTGTGCTAAAATTGCTGTAAGATCAACGGCGAGTTGTTCATAACCTAAAGTTGTTTGCAAAAGATTTTCATCTGCTGGCTTTAAATTTGCGATAAGTTTTTGTTGCTGTTGTTCACATCTTCTTATAAGCGAAACACTTTTTCTCAAATCGTTGTTACCACAATGTCTATTAAAATGATGTTTAGACCAAACAGCCTCATATTCAGTTCCGTTCATTAAAATAGCACGCACTCTAGTATAGGGGTCTACATCATTAATATTGTAAGGCTTAGGAGAAAGTTGCTTATATGACATGATTGTATTTTCAATTTTCTTTGGTTTTTCTAAAAAAGGATTTATACTCATTTTAACCTCCATAAAAGTAGTATTTACTTAATTGATAAATTTAATTCTTAAATTTGAAAAATGTGTATTTATTTGATATAATATTTAAAAATTATGTGGGGTCGAACATGAAAAAATTAGAATTATTAGCACCAGCAGGTAATTTTGAAAGTTTCAAAATGGCTATTAATAATGGTGCTGATGCTGTTTATTTGGGGCTTGATGATTTCAATGCGAGAGGAAATAT
Organism: uncultured Eubacteriales bacterium; assembly: GCA_900557645.1. GTDB lineage: Bacteria > Bacillota > Clostridia > Christensenellales > UBA1242 > Caccovivens. Next base: position 8,862 of record USSZ01000033.1, read on the forward strand.
AGAAAATTTCTCTATTAATAATATTGAAGATGTTGTAAGTTATGCACATTTATTTAATGTCAAAGTTTATATAACCCTTAATACATTGATTAATGATGATGAATTTGAAAAAGTTTATGAACTCGTGAAGAAAGCATTAATTGCTAATGTTGATGCTTTTATAGTTCAAGATTTGGGACTTGCCTATTTTTTGAAACAAAAATTTCCTAACATAGAATTACATGCCAGCACTCAAATGGGTATAGAAAATTTAGAAGGGGCTTTATTCGCACAAAAAGTTGGATTTAAAAGAATTGTTCTTGCAAGAGAAACTCCTTTATCTGAAATTAAGCGTATAAAAGATAATTGTAATATAGAAATAGAATATTTTATTCAGGGGGCTTTATGTGTTGCATACTCTGGGAATTGTTATTTATGTTCTTTGCTTGCCAATAGCAGTGGTAATCGTGGTAAATGCAAACAATTTTGTCGTCTTCCATATAGATTAGAGCAAAAAGGTATACAAAAAGAAGGATACTTGCTCAGCACAAAAGATTTCTGTATGATACCAATGATAAAAGAACTTGCACAAGCAGGTGTTTGTAGTTTTAAAATAGAAGGCAGAGCAAGGCGACCGGCCTATGTAGCACAAACAGTAAAAACTTATAGAAAAATTTTAGATAATAATTTTAATTACGGACAAGAAGATATTGTAGACATAAAAAAAGTTTTTAATAGAGGAGATTTTATTGAGGGATATTTTAAAAATCAATCTATAATTTATAGTAAAGTTCAAAATCATATAGGAATTTTAATTGGAGATATTTTAAAAATTAATAAAGGTAAAAAGTTTAATGTAATTTTTATAAAGAGTAATTTTGAATTACATAATGGAGATGTTGTTAAGTTTTTTAATAATGATAAAGAAGTAGGTATAGTTACAATCAATGATTTGAAAAAGGTAAAAGATAATGTATATAGTATTACTTCTATAGCAGATTTAAAAGAAAATTGGAAAGTAAGATTAATCGTTGATTCGGAAAATGAAAAAAAATTAATGCAGACAGTGAAAAAACTTAAAATTAATGTTAACTTCAGTGCAAAACCAGAGAATAAAGCAATTTTAAGGTTATGTTATAAAAATATAGTTGTAAGTGTCGAAAGTGAGTTTAAAGTTCAAAAAGCACTTTCAAAACCTATTACTGAAGAAGATTGTTTAACCCAAATTTCAAAATTAGGTGATTTGTTTGAAATTGATAATTTCTATTGTGATATAGATAATGTTTTTATAGCAAAATCTCAATTAAATGAAATAAGAAGAGAGGCAGTGGAAAAATTAAGACAGAAAATTGTTGAAGAGTATGAAAAAACACACAAATTAAATGAAAAAAAAGTAGAACAAAAACTTTTAATCAAGTTAAATGATTTTGAAAATTTAAAAACAAAAAAAATTATTATTTTTAATAATTTTAATAAATTCAATTTAATAAAAGATAAATATGATTACTATGTTTTTCAACCAAATGAATTTGATTTTAACAACATTTGTAAAGAGTATGAAAAATATTTTAATTATAATATTTTTATATCATTTCCGATCATGACCAATGAATATGAAATAAATTTTATTAAAAAAATTATTAGTGCTTGTCCTAATTGGGGTATTTATGCAAATAATTATTATGCTTTAGAATTGGCAAATAAAGATAAAATTATAATTGGTAACAATATGAATGTTTATAATTCTTATACTGTGAAGTATTACTCAATGCTTGGGTATAAAAATATTGTTCTTTCTGTTGAAAATATTGATTGGAGTAAAATAAAAAATGATGGTGCTAATTTATTTATGTTTACAAGTTTTTATCCAGAATATATGTATTTTCGTCATTGCCCATTCAAAGAACATTTAAAAAGCAAATGCAATAATTGTAATTATGATGAAAATTTAAAATATCATTTGAATAATATAGAATTTAAAATTGAGAGAAGAAAAATTCAAACCTGTCAGTTTGTTTTGAAAAGTAAAGATAAGGTGAATAGAAATTTTATCAAAAACATTAATACTATAGAAGAAATTTAGTTTATGTTGACATTGATGTAAAAAAATAGTAAAATAAATATTCAAAACTTTAATATAACCGAACTTATAAATAACCTAATTAGAAAACAAGAAATATTATTAAATGAAAAAGAAATCAAAGTCACATTTGATTATGAAAAAGATTTAGAAGTAAAAGGTGATACTTTTAGAATAGAACAAGTATTAACAAATTATTTTAACAATGCTCTGAAACACTTAGACAACAAGAAAGAAATTAAAATTTCTATTGACGATAACAAACCAAGCGGACTTGTTAGAATATCTGTATTCAATAGTGGAGAAAATATAGCTGATGAAGATATTCCAAGAATCTGGAATAGATTTTATAAAGTAGACTCTTCTAGAAATAGAGAAGTTGGCGGAAGTGGCATTGGTCTTTCATTAGTCCGTGCAATAATGAAACAACATCATATGAATTACGGTGTACAAAATGTTGATGGCGGAGTTGAATTTTGGTTTGAATTAGAAAAAGCAAATTCAGAAAACGACACACAAAATTGATATTCTATTCACAAATCTTACACAAATGTATTGTAATATAATCTTAAGGTAATCGTGAATACCTTTTAATAGCAGACTTGATTTTAGGTTCCCCCTTTATAGAGTCTGCTATTTAATTATTGATTTTTCGGGTATTTACGATTATACTTAACCTAAAAAGTTTTTAAATTGAAA
>USSZ01000034.1 GCA_900557645.1 uncultured Eubacteriales bacterium
GCCTCCGCATCGCTTGTAACGACGAAGGTTACATATAAAGAGGACTTAAAAGCACCTGTTAAGAAGGGCGATACGGTAGGAAAAGTTGAGATTTTTCTTGCAGACGAAAAGGTCAGGGACATTGCGCTAAAAGCAACAAAAAGTGTGAAGGAGGGATGGTTTCTTTCCGCAATCGGAATCAGCAACCTTCAGACAATCCTTATTTTTGCGGTGCTTGCGCTGATCCTGGCTTTTTATATAACCATCGTTGTTCTGCGTGCAAAGAACAAGAGAAGGAAGCTGCGTGCCCGAGAGGAAAGAGCAAGGCAGATTGCGTTGGCACAGCTCGAAAGAGAAAGAGATGTTAGGAAAAGGGATTGGCCGTACTGATGTTTGATATTAAAGAAAATTTGAAAAAACAAGCAAAATCTGACAAAGATGTAACAATTGATAAAAAAGAAGATAAAAAATCTAGTGAAGACAAAAAATAAATAGATATTTATGTTCCAAAAAGTTTCGGTAAAATAAAAAAGACCACATTTATAAATGTGGTCTTTTTTTACCTTACACCCTAATATAGATATGTCCTGTTGCTTTTTGTAAACAATATATAAAATACACAAAATCTTATATATCAAAAATTCAAAAAATAAATTTAACTTTATTGCTCTATGTTATTATTTAATTTGCTGTTATTCCAATAATTAAAAAAACATCTAGGAACATAGTGAGTCTTTTATTCACTATATTACTAGATATTTTTTCTAACCCTTCTTAAACATTAATTTAACTTAAATTTTTATTCATCGTCATCATCATAATCAAAATCATCGCTATCATCATCGTCATCATAAAAATCATCATCGTCGTCAGAATCGTCGTCATCGTCATCATCATTATCTTCGTCATCAAAATCTTCATCAGCAAAAGAAATATCTTCATCATCATCTGCAAATGCGATATCTGGTGCTATTTCATCATCATCAAGAAGACTTGATTTAGTTATATCATTTACAGAAGCCATTTCTCCTGTTTCATCATCAATAGTCATAACATCGTCTTCATCATCTCTAACAATATAATCTTCCCAATCAGAATTCAATTCACCATCTTCATTTTGGTGCTCTTTTAAACAACTAGCACACATAATTTCATCTGGTTGAATATAATTTGTTTTACAAATAGGACAAAGTTCAAGATCTATGTCATCAACATAATCTTTCTTTGCTTCCATTTCTGCTTTACAAACAGAACAATATTTATCTTTTTTTTGAATATAATTAAGTTCACATCTAGGACATCTTATATATACTGGTTTTTTCATTTTTACTCCTTAATCTCCTTAATTTGTCTATCACATTATACAAATATATTATAAAATTGTCTATTATTTTTTTAAAATTTATTCAACTTTTTTGATTTTTTTATCCAAACTATCTTCTGCTTGACTTTTTCTCAAATATAAAGGTTGCAAATGCCCAACATCATCGGTAAATAAACCTTTTTTATCATATACTTTTGCAAGTTCAAGCAAATCTTCACTTGTGGGTTTTACAGTTATTGAAACAATATTTTCTTCACTCAACCCAACTTTTGTATACCCTATTTCATCAAATTCCTTTTGACTTATCAACTGTTCTATTCCAAGTTTATCTCCATCTTTTGAATATTTACAAATATAATACAACCCACTTAATGCATTTATTACACAAATAAAATCATTTTTAGGGTTTTCATATTTTACATAACTATATGCCATAAGGTCAAAAGTTGTTAAGGGTAATACTGAAATTTTATCTAATCCACTAACAAAACCTTTTACTAGAGCAATTCCTATCCTAATTCCAGTAAAAGAACCTGGCCCAACAACAACTGCAAATTTATCATTATCTTTTATTGATAAATTTTGTTCTTCTAAAAGACTATTTAAACTTTTCAAGATATTTTCAGAATGTTTACAATTTGCATCTAATTGAGTAAAAGCCTTTTTGTTATTAATTTCAACTGCTATTAATGCCTCTTTGTATGCTGTTGATATTGCTATCATTTTTTTATCTCCTCTACAACACTTGAAACTGTTATTTTTCGTTTATTATCATCTATTTTATCTATTTTTATTTCAATATGAGGACAATTAATTAATCCTTCAACTTGATTAGGCCATTCTACAAAAACTATTCCATCTAAAGTCTTTAAATCAAAATACTCATTAAATCCTAATTCTTCTGCTTCTTCTTTAGAAGATAACCTATACATATCAAAATGATAAACTGGGACTTTTCCTCCCTCATAAACATTAAGTAAGGTAAAAGTTGGACTTGTAACTAAATTATTACTTCCTATACCTTTTACAAATCCCTTAACAAAGTGAGTTTTTCCTGCACCTAAATCACCTAATAATGTAAAAACCACCCCTCTGCCAACAGTATGAGCAAGTTTTTCTCCAAATAACATTGTTTCTTCTTCACTATTTGTAGTTACCTGAAATATTTCATTCATTTTATTCTCCAAGCAAATCCTTTATATTTTTCTTTATTTTACTTTTGATTATTTTAATTTTTTATAAAATTAAATATTAACAATCAATATTATTATATTTCATCTATTTAACTTTTTACAAAACAAACAAACGAAAAAAATCAATAATGATTATATGATTTGATTTTTTTCATGATAACATTATACAACATAATTGCAATTATAGCAAATATTATACCTACAATTATTCCAACAATTGTATCAGTTAAATAATGAACTCCTAACACCATTCTGGACAAGGCTATAAGCATAGGAAATAAAATTAATGTTATTGCACCTAAAACTTTTGTAATCTTGCTTTGTGATATTTTCAAAATCAAATAAAACAAAAAAGTAGCAAATAACCCTGCACACATACTATGTCCAGATGGCATACTATATCCATCTTCATTGCCTAAATTTAATATTGTATCATTATTTACAAAAGGTCTTTCTCTTGCAATAATTTGTTTCAAGCAAAAATTTAATACTGATGCAACTGCAAAAGAAATTGCAAAAGCATAACTTAAACTTCTTTTTTTTAAGAATAAAATTACAAAAACAATAAAAAAACCTAGATAACTTCCAAACATTGTTACTATTTGAAAAAATGTTATCCAACCAACTGTAGCATTTGTTTGCAAAAATTCAATTAGTTTTATTTCAAAATCCATTACATATATATTGTAACAAAATATATTAAAAAAAACAACAGATTTAAAATTTCTGTCGTTTTTAGTATTTTTTATAATTATAATTTTCTTGAAACAATAAATCCATCGTCTATTTCATAAAATTTACTATCAAAATCTTTGTCATTCATTATTTCATCATTAAATACTTTCATATTTCTAACCATTGCACGATTTTTATGAGTTACTTTTTCTTGATGATTTATAAGTCCGTGCATCAATACATTATCAGAAAAAAGTATTGCGTTTTTATTTAACAAGGATTTTATAGTTGGCAAATATTTGATATATTGTCCTTTTGGACCATCTAAAAATACAAAATCAAATTTATAATTATGACTTTTCAATATTTCAAGTTGTTCTTTCGCATCGCCTAACATTAACGTTACTCTTTCACTCATACCATATTTAACAAAATTTTCTTTCGCTATTTCATATCTAGAGATATCTTTTTCAATAGTATAAAGATGACCATTACAACTTTTTAACATTAAAATGCCAGAATAACCGATTGCTGTTCCTATTTCAAGAATATTTTGGGGAGAATTCTTTTTACACTCTTCCATTAAAATTTTTGCAGTTTCATCTCTAACAATAGGTATAAAATTTTCTTCTGCAAACCTTTTTAACTTATCCATAATTCACCTATTAATCAAGTGTTACAATAGTTAAAATCATTGGTCTACGTTTTGTTCTTCTAAAAATAAAGTTTGATATATTTCTTCTTAATGATGCCCTAATTACTGAAGGTTCTACACCTCGCAAGTCTGATTCTTTTAATGAAGCAATAATACAAGCCTTTGCATCTTGAACAAAACTTTCTTGCTCGTCAGTATATACAACACCTCTTGTAATAATGAATGGTTCACCTGTTACTTCACCTGCAATGTTGTTTATATTAACACATACTACACAAATTCCATCTTCGGAAAGTTGTTTTCTTTCACGTAATACATTGCTGTCCATATCTCCAATACCCATTCCATCAACAAGTCTTTGACCAGCCTTAACAAAACCAATTTCTTTTATTGAATTTGGTCCCATTTCAACTTGCATTCCTATGCTTGGTAACAATATATTTCTTGCTTCCATACCAAGGGTCATTGCAAGTTCTTTATGTGTTTTCAAATGACGGTATTCACCATGAATTGGCATAAAAAATTTAGGCTTAACTAAACTATGCATAAGTTTTAATTCTTCTTGACAAGCATGCCCTGATGTATGAACGTCAGCAAGTTCATCATATATAACATCAGCACCTAATTTATATAAAGCATTTATAACATTATATACATTTTTTTCATTACCTGGAATTGGAGATGCAGATAATATAACTAAATCATTTTCTCGTATTTTTAAACTTTTAAATTCACCCGCTGCCATACGAGTCAACGCACTCATAGGCTCTCCTTGACTTCCTGTTGTCATAATTAAAACTTCTTTATCATCCATCTTGTCAACTTTTTCAATGTCAACTATGTTTTCTCTATTAAAAGAAAGTTCTCCAAGTTTCATTGCTACTTCACTGACATTAATCATACTTCTTCCAGTAAAAGCAATCTTTCTTTTATATTTTTCTGCAATATCCATAATTTGTTGCATACGATGAATGTTTGAAGCAAAGGTTGCAACGATTATTCTGTTATTAGCATGATTTTTTATTATTTCATCAAGAGTTCTTCCAACAGATTTTTCACTCATTGAATAACCTTTTCTACAAACGTTTGTGCTTTCACATAAAAGCAAATTGACTCCTTTTCTACCTATTTCTCCAAGTCTTGGTAAATCAGTCATTTCACCATCAATAGGTTCATAATCAATTTTAAAATCTCCTGTATGAACAATTGTTCCAACAGGTGTTGTAATAGACAATGCAAGAGAACCTGCAATAGAATGACTAACTTTGATAAATTCTATTGAAAAAGCACCTATTTTTAAAACATTTCTTGGTTTTACTGCAATCGCTTTATATTTTACTTTTGGATATTCTTTCATTTTATTTTCGACAAGTGCTAATGTTAATCTTGAACCATAAATTGGAACTTGCAACTGTTGAAGTAAAAATGGAACTGCTCCAATATGATCTTCATGACCATGAGTCAATAATAATGCTTTGATTTTTGCTTTATTTTCAATTAAATACGTCATATCTGGTATAACAATATCAACACCAGGTAAATCATCATCAGGGAAAGTTAAACCAGCATCAACTATAATGATTTCATCATTATATTCTAGGCAAGTCATATTTTTACCGATTTCACCAACTCCACCTAGAAAAGTAATTTTTAATTTGTTGTTATTCACTTTTATTCTCCTTTTTCTTATTTTTGTTTATTTGATATTTTCAGTTTTTCAACTTCAAAATCTATATTCAAACGTTTTTTTAACGTTAGAATTGTCAAATTTATAAAAATGCAATATGTGCAAGTATATTTAATTACATTAAAAAATAATCTTTGAAAAAAGATTTTTCTTTTGTTTTTTTATAATAAAAATTTATTTAATTATTCTTTATTTTATTTTTTATTTTAGATAAAAATATTAAAATGTTAATTTTTTGAATGAAAATATAATTAAAAATTAAAATAATTTTTCACTAATTTCTTTACAAAAAACATATTCTTTTAACAGTTTTTATTTATTATAAAAGGTATTTAGCATCTTCAATCTTATCAACTTCTTCAAGTTTCTTTGGAGATAGTATTGTGTCATTATCAACATAAAATCTCATACCTTGACTTGAGAAGAATGCAACCATTTCAAAAATATGAACAAGTGGTGATATTATTGGAAGAATAATAATTATAGCATATAATCCTAAAACCATAGATAAAACAATTGCTAAAAGATAAATAATAAACGCTGTAGAGAATACTTTTGCACCTCTACGCAAAACAGCACGCATACCTATTGAATAAGATTTTGCAATATTTTGATTATATACCACTTTAGCAGGTGCCCAACCTGCATTAAATGTTTCTTTAAATGCCATAAATATTGCAGGAACTATAACGAATGCAAAAGGCATAATATAATCAAAAATTTTGTTATCAACTCTTGTAAGAGACCACATACTTAAAACTATTAAAAAATTAAAAGGCAAAGCATATAAAACTTTTAAAGAAGAATATGCAAGAGAACTTTTCAAAGTTTTTAAGAATGTTCCAGTAAAACTTTGTTTTGAACATGATGACATATAACCATACATCATTTCGCAAGTAACAATCTTTCCAATATTTATTAAAAGTGGGAATAAATAGAAAACAATTAAACAAAAATAAATTCCTATTCCTACATTTGCAAAAATCTCTTTAAAGAAAATTATTGCAAAATCTACTATGGTTGTAAGTGCATTCGCAATTGTTGAACCATACAATGTCCCCGTTTCAAATATTTTATCTACTCCTGCCTGAGTAAAAGCAATATCCCATGCATCTAAAAAATAATTGTGAAAAATTGCAAGTAATGCAACACATATACCAATAGATAAAATGTGGTAAACTAAAAGTTTCCACACTTTATCAAAGTTTGCACACAATAATCTTACTGAGTTTTTAAACATCATACGCTTTACCAGAATATCCTACAAAAATTAATCTAATATTATTATACAATAAAATAGCATATTTGGCAAGAAAATAAATGTCAAAAATTATATTTATTTGACTTCTAATATTTTATAAACTATTTCGCCACCATCTAATTTTATTTTTATAGTCTCACCCTCTTTATGTCCTATAAGTGCAGCACCAACTGGTGAATTATTACTTATTATACCATTTGCTGGATCACTTTCTGTTGAACCCAAAATTTTGTAATTAAGTTCTTCATCAAATTCTTCATCATACAATTTTACAGATGAGCCTATTCCTATCGTCCCATCATTAGATTTTTGTTTAATAACTTGGCAGTTAAGAAGAATATCTTCCATTTCGCTTATTTCTGCTTCTACCTGTGCTTGCTCTTCCTTTGCTGCATCATATTCAGAGTTCTCAGATAAATCGCCGAATTCTCTAGCAATTCCTATCTTTTTACTTACTTCAAATCTTCTTACTTGCTTATAGTAATTGAGTTTTTCCTCTAGTTGTTTTTTACCTTCAGGTGTTAAAAAATGTGTCATATTCGAACTCCTTTTAACATGTTTAACAATCATGTATTATACATTTTTTAATTAGTTTAGTCAATGAAAATAAACTATTTTAGAATTTTTTTAATTTATATGCAAATACTTAATATGGAGGCAAAATTATAATGTTTACTATAATTTCTTTCATATTAACATTGCTTGGAAGCATTAATTGGCTTCTTATCGGACTTTTACAATATGATTTTATTGCTGGTATATTTGGTTATCAAGCATCAATATTTTCTAGAATTATTTATATAATTATTGGAGCATCAAGTGTATTTCTTGTTTATAAACTTATTAAAGGCAAAGGGAATATTGCTGTATTTTCAAGAAGAAATAAAAAAGATGTCATTAAAAATCTAGAAAAAATAAACAATAAATCAGAAGAAAAATCTTATCATAATTTAGAGAGCGTCAACAATACTCCGATTTATAATGTTGAATCTGGACATGATAACTTTATTAGTGATGATGAACAATCATATATTGCCCAGTCCGACGATAATAATACTCCATTATATGAAAAAGATTATCATCACAAAAGTTTATTTGATGAACATTTTGAAGACAAATAAAACTTGCCTTTCCTAATATTTTTTATCTTATCTTTTGTAATTTTTTATTAATTCTTATATGAACGTAATAATTAAAAGGTGTTTATAATGTATAAAAATCTTTCTATATTAACATTAATGACTATTTTCTTGGGGTGCTTATTTTGTATGCTGTTTTTCAATCTATTATAACAATCCACAATTCAAAACACCCTATAATTTATTATTAGCAACATTTTTGCTATTATTTTATTTATGATAACTTGCACCACTTACTATCATAAAAGCCCTATAAATCTGCTCTAACAAAATTATTCTTGCTAAATTGTGAGGATAAGTTGCTTTGCCGAATGAAATTTTATTCTTTATAATATTTTTCACCTTATCACTCACTCCGTAAGAGCCACCTATTACGAAAGTTAATTGACTTGTTAATAGTGATAAATTTTTAATTTTTTGAGCAAATTCTTCACTCGAATATTCTTTTCCATTTATTTCAAGTAAAAAACATTCTCCTTCTAATTGCTCTATAATTTTTATCCCTTCTAATTCTTTAATTTTTTCAATTTCAGTATATTTATTTTGCTCAACAATTTCAACAATCTTTAATTTACAAAATTTAGATAATCTTTTTTCATATTCAATAGATGCATCTCGCCAAAATTTTTCCTTTAAATTTCCAACACAAACAATTTTTATAGAAATCATAATTTATCCTTAAACTAAAAAAATCAATAAATTCCAAATAAACGTAAATAATGTAATTGCCCCAGCAAGAATAAAACAAGTTATCATCAAGGCTTTAGTTACTGAGTCCATTTTATATTTTTCCTCATTAAATATGACATGATTATCAAGATTGCTTATATGCCCCATATCAAGACTTTTATTTTTATATAATTTATCAAATTCTTCAAATGAAATTGAATTGTTTGGTTGTTCTAAATTCCCCTTTGAAATTTCGTCAAGTTCTTTTAAATAATTTTCACGAGCAATCTCTCTAAACAAAACATTTTGTAATTCATTAATCTTTTTAAATGCTGTATCTTTAAATAATAACCCTACTAAATATCTTAATAAAAATAAAAGTAAGAAGATAAATAAAAACATAAAAATAAAACTTAAAACAGGACTTCCAGAAAAACCATTCCAAATCCAATTAACGGCATTTTCTATTCCCCAATTATTAGTCCTTGAAAAACTCATAATAACACTTATTGCATTATTCATAAAATGAATAATCATTGCAGGATATATTGTTTCACAAATAGTTGAAAGATATCCAAGAAACAATCCTATTATAGTTGCATAGAAAAATTGTTCAATATTCATATGCATAAGGCCAAATAAAATTGATGAAATAATTATTGCCCACTTTCTTCCTAAAGGTGAAAGACCTTTAAGAAGCATTCCCCTATGTGCTGTTTCTTCACAAATTGCTGGCAAAACTGCAGTAATAAGAAGATTTACAAATAATAGCCATATAGGTTGAGCACCAGTTGTTGAACTTCCTGAAAAATTATATCCAAACATAGATAAAATTGCATTAAAGAATGTTGCAACAAATATATTTAAAATATAAACTATAACCCCAATTAATATAGATAAAAATATTGATTTTATTGATATCTTTCTAAAACCATAAAACTTAAATGTTTCTTTCAAGGAAGATTTTTGTAAAAATGAAAATAAAAAAATCGAAATTGAAAATAATAAACCTATTTGAACTAAAATATTTATTATAATTGTTCCCGTTTTACCTAAAAAATCTAATAACCCAAAATGCGATAACATTCTGATTACAGCAAAAAGAACTACTATCGGAAGATAACAGTAAAATATATTTCTAGTAAGTTTATTCTTTAATGGCATCATTTCTCCTTTTTAAACTTAATACATTATAATCATTTTTATTTACATTTCAAGTAAAACAATCAATTTTGCCAATATAAAACAATATTCGACATCTACAGTGTTTTTGCGACAACAGCAATCGCCACCATAAATTAATGACAATATATAATATAATCGTCAAGTAAATAAAATTCCTAAATTTAACTTTTAATATAAAACTTTATTTTTAAAATAAAAATTTTTACATTGCAAACGAAGCAATAGTATTTAATACTAATATTACTGATGCAACTGCAAGTGATACATAAATAAATGGAGATGTTTTTTCAGATATTTTTTCAACATCTTCTTTATTTTTATGTTTAAAATAATATCTATCTATTATAAAATAGATTGCTCCTGTTACTGCCAAAAGCAAGATTGCAACTAAATAAAACCACCACATATTTGGTAATGCTAATGAAAATCCTGTTACATTTTGTATATAAGCAAACATTACAACCAAAAAATTGTTTGTAAAATGCACAATCATAGACGAAATAAGAGAACCAGTCCTCATAACAATCCAGCCCATAACTGTTCCAAGAATAAATGGATACAATAATTGCTGAAGGTTTCCATGCATTAAAGCAAACATCAATGCTGATAATAAAATTGCCCCCCAGTCAGAAAATCTAGAACGTAAACCATTAAAAACAATTCCTCTAAATAATATTTCTTCACCAACAGCAGGCAACACTGCAAGCACAAATGTTGCAAGCATAAATGAACCAAAATCTGTTGGATTTATAGTAGTTCCACTATTTAAAGGAAAACCAATAACTTCTAATAAATTATCAAATGACAAGATAAAATATTGAATTCCAAAAAGTGAAATAATTCCTATTGCAATAACTATTAAATAAGTATGCCAATGCATTTTAGCCTTCATTTTGATGGCTTTATATTCAATTTTGCAAATTTTGTTATAAATAAAATAAATTGCCAGATATACCATAAAATTTACTAAAGCATATATTGATAAAAACCACATATTTGATGTAATTTCTTCTGGCTCTACCCCCTGTTGATTTGCTATTTGACTTGCAATCATGGAAAAAATTATTGATATAACAAGTGGGACAAGCAAACAAATTAAAAACACTTTGCCACTATCGTCATCTCTATAAAATTGTCTAAAGTTTTTATTTTCTATTTTTCTTTCCATTTTAATATTATACAACATTATTTTTTAAAACACAACAAATCAACTTTACTTTATATTAAAATTTCATTAAAATAGAAACATGAAAGATTATATGAAATATGCAATTAAAGAAGCCTATAAAAGTTTAAAAATTGATGAAGTTCCTATTGGTGCTGTTATCGTAATAAATGATGTAATTATTGCAAAAGGACATAATCAACGAGAACATAGTCAAAATGCAATTAAACATGCCGAAATAATTGCAATCGAAAAAGCCTGCAAAAAATTAAAATCTTGGCGATTAGATGATGCTGTAATTTATGTAACACTTGAACCTTGCCCTATGTGTGCTGGAGCCATTGCAAATGCTCGTATAAAAAAAGTTGTTTATGCTTGTAAGGAAAAAACTTCACAAGACAATTTATGTAATTTAATTTTATCAAGCAAAAGATTAAACCACAACCCACAAGTTATAATAGATGAAAAACATAGTGATGAATGTTCAAAATTATTAAGTGATTTCTTTAAAAATAAAAGAAATAAAAATATTTAAAATAA
>USSZ01000035.1 GCA_900557645.1 uncultured Eubacteriales bacterium
ACAATATATCTGGTACTTTTCTATCTCTAAATATAACAGGTTTAGTATATTGTGGATATTCAAGCATTCCCGAAGAAAAACTTTCTTCCTCTAAACTTTCCTTATTTATCACACCATCTACATATCTTGACAGAGCATCTATTATTATCATCGCAGGGAGTTCGCCACCAGTAAGAACATAATCTCCAACAGAAATTTCTGTAGGATTAAATATATCTATTACTCTCTGGTCTATTCCTTCATAATGTCCACAAATAAATATTAAATGTTCTTCCTTTGCAAGATTTCTTACTATTTCACCATTTAAAACCTTTCCACTTGGACTTGGTAATAAAATTGTAGAATTATCTTTTTGAACACTTTTCACAGCATAGTAAACTGGCTCAACTGACATAAGCATTCCTGCACCACCACCAAAAGGATAATCATCACATTTCTTATGCTTATTCTTTGAGAAATCTCTTATATCAATTATATTTATCTCAAGCAAACCTTGCTCTTTTGCTCGTTTTATTATGCTTGAATCTAAATATGAAAATGCTTCTGGGAAAAGAGTTAAAATGTCAATTATCATAACATAACCTCTTTAATTTTTTCACTATCAACAATTAATCGGTTATTTTGTTTTTTAAACACATCATCAACATAAGGAACTTGATATTCACGCCCTTCTTTCTCTATGATAAAGATATCGCAGGCACCATAATTAATAACATCAATTATTTGTCCAACAATTTCATCTTTTTCATCATACAAAATCATTCCAATTAAATCGTCTATAAGAAAATCGTCCTCTTCTTTTGCACTTTCTAATATCTCTTTTGGAATTTTAATTACTTGATTTCTATAATTTTCTGCATCATTTCTTGTTTTTATCTCATCAAATTTTATATAAACATATCCTTGTCTAACAGAGATATGCTCAATAGTCATAGTTTTTTCACCAACAACACAATTTTTAATTAAATTAAAAACAGCAAGGACATTTGTCAAAGGCATCGCTTTAACTTCGCCCTTTATTCCTTGCGGTTTTAATATCTTTGCAATTTCTATCATATTTACTGACCAAACTTCACAAATGCTTTTTTGTGCTGTCTTGATGAGATTGATTTTACGATTGCTCTTATGCTTGAAGCAACTTTACCAGATTTTCCAATCACCCTACCCATGTCCTCTTCTGCAACAAAAACATGATAAACGGTTTCATCATTTTCTTCTGTTTCAGTTACTTTTACGCTTTCTTCGTCAATAACTAAACTTTTGACGATATATTCAATAAGTTCTTTCATAAACTTAAGTTCTCCTTAATTTGAGCATTTTTATTTTTCAATTATTCCACTTTTTACAAGAAGATTTTTTGCTGTATCGGTAGGTAAAGCACCATTTTTAAGCCAAGTTTTAGCCTTTTCAGCATCAATCTTTATTTCTGCAGGGTTTGTAAGTGGATTATAAGTTCCAATAATGTCAATAAATTTGCCATCTCTTGGTGCTCTTGAATCAGCAACTACAACTCTGTAGAATGGAGATTTTTTATCACCTTTTCTTGTAAGTCTAATTTTAACTGCCATCTTTTCCTCCTTTAAAATTTTTGCAATTGTTAATTGCTATTGTATAGTCATCTTACGATAACGTTATACCGAAATTAGTTTTTTATTTTATTAAAACAATCCTTTTCTAAATTTACCATTTTTTAATTGCTTCATCATTTCTTTTGATTGTTCAAATTGTTTTAAAAGTTGATTGACCTGTTGTATTGAAGTGCCACTACCTTTGGCAATTCTCTGACGTCTGCTAGCCTTTATAATATCAGGATTTTTTCGCTCTTGTGGGGTCATTGATTGAATTATTGCTTTATTGACTAAAATTTGATTTTCATCAATATCAAGATTTTTAATTTTTCCACCAAGTCCAGGTATCATACCTAAAATATCTTTGATATTCCCCATTTTTTTCAAACTATCAATTTGTGCAAGATAATCATCGAAAGTAAATGAATTTTCTCTAAATTTTTTCTCCATTTCTTTCGCCTGTTCTTCACTCACTGCCTCTTGTGCTTTTTCAATAAGCGAAAGGACATCACCCATACCTAATATTCTGCTTGCAATTCTGTCTGGGTAGAAAGGTTCAATATCTCCAATCTTTTCACCAACACCTGTAAATTTTATAGGCTTGCCAGTAATCGCTTTAATAGAAAGTGCTGCACCACCTCTTGTATCACCATCAAGTTTTGTAAGTATAATTCCAGTTATGTCAAGGTCTTTATTAAATGAATCTGCAACAGTTACAGCATCTTGACCAGTCATTGCATCTACAACAAGCAAAATTTCAGCAGGCGAAACTTCTTTTTTAATATTTTTTAGTTCATTCATAAGTTCTTCATTTATGTGAAGTCTTCCAGCCGTATCAATAATAACAGTGTCAAAGCCTTGTTTTTTTGCATGTTCTACTGCTTGTTTTGCAGTTTTTACAGGATTTTGTGTCCCTTTCTCAAAAACTTCAACATTTGCCTGCTTTCCGACAACTTGCAACTGATTAATGGCTGCTGGTCTGTATATATCACATGCAACTAAAAGTGGCTTTTTGCCTGACTTTTTAAGATGTGCACCAAGTTTAGCACACATTGTTGTCTTTCCTGCACCTTGAAGACCACACATCATAATAATTGTTGGTGGTGCTGGCGATACTGCAAGTTTTTGATTGTTTGAAGACATTAAAGCAGTCAGTTCATCTTTAACAATTTTTATTACTTGTTGTGCTGGAGTTAAACTTTTTAAAACCTCATCACCTACTGCTTTTTCAGAAACAGTTTTAACAAAATCTTTGGCAACCATATAATTTACATCGGCTTCAAGAAGTGCAATACGAACTTCTCTCATCGCCTCTTTTATTTCAAGTTCTGTCAAACGTCCCTTTTTTGTAAGTTTTGAGAAAATATGGTTAAACTTTTCCGATAATGATGAAAATAATGCCATTATCCCTCCTATTTTCTATTTAGATTTCAAACTTTCTATCTCTTTTTCAAGTTTTTCAAGTTTCTTTAAAAAACATAGTTTTTCTTCAAAACTTTTCAATTTTATTTCTGCCTTTGTTATACTATCTCTAGCAGCCTGTCTTGAAATTTTCAAGTTTTCTGCAATTTCACTTAATGTCAAGTCATCATTAAGATACAATGACAAAATCTCTCTTTGTCCACTACTTAACAGTGCCCCATACGCATCAAACAATTTGCAAAGATAAACATTTTCTTCAACTTTCATAACAGCCTTTTGTAAAGCAGTTTTACTTTACAAGTTGATTATATCACATACTTTTTCTTTTAGCAAGCATTTTTTTAATTTTGTTTAATTATCATTATTAAATTGCAATTTTTTTAAGGAAGTAGTTTTAAAATAATATAATTATTTACTCCATAATATTCAGGATTTAAAAATAGTCGCTTTTTTTCATTTAAAATAATTTTTTTATCTTTTAATTCTTTAAAATTATTATTTTTTTCAATATTATATCCTAATGATTGCAAATAATTTTTATCTACTCCATATTTACATCGAAGTCCTAACATTATATGCTCTTCAATAAGTTCTTCATTTGTTAGTTTTTCTTCAAAACTTTTCTTATTTTCATAATAATTTTCAAAAACTGAAGAATTTGCACTTCTAACTTTATTTATATATGAATGTGCTGACAAGCCAAATCCTATATAATCTTCCCCTATCCAATACTTTGAGTTATGCCTGCTTTCATACCCCTTTAAAGCAAAGTTTGAAACCTCATATCTTTCAAACCCATTTTCTTTTAAATAATTAGCACAAGCATTATAAATTTCAACGCTTTGGTCATCGTTTGGTAATGTTATTAAGTTTTTATCAAGCATACTTTTAAGTAGTGTTCCATCTTCAATCTGAAGCATATAACAAGAAAAATGTTTAACACCTAAATCTTTTAAAATTTTAAGTTGACTTATAAACGATTGTTTAGTCTGCCCCATTATTCCAATTAAAAGGTCTACTGAAATGTTTTCAAATCCTGCTTCTTTTGCACTTTTAATTACATCTATAACCTGATGACTGTTATGCAATCGATTTAAAAACTTAAGGTCTTCGTCATATAAACTTTGCACACCTAAAGAAAATCTATTTATTCCTAACTTTTTATAAAATTTTAATTTTTCATAACTTATTGAATTAGGATTACATTCTATAGTAATTTCACAATCTTTTGCAACAATAAAATTTTGTCTTATCGCCACCAAAATCAACTCTATATTATGAAGCGATAAAATACTAGGTGTTCCACCACCTATATAAATACTGTCAACATCTCTAGATTTTTTAGCCAAATTATTAGCCGTGCTTACAATTTCTTTTGTTAAATGCGATATATATTTTTCTTCTTCACTATCTTTATTTGTAAAAGAAGAAAATGCACAATAAATACATTTTCTTTCACAAAAAGGCACATGAACATATATTCCAAGCATTTATTTATCCTCATCATCAAGTTTTAAAATTGACATAAATGCTTCAGATGGTATTTCAACAGAACCTATTTTTCTCATCCTTTTCTTTCCTTCTTTCTGCTTTTCAAGAAGTTTTCTTTTTCTTGATATATCACCACCATAACATTTTGCAAGAACATCTTTTCTCATTGCAGAAATAGTTTCACGTGCTATAACCTTCGTCCCTATCGCTGCTTGAATTGGCACTTCAAACAACTGCCTTGGAATAATTTTTTTTAGTTTTTCTGTCAAAGCCCGTCCTCTAGAATAAGCCTTATCCTTATGGACTATAATTGAAAGTGCATCACATTTTTCACCATTAAGGAGTATATCAACCTTTACAAGATCGCTTTGCTTGTAACCAGCAAGTTCATAATCAAAACTCGCATACCCTTTTGTTCTTGACTTTAAACTATCAAAAAAATCAAAAACTATTTCACCTAATGGCAAAACATAGTTGACTTTAACTCTGTTTGCATCAAGATATATCAAATCTTTATATATTCCACGTTTATCTTGGCACAACTCCATAATCGCTCCAACATATTGTGGCGGTGTATATATGCTTGCCTTTACAACAGGCTCTTCAATATATTCAATCTCTACAGGCGATGGCAATGCCGATGGATTTGAAATCTCAAGCATCTCACCATTTGTTTTAAAAACATGATAGTATACACTTGGTGCTGTTGTGATAATATCAAGATTAAATTCTCTTTCAATTCTTTCTGTAATTATTTCAAGATGCAATAGTCCTAAAAAACCACAGCGGAAACCAAATCCCAGAGCCTGTGATACTTCTGGCATAAAATCAAGAGATGCATCATTTAACTTTAATTTTTCAAGTGCATCTTTTAATTCATTATATTTTGCCCCATCAACAGGAAAAACACCACAAAATACAACGGGTTGAACTTTTTTATATCCAGGCAATGGCTTATCTATTGGATTTTCAGCATGAGTAATTGTATCGCCAACTTCGACATCTGAAATATTCTTGATTGAACCGGCAATATAACCAACATCTCCTGCTTTTAACTGGTCTATTATTTTCTCATTTGGAACAAATATTCCAACTTCAGTAACATCATATATTTTACCCGTTTGCATCATCTTAATTTTGTCGCCAACCTTTATAGTTCCATCAAAAACTCGAATAAGACAAATTGCTCCTTTAAAATTATCATAATAACTATCAAATATTAAACATTTTAGTTTTCCGTTTTCATCACCTTTAGGAGATGGAAATTCTTTTACAATCATTTCTAAAACTTGGTCAATATTAGTCCCATCTTTTGCAGATATACAAGGAGCATGCATTGCAGGCACACCAACAACATCTTCAATTTCTTTTTTAACTTCTTCAGGTCTTGCACTTGGAAGGTCAATCTTATTTATAACTGGCAAAATGTCGAGATTATTATCAATAGCAAGATAGGCATTTGCAAGTGTCTGTGCTTCTACCCCCTGTGATGCATCAACTATAAGAATTGCCCCCTCACATGCAGCAAGTGAACGTGAAACCTCATAAGTAAAGTCAACATGCCCTGGAGTGTCAATAAGGTTTAATTCATAATCTTCACCATTGTAATGATAATTCATTCTTGTTGGAGTAAGTTTTATAGTAATTCCTTTTTCTCTTTCTAGATCCATATTATCAAGAATTTGTTCTTGCATATCTCTTTTTGCAAGCGTTCCTGTTTTTTCTATTAAGCGATCAGCAAGCGTAGACTTGCCATGGTCTATATGTGCAACAATACAAAAATTTCTTATTTTATTTATTCTTTCCATGTTTAAAATTATATCTAATCTTTAAAAATAAATCAATCTTTTTTCATTTACTTTAGCCTTATAATTGACTTAAAAACATAATTAACATATAATATTGTTTTGTAAATTTCACTTTAGGAGAATAAAATGAATAATAATCTTGAGATTTTATTTCAACAATATTTTGATTTTTCAAATGAAGAAAGCAAAGAAATTATAAATAAATTAACTATATCAAATCAAGAACTTATTAAATCAAGAATAAATTTTTATCAAAGACAATTCAATCTTTCAAAAAAAGAATTAAAAACTGTTTTAATGTCATTCCCTGCTGTTTTAGGATATGGAGAAAAATATATTTCTGATAAATGTAAATTTCTTTTAAAAACATTAAAATTAACGCCTAACGACTTATCTTTCCTTTTAATTTCATCTCCCTCTATATTTGGTCTTTCTGATTCTTTACTATTAGAAAAAATAAATAACCTAAAGCAAAACCTAAATTTATCCGACGTTGATTTAACAAAAGTTATATTACATAGACCTAATATTTTAACATTAAATAGTGAAAATGCTCAGGAAAAGATATCTCTAATTCAAAAATCTTTGGATTTATCTGATGATAAATTTGATAAAGCAAAAACAAAACTTGGAGTATTACTTGGTCGCAAAAATGCTTCTATTTTGAAAAATATAGATTTTTATAAAAAGCATTTATCTTTAAAAGATGACAAAATAAGCAAAATTTTAATATCAAATCCCAATTTATTAAATTTTAGTCAAGAATATATTATAGATAAAATTGAATTTTTTAAAAAAATTATTAATATATCGAATCAAGAAGTAATATCCAT
This sequence comes from uncultured Eubacteriales bacterium, assembly GCA_900557645.1. Classification (GTDB taxonomy): domain Bacteria; phylum Bacillota; class Clostridia; order Christensenellales; family UBA1242; genus Caccovivens. The sequence continues at coordinate 7,123 of USSZ01000035.1, forward strand.
TTTCAACTCCTTTCCATCAATAATTTATAGTGATAAAGAATTGATTGTTAATAAATTGAATTTTATTAAAGAAATATTTCAAATTTCTTCCGAAGAACTCAAAACCCTTGTCCTAAAACATTCAAAAATTATTGGTTATGATAAAGATAAATTACTTACAAAGATTAACAATTTCAATAAAATTGGGGTAGATAAACAACTTCTTACTGAAAATCCAATCTTATTATCATCACCACCAGATAAAATTGTTTTAAGATTTGCCATAGGAAAATATTTTAATATTTCTCTTCATGATTTTATAAAGTATAATCTTTTTATTATAAATGAAAGTAAACTATATGCAAAACTAAAATATTTTAATCAAATTAATAAAAATGAAACTGAAAATATAAAATGGTTAAGTAGAAGTGAAAGTGATTTTTCTAAACATTTTCATATCTCAAGCAATGCTTTGATAGAAAAATTTCCTTTATCAGATACAATTAAAGAAGAAATCTTGATTGAATTCCAAAATGGAAAACTTGAAAAAGAAAATAATTAAAGCATATTTATGAGTAAAAAACAAAAAATATATAAGATATTTTAATATGACAAATTAAATATCTTTTTTTGTTAAAAATTATTTTTATAATAAATTAATTATATTTTTATTAGTTTTTTTATTTTGTTTTTAATTTTAGTTATGTTATAATATCAATATAAGTTGAAAAAATAGATTTTTTTGTCGTTTTTTCATTTTTTTGAACATAATAATATTATTAAGGTGGTATAATTTATGGATTTATTTAATAGTTGGCTTGTTCAATCTCCAATAGCACATAGAGGACTTCATGACAAAAATCACCCTGAAAATTCAATTTCGGCTTTTTCAAAAGCAATAGATGAAGGTTATCCTATTGAACTTGATGTCCAAATAATTTCTGATGGAACTATTATTGTTTTTCATGACGAAAGTCTTTCAAGACTGACTGATAATGATGGCTATATTAAATTTCTTACTAAATCAGATTTAGACATTCTAACACTAAAAGATAGTAAAGAAAAAATACCAACTTTTGAAGAAGTCTTAAAATTTGTTGATGGCAGAGTTCCCCTTTTAATTGAAATTAAAAACTCTAATAAAGTTGGTGAACTTGAAAAAGGTGTTATTGAATTATTAAAAAACTATAAAGGTCAATATGCTGTTCAATCTTTCAATCCTTATGTCCTTGAATATTTTTATAAACATGCACCTGAAATTTTAAGAGGTCAACTTGCTGGCTACTTAAATGAAAATAAACTTTCTTTTATAAAAAAATATGCCTTAAAAAGAATGCTGTTAAACAAAAAAATAAGCCACCCAGATTTTATCTCTTATGAAGCAAAACATTTACCTAATAGATTTATTCGTAAATATAAACATCTTCCACTTCTCGCTTGGACTGTTCAAAGCCAAGTTGAATATTTAAGAGTTGTAAAATATTGCGACAATATTATTATATCACTTATATAAGACTCTGTCAATAGATAGTTCAACAATGTTGGAAAATATTTTCATTTGATTTCCGATGTGTTGCAAGTTTTTTTCGTCGGCATATCTCAATTGTTAAATGCTCCTATTTTGTGAATACGTTTCAGATCAATTCCACTCTTATGGCAACAGCCTGTCGTCCGTCCGATTTACAGGGAGAATACAGCTTTTTCATATAATTGCAAATATACTCCGTACTGTTACCGTCAAATCCAAGCTCATATGGTGAAAATTCCTCGTAAAGACTTTCAAAGTCAGGATAAACGTATATCCCGGTAACAAGAGCCACAAGATTCATGGCAGGAGCCTCCGCGCATGAAAAACAAATTCTGTCACCTATTCTTATGCTTTTTCTTTTAGTGTCGAGCTGTCTCATTTCAACAGTCTTTTCTCCGATCTTCATTTTTTCAAACGGTTCTTTCCGAAGTCTCATTGTATGAGTGACCGAATCCGGAATTTCTTCATTCAGCACAAGTACATTCACCTTGCCGCTGTATGAAGTGTGAGTATCTATTACCGCGACCCCGTTACCGAAGAAAATGTCGGTATTGTCCGGTGATCGTGTCGGATCGAATTTGCAGGCAAATCTTGATGTCTTATGACCGCAGACTATCGTCTTTCCGGGGATCATTGCTTCGGTACCGTAATAACGGAACCATTCGCGATATCTCGCCTTTATCCATTCGGAAGCCCTTGCGTGTCTCCAATCCGGCAGTAGCCAATGCCTGTATGCGTCGAAATCCGCAGGAAGCCAGCCGTGTGTGAATATATAATTCTCCGTTTCGTAATAATCAAGCATCAGACCTATAAAATGACGTATATCGCGTTCGTTTTTCCTCTCATTTTTTTCATCGGATAACTTCAGGCGTCCGTCTTCGTCTATACTGTCCTTGCCGAAAAATTCCATAATGGTGATATCCGTGCCGTTCACTATGTCGGAGGATCTTATCCGCCCCTGCTCAAGAATTTCAAGCAGTCTTGCCTCGTGATTTCCCCGTATCAGTATCTTTCTTTCAAGCCCGTTTACAAACTCATACACCGCCAGGTTTTCCGTTCCGCGGTCAAAAAGATCTCCGCAGCTGATGAAAAAATGTTCTTCATTGCCCGGATCAAATCCGGCTTTTGCAAGTGCTTCGTTAAGCTCCTTAAAGTGTCCGTGTACATCCGACACTGCAAATAATTTTTTCATTTATTATGTCCCTCCTTTGCCGTATTTAAATACGTTCAATACAGTTGATCCGCATACTCGAAATAATAGTCCTTTACGGTATCGTCCATCTATTCAAA
>USSZ01000036.1 GCA_900557645.1 uncultured Eubacteriales bacterium
AATCAAAAAGTAAATGCTTTATATAATGAAGAAGCTTATGTTGTTGAAGGACTTCCTGAAACAGTTGATGTTATGTTAATTGGTAGAAAATCAAATCTTTATTTAGCAAAACAACAATTAACATTAAATGATAGTGTAGTAGTGGATTTAAGAAATTTAAAACCAGGAACACATGAGGTTGAATTAAAGTATTCAAAAATGTTTACTTCAGTTGATTATAAACTAGATCCATCAAGAGTAACTGTTGTTATATATGAAAAGATGTCTGAATCTATTAATATATCTTCAGAAATAATGAATGAAAAATCCCTTGATTCTAAATATAATATTTCTAATGTTACTTTCAGTAGAGATGAAGTGTATATAAAAGGACCAAAATATAAATTAGAACAAGTAGCAGTTGTAAAAGCATTAATTGATGTTAAAAAAATAGTTAATCCAAGTGTTGGTACAACTACTTTAAAAGAAGTTCCACTTGCAGCATATGATGTTAATGGTAAAAAATTAGATATTGAAATAGTACCTGAAACAGTAGATGTAACACTTACTATTACTTCTCCAAGCAAAGAAGTACCATTAAAGGTAATTCCTGAAGGTGAAGTAGCGTTTGGAAAATCACTTGATGCGATTACATTAAGTCAAACTAAAGTAACTGTTTATGGTGATGAAGAAACACTTAAGAATATATCTTCAATACCAGTTAAGATAAATGTTGAAAAGCTTGATAAAAATACAGAATACAATGTTAATATATCTAAGCCAAGTGGCGTTAAAGAAATGAGTATATCTACGGTAGTAGTTAAAGTAACATTAACTTCGACTAATGAAAAAACAGTAGATGGTGTGTTAATTGAAACAAGAAATCTTGAAAATGGATATTCTGCTCAAGCTGCCAGTGCAAGTGATAGTACAGTGTCTGTAATTGTAAAAGGAACAAATGCCAATATTAATGCAATTAAGAAAGAAGATATTCATGCTTATGTTGACTTAAAAGGACTTGGGGTAGGAACACATACAGTCACAGTTAATGTTACAGGGGATGATGTTAAATTACAATATGCTCCTAAAACAACAACCGTAACAATTGTTATAACAAAAAAATAAACTCTTTTTAGAGTTTTTTTTATTTTATATCTATATCTTTTATAAGAAGACCAATATTAATAAGTCCTGCTATTCCAACTAAAATATATACAATTTTTGTAAGTGTGCCTTCGCCAAAGATAAATGTAACTAAGTTAAAATCAAATAATCCGATAAGTCCCCAGTTAATCGCACCAATTATAGTTAAGAATAAACAAATTTTTTGTAAAGTAATCATAGTTTTCCTCCTTTTATATTCATAATTATCATAATCAAAAAAAATAAAATTATTCATGAATATAAAAATAAATTAAAAATATTTGAATTTAACAGAAAAGTGAATTTTTATATTTATCTTACTTGAAAAAAATATTACATTGTGCTAAAATATAACGGTTAAAAGGTAGAAATGAAAATGAAAAACGAAAAAATTAGAAATATTGCTATTATTGCCCATGTTGACCATGGTAAAACATCACTTGTAAATGAACTTCTTAAACAAGGAAGCGTTTTTCGTGATAATCAAGTTATAGAAGATAGAGTAATGGATTCTAATGCTCTTGAGAGAGAAAGGGGAATTACAATTTTATCTAAAAATTGTTCTTGTCTTTATAATGATGTAAAAATCAATATTATTGATACTCCAGGACACGCTGATTTTGGTGGAGAAGTTGAAAGAGTTTTAAAGATGGTTGATGGCGTTTTGCTTGTTGTTGATGCTTATGAAGGTCCAATGCCACAAACTAGATTTGTTCTTGAAAAAGCACTTGCTTTGAAATTAAAGGTCATTGTTGTTATTAATAAAATAGACAGACAAGATGCCAGAATAAATGAAGTTATTGACGAGGTTCTTGAATTATTTTTGGAACTTGACGCAAACGAAGAACAACTTAATTCACCATTTGTTTTTGTATCGGCAAGACAAGGAATTGCAAGTATAGATAAAAATGTCAAGGGTTCGGACATGAAACCATTATTTGAAAAAATAATTGAATATATCCCAGCACCAGAAGGTGAAGAAAATGCTCCTTGCCAAATGCTTGTATCATCGGCCGAACATAATGATTATGTTGGAAAACTTGCTGTTGGAAAAATCAGCAGAGGCACTTTAAAAGTTGGTCAAAACATTGTTCTTTGTAATTTCCATGATCAAAGCAAGAAAATCAGGTCAAAGGTCGTTAGTCTCTTTGTTTTTGAAGGTTTAAAGAAAACTCCTGTTCAAAGTGCAACAGTTGGTGAAATTGTTTGTGTTGCAGGACTTGAAGGAATTCAAATTGGTGATACCATTTGCGATAGTGAATGTGTTGAGCCTATTGAATTTGTTAAAATTGCTGAACCTAGTGTAGAAATGACTTTTATGGTTAATGATAGTCCTTTTGCTGGTAAGGAAGGGAAATTTGTAACTTCTAGACATTTGAGAGATAGATTATATAAGGAAGCAGTTAAAGATCTTTCACTCAGGGTTGAAGATGGTGCAACTGCAGAACAATTCAAAGTAAGTGGCAGAGGCGAAATGCATCTTTCAATTCTTATTGAAAATATGAGACGTGATGGATATGAATTTCAAGTTTCTATGCCAAAAGTTTTAATAAAAGAGATTAATGGTGTAAAATGCGAACCAATTGATAGATTGTTTCTTGATGTCCCTGAAGACTGCACAGGAACGGTAATGCAGAAAATGGGAGTTAGAAAGGGAGAACTTGTTCAAATGACACCTCATGGAAATAGAATGAAAATGGAATTTTTAATTCCTTCAAGAGGTCTATTTGGATTTAAGAGTGAACTTTTGACGGATACAAAAGGTGAAGGTGTTATTAATTCAATTTTCTATGATTATGAACCATGGAAAGGAGAAATAAAACGTAGAGATTATGGCTCATTAATCGCTCATGAAAGTGGAGAATCTATTGTTTATGGGTTATACAATGCACAAGAAAGAGGTGATTTATTTATAGGACCTGGAGTCCCTGTTTATGCAGGTATGGTTGTAGGAGCAAATCCTAAAGGCGATGATATTGTAGTAAATGTATGTAAAAAGAAACATCTTTCAAACTGCCGTGCTTCTGGTTCTGATGATGCTTTAAGATTGACACCACCAAGAAAAATGAGTCTAGAAGATGATATTGAGTTTTTGGCAGATGATGAAATTCTTGAGGTTACACCAAAGAGTTTAAGAATACGAAAAATAATTCTTGATCATAATTTACGTTTAAGAGAACGAGGCAAAGTTTTAAGAGGTGAAATTTAAAAAAATAAAATAATAAAAATGTTAAAATAAAAAATAAATAAAAATAATAATTAAAAATAAATAATTAAAAAATTAATGAAATTATTTTCAAAATATATTTTTATTTGTTAAAATATTAAAAATAATTTATTTTTCATTTATTTATAAAAGGAGATATATAGATGCTTTTACCAAAAGAAGGTAGAGATTTGAGAAAGACTTCTAAACGCTTGATGTGGTTTTTGCTTGGTGTATTTATTTTGGACGCATTTATATGTTTCCTTTTTTTCAAATACACACAAATGAATAAGGTTCTCGCAGGATTTATTATTATATGTATCACTGGAGTTTTATACTTGCTCTTTTTGTTTATATGTGCTAAAATTGATAAAAAGAAGAAAGAAAAACTTGAAAAGTCGGGAAAGAAAGACCCATTTTCACATAACTAGGAGGAAATATGGCAGATTTTAAAATCATGCCTCATAATATAGAAGCAGAGCAGGCTGTGCTTGGTTGTATATTAATTGATATTCAAGCACAGGCAGACATTCTAGGCATTATGAAAGAAGATGATTTCTATTCAGAATCTCATAGAAACATCTTCTTTGTTATGAATAAAGTTTATCAAAGGTCTATTCCTGTTGATTTTGTTACTCTTTCAGACCAACTTGATAAAGATAAACTTCTTGATAAGGTAGGTGGTATTGAGTATATTACAACATTAACAAATGTTGTTCCTTCTGCAGCAAACTTTAGTTATTATTGTGATATTGTAAAGTCAGATTCTATAAGACGTAAACTTATATCTTCTGGTCAACATATCATAGAAGAAGCATATAACAATGAAGATAAAGACCAATCATTAAAATTTGCACAAAAAGAAATTTTTGATATCGCAGAAAAAGAAGGTGGTTCAACTCTTGAACATGTTGGAAAACCTGATGGTGCAATTAAAAAAGTTATTGATAAATTTGATAGAATTGCAAAAGATCCAACTTCAATTAATGGAATTCCTACTGGATTTAAAGAATTTGACCAAATAACAAATGGTCTTCAAAATTCTGATCTTATTTTGCTTGCAGCACGTCCTGGAGTTGGTAAAACATCTTTTTCTATGAATATACTTGTAAATGCTGCTGTTGAAAATGGTAAAAAATGTGCAATATTTTCTCTTGAAATGAGCAGAGAACAACTTATGCAGAGAGCAATTTGTTCTCTTGCTAAAGTAAGTATGGCAAAAGCATTAAATGGGACAATGACACCAGAAGAGTGGAATAGAATTTGGACAGCCACAAAAAAACTTGAACAAAGTGGACTTTATATTGATGACTCTTCTTTAACAACACCTGCTGATGTTCTTGCAAAGTGCAGAAGACTTAAGGCTAAAGAAAATATTGATTTAATTATGATTGATTATATTCAACTTATGTCTTCAGGAAGTGGGCGAAAAAATGAAAATCGTCAGAATGAAGTAAGTGATATTTCAAGAAACTTAAAGATTGCTGCAAAGGAATTGAATGTCCCTATAATTGTTCTTTCACAATTATCTCGTGGAGTTGAAAGTAGGCAGGGTGATCATAGACCTCTTTTGTCAGATTTACGTGATTCGGGTGCGATTGAACAAGATGCTGATATTGTTTTATTTTTGTATAATCCAGAAAAATATAATGATGTTCCACAAGAAGATGAACCAGGGACGGTTGAACTTATTATTGCAAAACATAGAAATGGTAGAACTGGCACTGTAAAACTTAGATGGATTGGAGAATATACAACTTTTGTTAATTTGAATGAGAAACTTTTGCTTCCAAAAAAAGAACAACATATTGAAGCAAGCAAAATTGAAGAAACACCACTTGAAAATACATCTGATGTTGATGTGTTTGGTGATGAAGATTAATAAAAAGGGGGAAGTATGGCAGAAAATAAAGCAAAAGAAAGTAAAGGTTATAGCACTGGCAATGGTAAAAGATGGCTTATTTTATTAGGAGTCTTGGTTCTTATTGCAGTGATTGTTGTGGTTATTCTTTTAGTTATTCCTGCAAATACATTTAGTATGGTTGAAACATTGCAAACTGCTTCAACAAATACATTTTTATTAAGTGAGAGCGAAAAAGATAATTATAACAGTTTTAAAACAAAGATTTCTGGGAATACGCTTGTTAATTATTACTCACAAGAAATGAATGATATTATAATTTTGTCCGAAAGCCTTTCTGATGTTGTAATATACTATAATCAATTTATGGCTTTTGCTGAAGATAATAATGTTTTAAAAGATAATTATAAAGTTGTTAAAGATAATCTTGATGAAGCATTTGATGAGCAAGATAAGATGAATAATCTTTTGATTGATATATCAAAACTTGCAGATACTTCTGCTTCATATCTTCAAAATGCTATGGTAGATTTTAGAACTAATTATTATCATTGGCTTGAAAATTATAAAGATGCTTTTATTGGTTTAGCAAAATGCTATCAAGGGTGTTTCCCAAATTCTATTACAAATAATAATGCTTCAACTATAATTTTAAATGCAGTAAATGATTTTGTTAATGTAATTACAAATGATTTTAAACTTCTTGTAAGTTCTGATGTAAAGGCAGACATCTCAAGTAGTAATTACAATTATTCATCTCATGGGAAAATTCTATATTTTGAAAGTTTTGTAGATGCTTATATTAATGATAATTCTGACATTAATGGATATGTTTTTAGTGCAAGTCTTCAAGAAAAATATCAAAAAATAAACAATTTTTTCACAAAATATAATGAAAAGAATTTCTATGAAATAATAAATTCTATTAGTAATTCATCAAATTATCCTATAACAAAAACTTATGATGTTGAAGATAATGAAGGGTTATATTTGGAAGTAAAAGAATTTTTAGATCAAAGGGGGTAATATGGTTAAAAAAAGAAATATAATATTATCAATTTTGGCAGTTATTCTTGTTAGTGCAAGTTTTATATTTTTTGCATGTGGTGATACTGGAAACGCAAAAGATACATTTCAATCATTTAAGACGACATTAGAAACATATAAAGCAAATGATGATTTATTTTCAACAGGTGAAATAGAAAATATTTCAACTGAATTTTATTTGAATAATTTTTATAAAAAAGATAGTAGTGGAAGTCAAATTAAAGATGATGAGAACTATATTATTTTAAATTCTGTAGGATTAAATTTTATTAATAAATATTATGTTATGTTTGAAAATCTTGAAGGTAATTATGACTTTAATCCAGTTAATGAAAGTTTAAAAAAGATGAATGAAAGTTATGATGCTTTAAAAATAGAAAATCAAAATCTTACAAATATTGAAAGCACTGCAGAATATGATGTTTATAATGGTTATTTTGCAAGATATAAGTTATATTCAAAAAATTTTATCAATGAAGTTTATAATGTTGCTTTAAATCTTGGAGATTTCTTTGCAAATAAAGTGAATGTTGCATCAAAAATTGGCACAGACGAGCAAACAGATGATTATTTAAAATTCTATATAGATTATCAATTAATTTTGGTGTTTAATGATTTTAGATTGGTATTAATGCAAAGTTGTGAAGGACAAGTCTTAAATCATCAAATATACTCTTCTGCTTCATCAAATTTGAAAAATTTTGCAAAGAATGTTCAAGCAAAAGAAGTCAAAACTTTATCACTAGAAAAAGTAAATGAAATTAAATCTATTTTTGATGCATTTAATAATCAAAGAAAGTCTTATTTAACGGCTGTTAATGGGTTTTCTTTATATCAATATTTAACTGCTTATGATAGTTCTATTGAAGCATATGTTAAAGCAGAAAGTAATGCTGACACATATTATAATCAATTATTAAATTATTATTGTTCAAGTAATAATTATATATCATTATTTTATAATTATTTGACAGCAAACTTAATTAATTAAGAGGAGTAAAATGAATAATCAAGATATTGCAGATTTATTGTTTCCTGATATAAAAGAAACTCCAGAAGATATTTTTGCAAAATATCCAAGGAGAAATTTAAGAGAAGGACAAGTAGTAACTCGTTTTGCACCAAGTCCTACAGGGTTTATGCATATAGGAAACTTTTTCCAGGCATTTATAAGTTATAATTTAGCAAAGAATAGTGATGGTATATTATTTTTAAGAATTGAAGATACTGATGAAAAAAGAGAAATCAAGGAAGCAAAAAAAGTTATTTATGATGTCTTAAGTAATTTTGGTATTACATTTAATGAGTATCAAACTTTAGATGGAAAAGATGTAGGAGACTATGGCCCTTATGTCCAAAGTCAAAGAAAAGATATTTATAAGGTTTTTGCAAAAAAATTGGTTGCTGATGGTCGTGCATTTCCATGTTTTTGTAAAAAAACAGAGGGGAAAAGTGATGTTTTAAAATTAAGAGAAACCAAGTTTGTTGATGATGATGAAAAAGAGTATGATCCTTGCAGAAATCTTACTTATGAAGAAATTAAAGCACATATTGAAAAAGGTGAAAAGTTTGCAATAAGGCTGAAAACAAAAAATGAAGGAAAGGAACGAATTAAATTTTATGACCTTATTAAAGGTGAACTTGAAGCCAAAGCAAATGCAAAAGATTTTGTTATTTTAAAAAACGACGGAACTCCACCTTATGCATTTGCACATGCTGTAGATGATACACTTATGGGAACTACTGTTGTAGTGCGTGGTGAGGAATATATTTCTTCAACGCCAGCCCATCTGGAACTTTTTGAAGCACTAGGATTTAAACCTATAAAATATTGCCATAATCCATTGATTTACAAATTAAATGAAGAGGGGAATAGAAGAAAAATTTCAAAAAGATATGACCCAGAATCTAATATGTTATATTTTACTGAAAAGGGATATCCTATAGATAGTGTTCTTGAATACCTTTTAAATATGATAAACTCTGGTTTTGAGATTTGGAGAAAAAACAATCCTGATAAATCTTGGAAAGAATTTAAATTTGGAACAAGTGATATTACAACAGTTGCACCGATATTTGACCTTGTAAAATTAAATGATATTTCAAAAAATATTATTGCAACCATGAGTGGTGAAACTCTTTATAATAACTGGCTTGATTGGGCTTCAAAATATGATTTGTCTTTAGCAAAAAAACTTGAGTCTGATAAAGAAAAATATGTAAAACTTTGTCAAATGGATAGAGATGGAACAGCAAAACCAAGAAAAGATATTTATAACTATAGTATGATGAAAGATTATTTTATTTATATGTTTGAAAAACCAAGTTCTTTTGAAATGGCAGATGAAGACAGGGAAAATGCTAATGATTTTCTATCATTCTATTGTGAAAGTTATAAATCTGCACAAAATAATGAAGAATGGTTTAATAATGTAAAAGAAAAAGCAGGAGAAAAAGGTTTTGCAACTGATAATAAGTTATATAAACAAAATCCTTCAGCATTTAAAGGAAATGTAGCAAAAGCATGTGAATTTATTCGAGTTGCAATTACTGGACGAAAAAACTCGCCAACTTTGTTTACAATAATGAATTTGCTTGGAGAAAAAGAAGTAAAAGAAAGATTAAGTCATAAGTTTTAAAAAAGTCATAAGATAATTCTTATGACTTTTTATATTCTTATTATATTTTACGATTATACAAATTTATATAAGTGCTTTTTCATATTTACTTTACCATTATCAAGAAATTCTATATTTTCATTTTGCAGTAGTTCAAATTGCCTATTAAGACCACCAAATGCAAAAGCAGGTGAAAGAGAACCATCAGAGAAAACAACTCTATGGCAAGGCACTTCTATAGGATATGGATTTTTATGTAAAGCCCAGCCAACTTGTCTTGACATGGTGGGTTGTCCAATAAATTTTGCAATTTGTCCATACGTTGAAACATATCCTTTTGGGATTAATTTAACAACGTCATACACTTTTTGAAAGAAATTTTTATCCATGTTTAGATTATATCATGTAAAAACTTTTTTCAACAAATGTTTTAGGTAGATTATTTAGGGTTTAAAAGATTACAAATTAAGAACAAAGCGATATAAAATCGAATAAATATTGATATGGACGAGAAAGAAAAGAAAAAATTAAATATGTCGGGTGCAGAACTTGTTTCACTTGCTTGTAGTTTGGCAATAGCATTCTCTCAAAGTTATGAAAATGATGATTTAAGAAGGTTGAGATTTTTTTTTCAATCTATTGCAACTAATATTACGATAATTGAAATTGAAGGGAATAAAAGAAAATATTAGTTCAAAACAATAATTAATTTATAAAATCTTAAAAAAAATAAAAAAAATATTAAAAAATA
>USSZ01000037.1 GCA_900557645.1 uncultured Eubacteriales bacterium
TGTCATTATGAGCTTTATTTCTTTATTTTTATTAGAATTTAATCATCATATTTGTTAAATACATTACTTAATATTATAGCCTTAACCTCAGGTGGTAAATTTTTTAATTTATCCATAATATCATTATCTAAAATCTTTCTAGTATATGAATGTTCATTCATAAATTCTTCAAAATCATCATTTACAATATTAGCAGATGCTGAATCTAATTTTGAATCTGTAGAAAATTTTTTTTGTGAATAAAAATTTTTTCTATCAGGTTTAGTCATTTTAATAGTCTTATTTTCATATTTTGGTGTTGGTTCTTCAAATACATAATCTTCAATTATTGGTTCACCTTTAGGTTTATTCCCATAATTTTCAATATTTGTATCAATAGTTGTATTAACTGCATTTTCATCTTTTGCAATTATTACTTTATTATCCTTCCCAAAATTTTCATTTTCAGTTTTATATTTATTTAAATTTTCTTGAAGTCTTTTAAATCTTTGTCGATTTGACCTGCGAATAAAAATTATTGCAACTATTAAAAGAACTAAAACAACTGCAGCAATAATTATAATCAATGTCATAGTATCCATCTTTTAAAAATCTCCTTCATCATCATCAGAAGAACTGTTCTTATTATCATTTATAATTGCTCTTCGTAATGCAGTGTCTGCTTGAAGATTCATAAGTTTATAATAATCCATAACAGAGAACCTTCCTTCTTTTATTGCCTGCGAAATAGCCAAAGGAACTTCCGATTCTGCTTGTAAAACAGTTGATTTCATTTGTTCAGTCTTCGTTTTCATTTGAAGTTCTTTTATTTCTTCTGCGTTTTTCATTCTTTCGGCTTCAATTTGAGCATAAATTTTTTCTTTTTCTGCTGATTTAATTTCTCTTTCAGCATTTAAGTCTCTACTAATATCAATTGAAGAAATATTCATATCTAAAATATCAAACATTGATTTTTGAGTCAAAACTCGAACGTCAACATTAGATAATAATGAAGAACTTGGTGATTTTAAGGCTAACTTATGATCTTTAGTTCTTGAAATATTTTCCATAATCCAAGCACTTAAAGTGCTTTTTAAATCATCTAATCCAAGTCCAGTTGTATAACTTAAAAGATTTATTTTTACTGAAAACCTTACACCTACAACAAGTTCAAAATTATCCTGAGTGATTCCTTTTATACCCTCTATATTCTCCACTTTTGACAATATACTATTTTGAACAACCTCACACACATTATGTGAAGTAAGTTCAATGGCTGCTGCCAACTTATAATCCAACTTTATATTTGCATCTTTTGCCATATTCATTGCTTTAAAAACAGCAATAGGATTTCCTTCTGATAAAAATAAATTTTCAATTTCATCTAAAGAAACATTAATCTTTGCTTTTTTACTCATTATATAAGCAGATACAACATCTGCAACATTAAGTTTTCTATTTTTGATACTTATTAATCTAAATGAAGATATGTAACAACCTGAAAATATTGCTGTAAAATAACTTTTCATTGGAACAAAACACAAATATACAATTATTCCTATAAGTAATGCTCCGAAAATTGATACAAGTGTAATTTCAGTTGCTCCAAAATTTAAAAGTGATAAATTTATCATTTAATCACGCCCTCCGTTTATCATATTATATCATACCTAAAAGTTATTGTAAATAGTCAAATAATACAAAATTTATTCAATTTGACAATATTTTTAACAAAAAATTAAAAATATTTATCTATTTCTTATTATTTTATAAATGAACGTTGATAATAAAATAAATATTGTTGAGCATATCCAGACAATAAATCAAATTGATTAACCAAATTATTTCTTATTTTTTCACGATTATCCAAAGGCTGATAAAATTGATTATACATTTTATGAATCCATACATCGACAGGGAATACATCTCCTCTATGAAAACCAAACAACAACACACAATCAGCAACTTTTGGTCCAACACCACAAAATTTAAGCAGATTATTTCTTAATTGAGTAGTATTTAACTCTTTTAAATTTTGTAAAAATTCAATATCTATCTGTCTTAAAACTTTAAAAAGATATTCACATCTATACCCTGCACCCATTTGTTTAAAAAAGTCAACACTACACTCTTTCAAAGTTTGATATGTCGGAAAAGAATAAATATTATTTTTAATTTGTTTACCTAAATTTTTTCTTAAATTATTTAAAATCAATTTAATTCTTTTTATATTATTGTTGGCAGAAATTATAAATGAAATCAATACTTCAAATAAATCTTGATTTAAAATTCTTATACCATGTCCAAACTTTATTGGCTCTTTTAAAATTTCATAAGAAGAAAGTTTTGTTTTAATAAGACTATAATCAGTTTTTAAGTCAAACCAATTTTCAAAAAAATCAACATCTTCTGTATTTATTAAATAAAAATTCCCTTCATTTGTAATTTCGGCATACTTTTCACCTGGAAACACAATATATTTGTTATCATTTATTTTTTCAAAACAAAAGACCTGTCCACATTCTAAAATATGTTCTGGATTAAAATCTTCTTTGTCATATATTTTAATATAATTTTTCCCCTTCTCGTAATTCATAATAAACCTCTAAAATATTATACCATTTTAAAAAAATTATAACAAATTTTAATGTAATATACTTAAATTCTTTTTTCATCTTTATATAAAAAAAGATAGATAATTTTATCTATCTTATTTATGTCTTTATATAAATTATTATCAATTTTTTAAAACATCTTTTATTATTCAGCAACAACAGTTACTACTTTTTTGCCATTGTTTTGATCAAACTTTACAACACCATTGCAAAGTGCGAAAAGTGTATAATCTTTACCCATTCCAACATTTTGTCCTGGATAAACTTTTGTTCCTCTTTGTCTTACAATTATAGAGCCAGCAGTTACAGTTTGTCCACCATAAGCCTTAACTCCCAAACGCTTACTTTGAGAATCACGACCATTTTTAGTACTACCACCACCCTTCTTGTGAGCAAAAAGTTGAGCATTAAACTTAAACATTTTTTACCTCCAATTTTGCATATTTTTTTTCATCAATAATAATGGATTTAAAAGAATCTAAACAAACATTAAATAAAAATTGAACTATTTCATTTTCAGCGTATTTTGATTCAACCTTTACTTTAAGATAGCCATCTGATATTTCTTGAAAAAACTTTAAATCTTTTATGTTTTCAAGCCCAACAATTGCAAGTTGTGCCACAGTTGAGATTTGACAACATAATAAATCTTTTCCATAGTCATCTTTACCAGTATGACCTTTAACCTCAAAACCCAAAATTAAATTATTTTTTTTATAAAAATTAATATTTGTCATTATCAGACCTTATTTTTTAATTGATAAAATTTTTAATTGAGTGAATGGTTGTCTATGACCTTGTTTTTTTCTTTCATTTTTCTTAGGTTTGTATTTGAAAACAACAATCTTATCGCCTTTTCCATGAGCAACAACTTCTGCTTCACATACAGCACCTTCAACAAAAGGATTTCCAGCAACAACTTTGCCATTATCACTAACAAGCAATACTTCAAGGTTTACTTTATCACCTACAGCATTTGCAAGTTTTTCAACAGTAATAATATCATTTTCATTTACTCTATATTGCTTTCCACCACTTTGAACTACTGCAAACATCTTTTTTACCTCCTCTAACCAAACTCGCTGCCTTGCAGGTGTTATTATTCAATCAATAAACTTTAAAAACCCTTCGCATGCGGATACGTTTTATAATATACCATACTTAAGCATTTTTGTCAAGAAAAAAACATATTAATCATAAAATACATTAATAATAAAAATAAATTATAAATTAAAATTAAATAAAATATAAATTAACTCTCAAAGCATTTAACCAAATTGTTCATACATAAGAAATTTCTTATTAATCAAATATAAAAAGCCCCTATTAAAAGGGCTTTTTATTAAATCGATATAGTTAAATAACTTTATTACTTTTTATTTTTGCTATCACGATTTTCTGATTTATATCCTTTTTCTTTTTTATCAAGTTTTACTTTTGATACAACAAAGTAAATCACAACGCCAGCAAGGATAGCAACAGAAACTCCAATCAAAACACCACCAAGAACTTCTTGAACGTTTATTGGATCAGTAGAATCTGTAGTAACAGTAAATGAAACAGATTTTTCAGCAGTATTTCCAGCCTCATCTTTAATACTTATTGTTAAAGTATAATCACCAGCCTCTTCAAAAGTATGTTCATAAGAATATCCACCATCTTCTGCTGAGTTTTCTAATGTCCAAGATTCATCTGTATCTTCATTAGTTAATTTAATTTGTAATGTTTCAAGTAATTTATCAACATCTGTTGTAACTTTATCAGAAACTGTTATACCTGTAAGGTTGATAACAAGTTCTTCACCAAGTCCATATTTTTCCTTAAATAAATCATCAGCAAAATCTATTGTAGGTGCAGTAACATCACCATTTGAAATTGTATATTCAAGTGTTTTTGCATCTCCTACATTTTGTCCAAGATAGTCTTGTGCTTGGATAGAATATTTTATAGTATATCTACCATTCTTGCTAAGATTTAATTTGATATTTGAACCTTCTACTGTAAAGTTACTATCATTTGCAACTGCTTCTTCCCATTCTGCAAAGTTAATTGTTGCAAGTGTTTGTGTTGTGCTTCCTGTAGTAACAGAAATTTGAACATAAGATTCTTCTTTATCAATTGTATTTCCTTTATCGGCACCAGATACAACAACTTCAGGTTTAACTATGTCTAATTTTTCGCCAACTTCTGGGTATTGAGTTTTTGCATAAGCATCATCATCAATACTTACTGTAATTACAACATCTTTAACTGTAATTGTTTGTATATCACTAGTAAGAGTAAATGCTTCTACGTCTTTGTTTTCAGTTAATTTTGTATATTCTGTTGGTGAAGCAGTTTCTAGAGATTTTCCTGTAATTCCCAAAATATCTTCATGAATTTTAAGGTCATAACCATTAGATTCATTTTCTTCAAGATAAATATAATAACATTTATTATCTTGTGTTGCTTTATAACAAAGTTGTCCTTTTTCATTTATAAACATCTTTCCAGCAGTTGCTGTTTCCGTTGTATGATGTTCTGCATCAAAGAAATCTAATGTCTTATTATATCTGATTAAGAAAACATTATATTGAAGTTTATATGTTCCTTTAGCCTTTCCTGTAAAGTAATATTTGTCAAGTTCATAATTATTACTACTTGCAGAAACCATAGTTGTTGTATAATAAGTTGAAGTATTTGAATCATCATTTTCATCAAGACCTAAATAACCCCAAGTTTCTGAATCAGAAACTGAAACAGTTGGTGGTGTTAAATATAACGAATCATCAATAGCAACTTCTTTAGCCTCTGAAGTAATATTATCTATTTCAGGGTCTTCTACAATTGAACCACCTTTAACATTATAATTAAAGTATGTTGTTACTCTGTGATTTCCTGAATCACTAATGGTAACTGCAACTTGATAATATCCTTCTGTTGAAGCATTAAATATACCTGCATCAACTGTATAAACACCACGGATAGAATCAAATTTAGTGCTCATGCCTGTGCTTTGCATAATTTGACGAGAACCCTCTTCTTTATTTACTTTATAAACAACAACATCGGCATGAACATAGTCAACCTTATCATCTGTATAATATAAAGTAGGAAGATTAATTGTCATTGGTGCTGTAAAGTTGTCAGTAGCACTTGGAGCATTAACAACTTTATACAAAACAGGCATTTCGTCATCAGTAGCATCTGCTATTGAAATGATTTTATTAAAGAAACCAACATTTCCATTATCATCAACTGCATAACAAAGTATTTCAATATATTCAGCACCTTGTGGTCTGTCAGCCAAATCAATTGTGTATTGTGTTTTTTCTTTATTTACATACCAACCTTCAGATGTAACTACATTGTTGGCAACCTTACTCTTTACATACCACTTATCAGCATCTTTTGAATTATAATTTTCAACAATATATTTTAATGTTTCTGTAGTTGTTGTGCTTGCAACAACATCTTTTCCTGCAGGAACATCACTTCTTTCACTTTCACCATCTTTTAAGTATCTATATGCTGTAACTGTTTGAAGTCTTGAGTCAATTGAATCTGATGCTGTAGCAATATCAAATTCAATTGTTTCATTTGGCAAATAGGCACTTTGTAAATCTGTTGGGAAAGTTATTGTTGGCACTGATTCATCAGTTGCACTAGAGGTTAATTTAACAGAATAATAAACACTTTTCTCTTTATTATTATTTCTATTGTCATTAGCGTAATAATAGAAACTATAACTTTGTTCTGAGAAATTATATTGTTTATCACTATTTTCTGATGGAATATAGGCATATCCTGCTTCAATCATTGCATTTGCAATATCGGCACTACTTGAATCTTCTGTAATAGAATCAGAAATTGTTTCACCATCAATATTTTGATTAAATTTAGTTGTAACTAGAAGATAATTATTTTCTTTTAACCAATTTTTAATTTCATCATCATTAGTAACACTTTTGCCTTCTAAAATCATTTGAGTATAAATTTCAAAATTATCAGCAACTATTTGTTGATAAACTGAAGTTTCATCAGATTTTGCTGGGGCAAATATTAAATTATAGTCATTATATGCTTGCTCACTAATAACAAATCTTTTAATTCCACTAGCATCTCTAATTTCACGTCTTAAAGTCAAGTTGTTTGAAGGCATATTATCAATACCAGCAATAGCATACATAACAATATTACGTGTGAATGTTTGAGATTTCAATTTACTTTCGGCACTTTCAGGTGCTTTAGTTTTCTTTTCTTCATCAGTTCTTGTATCTGTTCCAGCATCATACATATATACATCTGGTGCTTGTGTATCTTTTACTTTATCAATAGTGAATGTAGTATTAGATGAACTTGCAGTATTCCCATAGAAATCTTTAACTGTATAAACAAATTTATATGAACCTTCTTCTACGGCCTTAAATTTGCCCTCTTTAGTTATTACAGAACTAGTTACATCATCTTCATATTTACCATTATCATTCATCTTAAAAACTTGAAGATCATAATAAACTTCAACTGCTTCACTTGCTGGAGAGTTTGAAGCCTTAGTTTTCCCAGAAACTGTAGGAAGAGTAACTTCAACACCAACAAAAGCACTATCAGGTAATGATGATGACCAGTCAGTTACAAGACCATATCCACTTGTTTTCTTATCGCTATCAGTATAATAATAACCATCTCTAACAGTAAATGTTTTACTTGTTGATGTAATAAAAGTCCCACCATTATCTTTTACTTCATAGAAAGAATAGTTTATTTTGAATTCTTGTCCATCAAGATCAGCAGTTAAACTATCTCCTTCAATATAGAACTCTCCAGTTTCTTCATTCTTTTGAATTTGAACTTTTTCACTTCCGTTTGTTATACTGATGTAAACATAACATTTCTTTGAATTATCTTCATTTGGAATGCCTGATCCATTTTTATCAAGAATATAATAAGCCTTATCTTCATCATTTGTTGAAGACAAAATTGGGTCTCCATCTTCATCATTTACTGTTGGTAAAGGAATTATAATATCTTTATTACCAGCAAGTTTTGTATCATATACAGAAGGAATAATATTCTTCTCATTATCAGAGAATTCAAAACTAGCCTCACTTGCTTCACAAACAACAGCAAGGTCATAAACATAACTTTCCCCACTTGTAGTAGTAACTGAATAAGTTACAAGATAAGTCCCAAGTTTATCAGCATTAAATGAGAACTGGTTTCCAAAACTTGCTTGATTTGAAATTACTTCACCAATAAGATCTCCAGTTGCTTGATAAGTTACTGTTACACTAGAAGATTGAATATCTCCTGATGGAGTAGTTCCGATAATATGTGGAGTGCCACTTTTACCATAATATTCACCTTCAGGAATAATAAATTTATCACCTTTCTTTACAGTTGCAGATGAATTGTTTTCAGTAATATTGCCATCTATTTCAATTCTATTTGAATTAGATTCAACTTCCCCTGTTCCATTCCAATTATCTGCAGCAAAAGCCAAAGCATTTACTGGGAAAAATGCTCCACACAAAACAAATGCAAAACCGAGTGCAGCCCCTTTAAATAAACCTTTAGACTTTGTTTTATTTTTATTCATAATTGCCTATACCTCTCATATTACATCATATATTTTAATAACAAACCTATTCTAAACTATTTTTATTTTTAAGTCAAGAAAATTTGCTATATATAAACAAAAATATTTTGTGAAAGTGTTTAAACTTTATGCTGTCTAAAAATAACATTTTTTGTCTTATTTTGACTAGTAAAAAAGATAATACTTTTTTGCTTTTTATAAAATAATTAAATAAACTTGTTTAAGCAAAAACGTCATGAAAAATCAAAGTTGATCATTCCACAAATCATATTAAATTTATATAAATTTAAAGTAATTTACATTATTTATTATCATTTTAAAGATAAAAAATATTTAATAAAAATTTATAAAATATTTTTCGTTTTATATTTTATATTATCAAATTAAAAAAAATCAAAATAGTTTGCACATTTTAAGGAATATTTTAGTAGTATGTTAATGTGAAAGATAAATTCTTTCAAATACATAAGAAAAACTTAGGAGGAATTATGAATTTTTTTAATGGCTCATGTGGCAATGGCTTCAACAGTTGCAACGGTGGCTGTGATTGCTG
>USSZ01000038.1 GCA_900557645.1 uncultured Eubacteriales bacterium
TACCATTCATAATTATTTCTAATGACAAATCAAAACTTTCTTTAATTGATACAGGATTCCCAAAGGAATTATTGTTTACAAGTAAAGAAAATCCCTCTAAAAAACTTCTTAATGTTCTTATAATATGATTTATATTAACATCACTAATATCTAAGGGTTTCATTACTTTAAATATCATATTAAAAAGTCTTGTAGTAGCTTTTTCTTTTTCAACGCTCTCATACTTGTTATACCAAAGCATAGCAGTAAAGACTCCTTTATTATTGGTAGCATAATCATAAAAAGCATAACACATACTCTTTAAAGCTTCATATCCTGATACTATTTTTTAGCATATTATCCTCCATAACTAATTATAATATGATATTGGCTAATCAGATTAGTCTTGTCAATAGAAAAAAAAGAAATTATAAAAAATAATTTCTCTTGCAAATTAGTATTTCATTTTTACTCATCATATTATAAAAGCAGATAATTATCAACTAATTACCTGCTCTAAAAATTGTAATTTATCGAGATGATTGTAACATAAAAGTTAGATATTTTCAAATCAATATATAACTTTCTAAATTTTATTATGCATGTATAATATTTGTATTCTTTGAAATTTCACTATTAGTTGTTACAATATCATAATTACTCAAATTATGAATATCCTTGTTTCCTGTTATTCTTGCAAAAGTTTTTAATTCATCATTTACAACATTAAAATAATTCTCTAACCTTTTACTGCTTTTTTCAATATTTAATCTTTTTCTTAATTCTGAATCTTGTGTTCCTACTCCTACCGGACACATTCCATTATTGCAAACTCTGTACTGTTGGCAAGCAATTGCCATCATTGCAGCTGTTCCAATAGCGATAGCATCTGCTCCCATTGCAATTGCCTTAGCAAAATCTGATGAAGTTCTTAGTCCTCCCGTTATGACAAGTGATATATCTTCTCCATGCTCATCTAAATATTTTCTTGCTCTATATAGTGCATATATTGTAGGTACTGTTGTTGCATCTTTTATGATTTTAGGGCTTGCACCTGTTGCACCACCTCTCCCATCTATTGTAATAAAATCCGGCTTTGCAAAACAAGCAAATTCTAGATCCTCTTCTATATGTCCTGCTGCAAATTTCACACCAATTGGTCTTCCTTCTGATTTTTCTCTTAATTCATCTACTAGAGATTTTAAGTCTTCTTTTGTCTCAATGTCGTGTGATTGTTTAAATTTTTCAACTTTTCTATTATATGCTTCTTTAATTTCAGGTGATGGAACAAATGCCCCATACGCTTCTTTCCCCATTTTCCCTGCATCTATTCCTAATGTTTTAAGAATGGTGCTAAAAACATTAAATCTTTTGCAACTTTATCAATACCAATAAGTTCTGTTGGCAAATGTTGAAAGATTTGTTTTTTACTTTTTTCTGGATTACCCCTGTCATATTTTTTAGTATTACCTTCAACCCATTTATTGTGAATATTTACGATAATATCTACAATAGCATCATATTTATTAAGTCCCTTTAATTCATCCATATGTTTAGTAATACCATCTAATGATGCAATAATTGAATCATTAGCATAAACCGACTTGTCTAATTCAGCATACACTTTTTTGGCATCTTTACCATTTTTCTCCAATTATAAACAAAAAATTGCTTTTAAGATAAATTCCCACACCTAACGATAACCTTTGCATATAAATTCATTGCATTTTGATCAAACAAAACTATCAAATTCCTTGACTTTTTATATTCAATTAATATAATTTATATTAGCGATGATGGAATTGGCAACTCCTGAGCAAACGCATGTCAGCGTAACGACAATAAATAAGGTGCTTTGATAAGCATAAATTAGGGTGGAACAGCGAACAAAACTCGCCCCTATGTGATATTTTTCACATAGGGTTTTTTAATATTTTTTATGTAGAAACTAAAAAACAATAAATTTTTTACATTAACATTATTGCAATCCCTAAAAATTTAAAGTCAAATCTTATTAGATTAAAATACAAATATTTAAAGGAAGTTGCTGTTTCTTCAATTATAAGGAGATTAAAATGAGTGAAAATAAAGTAACTATGGACAAAATCGTAAATTTATGTAAAAATCGTGGTTTTATATTCCCAGGAAGTGATATTTATGGTGGTATGGGAAATACATGGGACTATGGTCCTGTTGGAGTAGAGTTTAAATATAATATTAAAAGAAGTTGGTGGAAAAGATTTGTTCAAGAAAATCCAAATAGTTATGGTGTTGATGCCGCTATTTTAATGAATAGTCGTGTTTGGGAAGCAAGTGGACATACGACATCTTTTTCAGACCCTAAAATGGACTGCAAAAACTGCAAAACTAGACACAGAGCAGACACTTTAATTGAAAACCATTCTAAAGGTAAAATAAACCCTGACACTATGTCAACTGAAGAAATGCAAGCATATATTGAAGAACATAAAATTGCCTGCCCTAAATGTGGGAAATTTGATTGGACACCTATAAGACAATTCAATCTTATGTTTGAAACTTCACGTGGTGTAACAGATGAAGGTCAAAGTAAAATTTATCTTAGACCAGAAACTGCACAAGGAGAATTTGTCAATTTTTTAAATGTTCAACGTTCTACAAGAGCAAAGGTTCCTTTTGGTATCGCACAAATTGGTAAGGCCTTTAGAAATGAAATAACTCCTGGTAATTTCATTTTCAGAACCATTGAATTTGAACAAATGGAACATCAATGGTTTTGCAAATCAGGAGATGATGAAAAATATTACAATGAATTTAAACAAAAAGCAATGAAATATGTTCTTGACCTTGGAATAAAACAAGACCATCTTCGTTTCAAAGACCATGATAAACTTGCACACTATGCTCGTGCTGCTTGTGATATTCAATATCTTTTCCCTATGGGCTGGAGCGAACTTAATGGAATTCATAATAGAAGTGATTATGACCTTTCTCGTCATCAAGAATTTTCAGGTAAAAGTATGCTTTATGTTGACCCATTCACAAACGAAAAATTTATACCAAATGTCATTGAATATTCAATAGGTGCTGATAGATTAACTCTTGCCTTGCTCTGTGAAGCATATGATGAAGAACAACTTGAAAACGGAGAAACAAGAGTTGTTATGCATTTCCACCCTGCTATTGCACCATATAAAGTCGCAGTTCTTCCACTTCAAAAGAATTTATCTGAAAAAGCAAAAGAAATTTATTCTGTTCTAAGTAAAGAATTTATGTGTGATTATGATGAAGCAGGTTCTATTGGAAAGCGTTATCGTAGACAAGATGAAATAGGGACTCCTTTCTGCATTACTATAGATTTTGACACACTTGAAAATAATTCTGTAACCATCAGAGACCGTGATAGCATGGAGCAAATCAGATTAAATGTAGATGAACTCATACCTTATATATCAGAAAAAATTAAATTTAATTAATTAAAATTTCACAAAAAATCACAATTTTTTGTGATTTTTTTATTTTTTAAAATAAAAAATTAAAAAAAATAAAATATAACAATTTTTCATAAAAATTCAAATTTATTTTTATAACTATTTATTTTTTGGCAATTATATATATAAAGGAGATAAGATATGAAAAATAATGATAAAAATGATATTAATAAAGGGATTTCTTGTAATGTTAAAGATTGCATATTTAATGAGCATGGTTGTAATTGCAATTTAGAGAAAGTTACAATTTCTCAAGATTCTTCTGCACATCATTATTGTAAAAGTTTTATTTCTCTGACAAATGAAGATGATTCAGCGAATTATAAGAGCAATCTTTCTTCAAGAATAAATGTATCAAAAACCAATATTGAAGCAAGTGAAGAAGACTACTTTGATTTCAATTTTTAAATATTGATTATCTACAAAATTAAGAAACATAAAAAAAGAAAATGTAAAAACATTTTCTTTTTTTGAAACAAATTTGTTTCTATGAAACCTAATTATCCCTCATCGCCAACAACAAAAACAAAAATCTTAAAAAATATGCAAGTGAAACAAAAAGTGAAGCAACATACGTCATCGCTGCCGCATTTAAAACTCTATCCGTCCCTTTAACTTCTTCATCACTTGTAGAACCCATCTCAACTAAAATCTTTTTTGCCCTAGATGAAGCATTAAACTCTACAGGTAATGTAACAAGACCTGCAATAACAGAAACTGCATAAATTCCAACTGAAACATAAATTATTATATTCCCTGCACCAGCAATCCAAAATAACTGCAATAAAATTCCTATTAACAATAATGGCATTAAAAGACCGGATACTATATTACTTATTTTTACAACCACTTGCCTTACTTTTAATGGTGCATAACTATTTGCATCTTGAAGAGCATGACCAAACTCATGGGCTACTACAGCATGAGATGCAATGCTTCTGCTATTGAAATTAGCCTCTGATATATTCAAACTTCTATCTTTTGGATTATAATGATCAGTTAATTTCCCAGCACATGACCTAACAGCAACACAAATTCCAGCCTTATCTGCCAATTTCTGGGCAAGTTCTGCACCTGTCATATCTAAAGAAGAAGGAACATCTTTATATTTGTCAAAAGCACTATTAACCTTGACTTGCATTACAAGTGAAATAATAATTGCAATTAAAATTATCACACCCGATACTATATACCCTATATAAAAATCCATTTTCTCTCCTTTTAATATTTAATTAAATAATTTTGTTTTTTTTGAAAGAGCAGTCCATACAAACAATGCTCTAAAGAAATCTGCCCAATAAGTTAGTCTTGCATCTTTTAAAAACTTTTTACACTCTTTAAGTTGTTTCCCTTCCAAAATTTCTTGTAAAAATAGTATTGCGTTTTTAGAAGCATCTTTTTCAATAGATATTGTCATTAGTTTAGTGATTAGTGCAATTAAGAAAATCAAAACCCCTGCACCAGCAAGCCCAACACCAAGCCAAAAGAGATTATTACCTATAACAATCAAAACTGCTCCGGCAATTAATAGTGGCACCATTAAAAAACCAATAATTTTTCCGAATTTTCTTAAAAAAGCAAGCCTTTTTAATTTATTTCCTTCTTTATCCTGCTTTGCATGACCAAGTTCATGCGAAATAATTGTAAAAGAAGCAAGTGATTTTTTATTGATTGTATTTGTTGAGAGAAATATTTTCCCTTTACTATAGGCATCTCCAGCATAGTTTGATATTTGAACAACCTTTAATTTTTCTTCAAAATGTTTCTTGTTCAACATATCAATATATTCTAGTGGTGATAAATCAGTTTGTGCAATAATTTTATCAATCGCTTTATATTTTTCTAAAAATCTTTCACCTGCATAATTTGCTATAGCAAGCAAAAAACATAGCAAAACTGCAACAGCAATGACCACAATTATTATAATCCATTCAGTCCCCATACATATTATTTTATAATATATCTTAATTATTTGCAAATAAAATATTAATTTTATGTTACTAAAACAACAGTAGTCCCTTTCGGTAATTCTGTCCCTTCTGGTGGCAATTGTCTTATTATATATTCTCCCGTCCTATCAAGTTCATACTCAAGTCCTAATTTTTTAAGTTCTACTGCAGCCTCAGTTAAACTTAATCCAACTAAATCTGGCATTACAACATATTCTACAACAACATTTTCATCTTGTTTTTTCTCCCCCAAATATTCAAACAACTTACTAAAAATAATTTTCCCATAAGGGGCCGCAACAATGCTTCCATAATATGCCCCTGCACTAGGCTCATCAACCATAATAAAAAGTATATATCTTGGATTATCAGCAGGATATGTGCCTATGAAACTTGAAATATATTTGCCTTGGTCAATTCCCCCAGTCTCTTTATATTTCTGTGCTGTTCCTGTTTTGCCTCCTACATTATACCCCTCTACGAAAGTATATTTACCAGTTTTATTTTCTGCAAACTCAAGCAAACTATTGATTATATTTGATGTTTCCGTGCTTACGAGTGATTGTTTTGTTGTTTGAGCATACTCTTTCACAACTTCGCCATTTTTATTAACTATAGAACTTAATATATGTGGAGAATTATAAGTCCCACCATTTACAATACTAGCAACAGCAGTGAGCAGTTGTATTGGTGTAAGTGCTATTGCATGACCAAATCCCATTCTGGCAAGGTCAACATTCTTAACTGATGATTTATCCATTAAAAGTCCACTTTGTTCTCCTGCAACATCTATTCCTGTTTTTTGACCAAGACCAAACTTTTGCATATATTCATAAAATTTATCTTTACCAAGTCTTAAAGCAAGATCCATAAAGCAACAGTTACAAGAGTTTGCAAATGCCTCTGTCAGTGTTTGCGAACCATGCCCTATCGTCTTCCAACATTTTATTTTTACTCCATCTATAATTCTATAACCTGGGCAATAAAATCTATCTTCTAAACTTACCACACCTTCTTCAAGTGCGGCTGCTAAAGTTAAAATTTTAAACGTAGAACCTGGTTCATATATATCTGTCGCAGGTTTGACCTTACTCTGATCAAACAATGCCTCAAGGTCATCTCTTGGAACTTCGTTTAAATCAAAACTAGGTTTGGTCGATAATGCCAAAATTTCACTTGTTTTCGCATCTAAAATAATTCCAGTAACACTTTTTGCTTTTTGTTCTTCCATTATTTGTTCTAGAGTTTGTTCAACAATAAGTTGCATTTTGCTATCTATTGTCAGATTTATATCATCGCCTTCAATCGCTGAAATATAATAACGCAGTGCACCACCAATTTCTTTACCTTGTAAATCGCTCTGAACATAACTATATCCATCAGTTCCCTTCAAATAATCGTTATAATATGCCTCTACCCCCGTTTGACCAACATTATCAATACTTGTAAAACCTAAAACTTGCGACAGTAAATTGCCATAAGTATAATACCTATTTGAATTCTCTGCCAAATATACACCATCTAATTTCTCATTATATATCTTTTCTGCTATCTCACCTTCAACTTGCATTTTTATTAATACTTCACTTACATTCTTTTTAGAAATTTTCTCATAAACATCTTTAAATTCTAAATCTAAACAATTTGATAATACATAAGCAACTTTTGAATGCTCGGTAACTTCTCTTGCCCTAACATATACATTATAAGTTGTATAACTCACTGCTAAAGTTGAACCTGTTCTATCATAAATAGAACCACGTGGCGCAACAATTGAAAGTTCTCTCGTCCATTGATCTGTTGCCTTGGCTTGCAAAGACCCACCGTTTATAATTTGTATAACAAAAAGTCGAACAACTAGTGAACAAAAAATAAAGGATATTACCAATAAAACTGCTAATATCCTTTTTTTTAATGAAAATAATGTAAATGCTTTTTGCAATCTTAGCCTCCAAATAGGCCTGCTATGAAATTACAAAATCTATCGAACCAATTTGATTGCTCATCAATAACATTTGGTCGTTGATTCTCAACTGGAATAGTTTCAAAAAGATTTTCCATATTTTCTGCATTGGTTGCATCTAAATTATGCAAATTATTTAGATAGGTAATCAAATTCATATTATATTCTGTTGTTATTTCTGAAATCTGACCATTAAGTGAATCAAGTGTTGTTATATTTACAATTCCCCAAACTCCAAAAATTGCAAACAAAATTGACAGAATAATCATCTTAAACTTGCTTTTTTTAGGTTTTACAGAACTGCTATCATCTTGATCCTCTCGTTCTATCTTAAAAATCTTTTTTCTTTGTTCATCAGTTAGAGTTTCAATAAAATCATAGTTAGGCGTTTCTACTACCAAAGAATCTTTACTTTCTGGCTCTTGCTCGATATTAAAGTTATCATAGTCTTGTTTTTCTTTTTCTTGGATAATATCATTATCTTCTTCTAGTTTCTCTTTAGGAAAAGCACTCGCAGAGAATATATTAATAGTTTTATCTTGTTTTTGAAGTTGTTTTATTGTATGTTCTTGCTTATGCTCTATAAACTTTTGTTCAATTACTGCTTTTTGCTCTTTTTCAATTTCAGCAAGTAAAGAATTCTTCTCCATAATATACTCCACTCCTTCTTTATTTATTCGTAAATTATAAATAATAAAATTATTTTTAAAATAATGTTTTTATTTATTATTTATTTATTTTATTTTTTATTAAATAAAATTAAATTAA
>USSZ01000039.1 GCA_900557645.1 uncultured Eubacteriales bacterium
TGTCTGTTTGTTTAGATGAGCAAACAGGATTTTTGGTTGATAGTGATAGACCAAGTATTATATGTTTAACAGGCAAAGGTGATAATTTTAAAGAAGATATAACTATTGAAATTAATACATTAGGAGAAAAGGTTCTAATTGAACCAATTCATAATTCAGGATATCAACCAAAAGTTTTTGGTGGGAATTTTTTAAATAATGGACTTGAACAACTTTTATATAGTGTTGATAGTGGTGGAAGTGGTGGATATAATTTTTATGAGTTATATTCTATAAAAAATGGAGAAGGTGTATTAATTTTTAATAGTGATAATTTCTTGCCTATTGTGAGTGCAAAATATATCAATGAAGATATTATTGAAATAGATTATCAAGGACAAAAACTTTATATGGGCTATACGGGGGAATCTTGTAATGAAAATAATTGTGAGATTTTCATAAGTTCTGTTAATTCAATCTTGCCTTATTATAATATTTCTTTAGACAGGTATTATCTTCAAGTTTTACAAAAAGTTTATGGTGGCTTTACTGCAAATAATTATGGTTATATTTCTTCCTTATTGCAAATTAATGAAGATGGCTATGATATAATCAATATAGGTTTTTTATCAAACTTTGATTATGTTAATTTATAATCTCTTTATTTTATTAGCCAAGATAACTTTTAAATTATATTTTACAAAATCATTCTGAATATGATAGAATGTAGGTATAATAAAAATTTAAAGGTGTATTATGATTAAAATTAAAGATAAAAAAGATAGTATTATTAAAATGAAAGAACTAGGGCTTAATTATTTTCCTCTTGATGTTTTTGATGTTGACGATATTGCAGGGATAAAAATGTTTTTTGAGAAATATCCTGCTGGAGAATATGTTTTAAGGTCAACAAATAAGGCACAAGGTGAATTCTATTTTGTAAAAAATTTCGATGAGGCAATTAAATTATTATCTAAATTCAAAGATGAAGTTACTTTAAGTGTTTCTTATAATGAATATAAAGAAGATCTTATTATTGTTGGTGATATAAAGGTTCATAAAAGTT
The DNA here is from genome assembly GCA_900557645.1 of uncultured Eubacteriales bacterium. Taxonomy (GTDB): domain Bacteria; phylum Bacillota; class Clostridia; order Christensenellales; family UBA1242; genus Caccovivens. The sequence goes on from USSZ01000039.1 coordinate 1,046, forward strand.
TTAGTGGTGATACAGTTGATTTAACTGCAAGAACAGATAGTGAGGCAACACATCGTAATATTTATGAAAATCCACAATATAATTTACATGCTTCTTTAGATGAGGACAGGGTTTGGAAAATTCCGGGTTTTTCAAAAATAATGAGATATATTTCAGATCATGAACTTTATGATGTGATTGTAGAATTTGCAGTATATGACTGCAAAATTGGAATCAAAAAGGATAATGTGGTAATCACAGAGTTAAGGACTGCTTATTAAAAGTTTATTATTAATCATATTTCAGCCATCTTGAAATTATAATGGCTGATTTTTTTATAAAAGTTATTTTAGTATTGATTATCTTTGTTTAATAAGTTATAATAATACAAATAAATTTAGGAGGTGATTTAATGTTGGATTTTGCAAGCAAAATTTGGGATAAAACTTTTTCAAGTATGTCTGATGAAAAATATAGAAATGATGTAAAACTTATTGCAGAATTATTAATTTCACTTTCAAAACATTTTAAATTTAACGAGAATAGTGAAGGAAAGTTATTTATTCATGTTAAAAGAGATAACGAAGAAGCCAAACGTATGATTAATTTATTAATAAATGAAGAGTATGGTAAAAATGCTTTTTTTAAAATAAAAGAATTCGAAAGTGAGGCAAAAAAATCATTAAAATTTTCTTCACAAAAATTAGAAGACGCATCTCATGCTTTGGAAGTTTGTAGATATTTTAGAAGAAAATATGGTGTTTTATATAGTGGGAATGATAAGTTTGCACGAGAAGAAATTGATGATTATCAAAATGAATAAATTTTTAATATAAAATGTTCTTTTTTGATTTCTTTACACGGAATGAAAAATTTGCAAGCAAATTTTTTAGATTGCTGAAAGCAATCTGTTCACAATTTGTGAACAATTCCGTGTTATTGTTCAAATTCTTATAAAGTGAGATTTGCAAAAAATTATTAAAATTAAAATGAATTATGACATAATAAACTAATTTAATAGAAAAAAGTTATCCAATTTATTTGGATATTTTTTTTTATTGTTTTATAATAACAACGGACTAAATAAAAAGGAGATATCTATGAAACAATTCGTTTACTTATTTAAAGAAGCAGATGGAAAGAATAAGGCTCTTTTTGGTGGAAAAGGAGCAAATCTTGCTGAAATGACAAACCTTGGAATGCCTGTGCCACAAGGTTTTACAATTACTACAGAGGCTTGCACTCAATATTATCAAGATGGAAGAAAAATAAATGATGAAATTTTAAAACAAATTGAAGAAAAACTTCATGAACTTGAAAAAATTACTGGTAAAAAGTTTGGTGATAAAAACAATCCATTACTCGTTTCTGTTCGTTCAGGTGCAAGAGTTTCTATGCCAGGAATGATGGATACTATTCTTAACCTTGGACTTAATGATGAGGTTGTAGAAGGACTTTCTGCTCTTACAAAAAATCCTCGTTTTGCTTATGATTCTTACAGAAGATTTATTCAAATGTTTAGTGATGTTGTTATGCAACAAGAAAAATCTAAATATGAAAGAATTCTTGATAAGGTAAAAGAAGAAAAGGGGGTTCAATTTGATAAAGACCTTACTGCAGATGACCTTAAAGAAATTGTAAAAATGTTTAAAGACCTTTATAAAAAGGCTCAAGGTGAAGAGTTCCCTCAAGAGCCAAAGGTTCAATTAATTGAGGCTGTTAAAGCCGTATTCCGTTCTTGGGATAATGACAGAGCCAATGTTTATAGAAGAATGCATGATATTCCTTATGAATGGGGAACTGCTGTAAATGTTCAATCAATGGTTTTTGGAAATATGGGCGAAACTTCAGGAACAGGTGTTGCTTTCTCTCGTAATCCAGCAACTGGAGAAAATAAACTTTATGGTGAATACCTTATGAATGCTCAAGGAGAAGATGTTGTTGCTGGAATTAGAACACCACTTCCAATTTCAACTCTTGAAGAACAAAATCCAGAAGTATATAATCAATTTGCAGAAATTGCTAAAAAACTTGAAAGACATAATAAAGATATGCAAGATATGGAATTTACAATAGAAAATGGTAAACTCTATATGCTTCAAACTAGAAATGGTAAAAGAACTGCTAAGGCTGCTTTGAAAGTTGCTGTTGATCTTGTTAAAGAAGGTTTAATCACAGAAAAAGAAGCCTTAATGATGATAGATCCAAAACAATTAGACGCACTTCTTCACCCACAATTTAATGATGAAGCACTTAAGAATGCTACTTCTATTGCAGAAGCACTTCCTGCATCTCCTGGTGCTGCTTGTGGAAAGATATGCTTTACTGCTGAAAAAGCAAAAGAAATGGGCGCAAACAAAGAGAAGGTTGTTCTTGTTCGTCTTGAAACATCTCCAGAAGATATTGAAGGAATGGCTGCAAGTCAAGGAATCTTAACTGCCCGTGGTGGAATGACATCACACGCTGCCGTTGTTGCTCGTGGTATGGGAACTGCTTGTGTAGCAGGTTGTTCAGCATTAAAGTTTGCTGATGATGAAAAATCTTTCACAATAAACGGAAAAACATATAAAGAAGGAGATGTAATTTCTTTTGATGGTTCTACAGGAAAGGTTTATGATGGAGAAATCCCTACAGAACCAGCAAAAATTTCAGGTGAATTTGCTACGATAATGGATTGGGCTGACAAATATCGTGCTTTACAAGTAAGAACAAATGCAGATAATCCTAAAGATGCAAAAAATGCATTTAATTTTGGTGCCCAAGGCGTTGGTCTTTGCAGAACAGAACATATGTTCTTTGAGGCAGATAGAATTCCTGCTGTTCGTGAAATGATTGTTTCTACAACTGTCGAAGAACGTAAAAAAGCACTTGCAATACTTCTTCCTATGCAAAGAAAAGACTTTATTGGAATTTATAAAGCAATGGAAGGTCTTCCTGTAACTATTCGTTTCTTAGATCCACCACTTCATGAATTTTTACCACATGAAGATAATGAAATAAAAGCACTTGCTAAAGAAATGGGTATCTCTTTTGATAGATTAAAACAAACAGTTGCTGACCTTCATGAATTTAACCCTATGATGGGTCATAGAGGACTTAGACTTGCTGTTACTTATCCTGAAATTGCAGAGATGCAAACTCAAGCAGTTATTGAGGCTGCAATTAGTGTAAATAAGGAAATGGGATATAATATTGTTCCTGAAATTATGATTCCTTTAACTTGTGATTGGAAAGAATTTAAGTATGTTCGTGATATAGTTGCGAATAAAGCAGATGAAGTTATTGCAGAAAATGGTGTAACTCTCACATATAAAATCGGAACTATGATTGAAATCCCTCGTGCGGCAGTTACTGCAGATGAAATTGCAAAATATGCTGAATTCTTCTCATTTGGAACAAATGACTTAACTCAAATGACTTATGGTTTTAGTCGTGATGATGCAGGTAAATTCCTTGATGTTTATTATTCAAAGAAAATTTTTGAAAGTGATCCATTTGCTAGACTTGACCAAAATGGCGTTGGTAAACTTGTAAAAATGGCTTGTGATTTAGGAAAATCTACAAGACCAGATATAAAACTTGGAATTTGTGGTGAACATGGTGGAGACCCTTCTTCAATAGAATTTTGTCATAATGCAGGACTTTCTTATGTTTCTTGTTCTCCATTTAGAGTTCCTATTGCAAGACTTGCTGCAGCACAAGCAAATATTAAAAATCCTAGATAATAAAAAACCACTATTATGGGGTGCACCTCATATATTAAAAACAATTTTTAATATATTTTTATTAGTTTTTAATAAAACCTTAATTATTTTCTAAAATAAATAAATTGCTTTACAAAATTTAATTCCTGTGTTATAATTTTTTTGCAAATTAGATATTAGAGGTGATTATTATGATGATTGAACCATCAATTGATAAACTTTTAGCAAAAACAAATAATAACAGATATGTTTTATGCACTGTTATTGCAAAAAGAGCAAAAGAAATTGAAAGTGTTAGAAGACTTGAACTCGCTGATCAAGATAAAAAAGCAATTACTATTGCTTGTGAAGAAATACTTGCTGGCAAGGTAAAGCCAAGTCATTTATAATATTTTAAAAGGAGATTGATAAATCTCCTTTTATTTTGCTTTAATTTTTATTTTTAAGATTGTTTGAAATCAAAATATATGATATAATTTATCTAGTATGTTTGCAGAAATTATTATTGACCAAGATGCAAAGGCTCTTGATAAGGTCTTTGAATATATTATTCCAGATGCTTTAGATGTCAACATAGGTATGCGTGTCTATGTTCCTTTTGGCAAGCGAGTTTTACAAGGATATATAATTAATATTAAAGATAATTGTGATTATGATAAGGATAAATTGAAATCTATAATTTCTAAAATAGAAGATTTTCCTGCAATTAAACCACAAATGCTTGAACTTATGAAATTTATGGCAAAGAAAAATCATTTAAAACTTGCTTCTATTTTAAGATTGTTTTTACCTTCTGAAATGAGAGAAGGAAAGGTTAAAGAACTTTTTGAAACATTTTATCATCTTAATGAAAATATTGAAATTGTTTTATCAAAGTCAGCAAAAAAACAACAAGAACTTGTTGATTACTTGAAAATTAAAAATCGAGAGTCGTCTAGTGAACTTGTTAAACTATTTGGCTATAGTGCTTTGAAAGCATTGACAGAAAAAGAATATGTAATAAAAGAAAAAATACAAATTCAAAGAAAACCGTTTGTTTTATCTCAAGAAAGTAAGCATATTATTTTAAATGAAAGTCAAAAGAATGCATTAAATACAATAATTGAAAATAAAACATATCTTTTGCATGGAGTTACTGGAAGTGGAAAGACTGAAGTTTATATGCATTTAATAGAAAGGGCTTTAGAAAATGGTAAAAATGCAATCATGCTTGTTCCAGAAATTTCACTTACTCCTCAAATTATGTCAAATTTTAAATCTAGATTTGGTGATCTTGTGGCACTTCTTCATAGTGGGCTATCAGCAGGTGAAAGATTTGATGAATGGAAAAGATTGTTCTCGGGTCAAGCAAGAATTGCAATAGGTGCAAGGTCAGCAGTTTTTGCTCCAATTGAAAATTTGGGTATTATTATTGTTGATGAAGAGCATGAACAAAGTTATATATCTGAATCAAATCCAAGATATGACACTCATGATATAGCAGAATTTAGGGCAAGACAAAATGGGTGTCCTCTTGTTTTTGGCAGTGCAACACCTTCTATAGAAAGTTATGAGAGGGCTAAAAATGGGCAATGGCAATTAGTCGAAATGCCAGTTCGGGCAAATGGTAGAGAATTACCACAAGTTCAAATAATAGATATGATGAATGAACTTAGAATGGGCAACAGTGGAATATTTTCAAATCAACTTTTAGCAGATCTTGTTAATGTAGTCAACAATAAAAAACAGGCTATGATTTTTATTAATAGACGTGGTTATTCTTCGTTTATGCGATGTCGTGAATGTGGCTATATCGCAAAATGTAGTGATTGTGATGTGAGTTTAGTTTATCATAGAGAAGACAATAGATTAAAATGTCATTATTGTGGAAAACAATTTAAGGTTTTAGATAAATGTCCTAAATGTGGAAGTGATAAGATTAAACAAGGGGCTGTGGGAACAGAACAAGTAATGAATAAATTGCAAAAATTATTTCCAGAAGTAAAAATTTTGAGAATGGATAATGATACTACATCTACAAAGAATGCTCATCAAAAAATTTTAAGTGAGTTTAGAAATAGTTTACCAGGGATTCTTGTTGGAACGCAAATGATTGCCAAAGGACATGATTTTGAAAATGTTGTTTTAGTTGGTATTGTTGATGCTGATCAAAGTTTATACCATGCAGATTATAGAAGCACAGAAAGGACTTTTCAACTCATTACTCAAGTTGCTGGCAGAGCAGGACGTAGTGAAAGTGAAGGAAAGGTTGTTTTACAAACTTATTCACCAAGACATTATGTATATAAGTTTGCTTCAAATTATGATTATAAAGGTTTTTTCAGAAAAGAAGAAAATATAAGACAAACAGCCCAGTTTCCACCATTCACTAGAATTTTGCGTGTTCTATTTGCTGATCATGATGAAAATTATGTTCGAGAATTGCTTAAAATATGTTATACTGAAATAGAAAAATTAAAAGAGAAATATGGTGATGATTTAATTTATTTAGATGCTATGAAATCACCTATTAAAAGATTGCAAGATAAATATAGATATCAGATTATGATGCGTTTTACACTTGATAGGGCAGATGAAATCGAAGAAGACGTATTTAATATTGTTGATAAGTCTTCTAAAAATTCTGTTTTCTTTGAGGTAAATCCACAAAATCTATCTTAAAAGGAGTTAAAATGGCTATTAGAAAAGTTGTGAAAGTCGGAGAGAGTTCACTTAGAAAAAAATCTAAACCTGTTAAAGATTTTGACCAGTCGCTTTGGGAACTTCTTGATGATATGAAAGAAACTATGTATGAAAATGATGGTATGGGATTTGCTGCACCACAAGTAGGGGTGCTTCGCAGGGTTATTGTGATTGATGTTAACAATGCTTTTATAGAACTTATAAATCCTGAAATCATATCAAGAAAAGGAAAAGATGTTGAAGAAGAAGGTTGTCTTTCTGTTGGAAATTTTAGAGGAAGAGTTGAAAGACCTTATGAAATAACAGTAAAGGCTTATGATAGATATGGCTATCCTTTTACCTTGAAAGGAGAAAAGTGGCTTGCTCGTTGTATTTGTCATGAAGTTGACCATTTAGATGGTATTTTATTTGTTGATAAAACATTAGATAGAGATAAATATATAAAACAAGGTGGAAAATTTTAAATAATTTAATTATTAATAAAAAAAATATAATTAAAATTAAATAATTTAATAATATTAATAAAAAATAATTAATTATTAAATA
>USSZ01000040.1 GCA_900557645.1 uncultured Eubacteriales bacterium
GATGTCAGTAGTAAAATTCCTAAGAGAATATGGGCTAGGGGGATAGAGAGTTATTTAGAAGGAAAAGAAACAAATTGGTATGATATTCCTAGGGGAGTTACTGGAAGTATCGTTAATCCGATAAATGGAAGTACTACTGATTTATCTGTTAAAGATTTGTTATATTTTGTTAAGGGGACTGAACCAAATTATGTAAGAAACTAAAAAAAGATTAGAGTAAAATTTTCTAATCTTTTTGAATTTTTATTATTATTTGATACATATCTTCAAAGTCAAATTCTTCTGTATCTACTTTAAAGCCCATGTTTTCTATTTTTCTTGCTTCTTCTCTTGCTGAATTTATTGCTTTACTTAAGCTTTTTAATTCAGAAGAAGTTTCTTCAGGTTGTAAAGGCATTTCTTTGCTTTGTCTATATTCTTCTATAATACTATTTTCCTCTGTGTCTTTAATTGGTGATACAGCTGGATTTTCAAATGTTTGGTTTGTTATATCAAAGTCCATTATTTCAGGTTCTGTTTCTATTTCTTGGAATGGGTTTATCATTTTTTCTGTACTTTCTTTTATTGGTGGTTCTTTTTTAACAGATGAAACTTCTTCTTTTAAAGTTGGCTCTTTAAATGAAGTTTTACCTATGATTGAAAACAACAAATGCAACAAACTTCGAGGTGAAAATGAATAATATAGAGAAAAAATTACTAGAAAAAATTGCCGATCTACATACCATTCCTAGTGGCGCTTTTAATATTCGTAAAAATGGACAATCAATAGGTAGAGAATCAACAAAAGAGATTGAAATTATTCCTAAACAAAACAAAAGTGGAATTGACATAATAATCAAACCTAATGTAAAAAATAAAAGTGTCCATATACCTGTAATTATTACTGTTGGTGGACTTAATGACCTTGTTTATAATGACTTTTATATAGGAGAGAATTCTGATGTAACAATAGTTGCTGGTTGTGGCATACACAATAAAACTTGCAATACAAGTGTTCATAATGGGATTCATTCTTTTCATGTAGGCAAGAATGCCAAGGTCAAATATGTTGAAAGACACGTAGGAGAAGGAAATGGTAGTGGTGGAAAAGTTTTAAACCCTATAACTAAAATATTTATGAAAGAAAATAGTGAAATGCTTTTAGAAACCACTCAACTTGAAGGCGTAACTTCTACCATTCGAAAAACTTTTGCAAAATTAAAAGACTATGCAAAACTAACGATACAAGAAAACTTACTTACAACAGAAAATCAAACGGCAAAAACACAATTTAAAGTAGATCTAGAAGGCAAACATTCTTCAGTAGAAGTTGTAAGTCATAGTGTAGCAAAAGACAATTCATATCAAGAATTCAAATCAAATTTAATCGGTAAAAATGAATGCTTTGGTCATGTTGAATGTGATGGAATTGTTCTGAATAATTCAAGAATTGTTTCAATTCCAATGATTGATGCTGTAGATTCAAATGCATCTCTTGTCCATGAGGCTGCCATTGGAAAAATTGCTGGAGATGAACTTATTAAACTTATGACTTTGGGACTGTCTAAAGAAGAAGCAGAAAATATGATAATACAAGGATTTTTACTTGGTTAAAATAGATTATTAAAGATTTTTTTTATTCACCAACTTTAAATTTATATATCTTTAATTTCATATAAATATAATTTTTATTATCAAATTCCCCTGTTCACTATAGGAAGGCAAGTTACACTTGCAGAAACTTACCTTTCTAAAATTTTGAACTTTTCAAAATTTTACTTCCTATAGTGCTTTTAACTCAATTAATATCTTTAGTTGACAAAAACTTTTAATATTCACTAGAATTAAGATTCTTTTTTATAAATAAATTTCATATAGCATAATAAATATGTTATAATAAACATTAATAATTATAGGAGAACAATATGTTAAAAATTGAACATTTAACAAAAAAATATGGCGACAAAATTGCAGTCAATGATTTATCTTTAGAAATACCTAATAATCAAATTTGTGCATTTATTGGACATAATGGTGCTGGAAAAACAACAACCTTAAAAGCAATCGCTGGTATAATTGATTTTGAAGGCAAAATTGAAATAAACGGAATTGACATTAATAAAAATCCTCTTGAAGCAAAAAAGATAATTGCTTACATTCCCGATAACCCCGATCTATATGAACATTTAAAGGGAATTGATTACTTAAATTTTATAGCAGATATATATAATGTTTCATCTGATGATCGTAAATCAAAGATAGAACAATATGCAAAACAACTTGAGATATACAACGATTTGTCATCACCTATTTCAAGTTATAGTCATGGAATGAAACAAAAACTTGCTTTGGTTTCTGCATTAATACACTCACCTCAATTATTACTCTTGGACGAACCTTTTGTTGGATTAGACCCAATAAGTAGTCATGCATTTAAAGAGATTATGCAAAATCTTGCAAAAGATGGAACAACTATTTTTTATTCAACACACGTATTAGATGTCGCCGAAAAAATTTGTTCTCATGTAGCAATTATAAAGGAAGGAAAACTTGTTGCATACGATAATATGCATAATATAACAAATAATAATAGTCTTGAAAATATCTTTTTGGAGATCGCCAATGAAGATCGCACTTAAATTATCAAACATATATTTTAAACAAACTTTATCGCAATTTTTTCAATCAAAAAAAATAAAAAGTAAAATAGGAAATTCTTTACTTATCATATTTCTTTTTCTGATTGTTGCAATATCAATGGGAGTTGCTTATTATGGAACTGCAGAGCAGTTTTCAGCAATTGGAAAACCAGAATTTGTTTTAATAATGGGGCTTATGTTTGCATCTTTTATGGTGCTTATAATGACAGCATACGATGGACAAAATCAATATTATAAAAATAAAGATTATTCGCTCTTGGCATCAATGCCAATTAAAACATCATCAATAATTACTGCAAAATATTTAAGTTCTTATTTCACTTCACTTTTGTATAGTATTATTGTTGCCCTTCCTGCATTTATTGTTTATTTTATATTTTGTCCTATTAACGTCTTGGCAATATTATTTTCATTAGTCGCTTTATTTTTTCTTCCTACTTTTACACAACTTATAGGGAATATTATTGCATTTTTTATAAATATTGTAACAATGAAAGTAAAAAATCGTTCAATTATAAACAATATTTTAACAATAATTTTTACAGTCCTTTTAATATCATTTATAACGATAGCAAATAGTGGACTTATGGAAGAACTTTTTGCTCAAGGCATTCCCCTTTGGATAAAAATCGTTTTTCCTCATATCTATTTTCTTTTTGATAGTATAACAACGCTTTCAGGTATATCTTTTTTAATATTTTTAGCACTATCAATTATTTATTCTATTATAGGAATCTTGATTGTTACAATTGGCTATAAAAAGATTAACTCGACATATATTTCATCTCAACGCAAAAAGAAATTAAAACCGATAACATATCAAAAATCAAATATTATATTTACATTACTAAAGAAAGAAACTAGAACATTTTTCTTTAGTCCTTCTTATTTTATAAATTGTTTAATAGGCCCTATTTTGGTAATTGTATTAGCAGTAAGTATGGGAATTAGTGCAAAACAAATGACAATAAATCCAACGCAAGATTTTCCAGCAGAATATTTCATTTTAATGTATATATGTTTTAGTGCTATGTGTTTAGGCTTAAGTAGTCCTACTTCTGTATCAATTTCAATTGAAGGAAATAAGTTTTTTATATTAAGAAGTTTGCCATTATCTTCAAGAAAAATTATATTTTCCAAAATACTATTTAATATAATACTATTTTTACCTTTTATTTTTATAGGAGATATTATTTTCCTAACAATTATTCCAAGCAGTATAGACTTGATAATCATAACACTTTTTGTCCCAATTGTTTCAATGATTACTTTCAGTGGAATAGGAATGCTTTGTAATTTAAAATGGCCAAAACTCCATTGGACAAATGAAAATCAAGCAATCAAACAAGGTTTAAGTCTATTTATGACAATGATAATAGCAATGGCTTTAACACTTATTCCATTTTTAATCTATATGTTGCTTTCTACACAAATCAATGCAATCTTTTCTCTTTCACAATATTTTGCTATTTATTTATTATTTATAACATTGATTGGTATAACAATTTATTTAATTCTATATTTTAAGTGTGAAAATTTAATAAAAAAAATAAAATAAATAATAAAAAATAAATTATTTATAATTAATTTTTTTATAATATTTAATTATCACAATTAATAAAAAAATATTTTTTGATAAATTTTTAAATAAAAAAACAAGCGTTTTGCTTGTTTTTTATTTAATTATTTTCATTCTCAAAATTAATCATATCTTCAGCAATCGCATCAGAAATTCTTTGATGTAAGTGTTGTTCTCCACCATTAAAATCTTCTTGAACCTCGCTATCACGCTTTAATAAAGAACTTTTTACTTCTTCAATTTCTTTTAAACGCTCATAGTTTTCGCAAATTCTTGCTTGTTCTCTCTCCTTTGCAAGAATATGACAAGCAAAAGTTTTTAGTCTAGGGCTTGATTCCAAAGCACCCTTACCTATAAAATCAACTTCACCAGGATTACTTATAATCTTTTCCATTAATGCTCTCACATCTTCATCTTTTTCTGCTTTTTCGCCACGAATATAATCTTTTACGAAATCATATTTTTGGTCTAAAAGTTCTTCTACTAAAAAAGAAAAATCATTATTCTCCATGAAATATCTTTTTAAAGGTGAAAATTCAAAATATTCAAGCATTTTCTTTACAAATTCTTGTTGGTCTTTTTCTTCATATAATGATTCTATTTCTTTGATTTGACCTTTTAAAAATTTTTTCATTTCTTTTGCACAAATAAATGAATCTGCTTTAACATCATTTGATACTATTTCATTAAAAGGTGAGTTTCTTACAAAATCATGTATCTCTGAATTAAATAAATCTGTATCGTCCTTACATTCACTTTTAATTTGTTTAATTTCAATATAAACGTCCTCTAAAATATCGCTTACAAATTTTATATATTTGCTTTTATTTAACATATAATCCCCCTATCTACTACAATTATATCTTATGCTATAATCAATGTCAATACCTAAAAATATAAACAATGTAAAGACTAATCAAATAACAAAAATAGTTTTCAAGTTTTTATTTTAAAAATATCAATCATTAGAAAATGTCATAAAATAAAAATCTAAATACTTTATTACTTCCCAAAATATTTTGTTTGTAATAATTTTAAATATTCTCCTGTAGAATCATTTGTTTCAAGATGAGGCAAAACCTCAACCCCATGTTTTCCACCTTTTACTGCTTCTATTACAACCAAAATCACTTTTCCTTTTCCATTTTCAGTGAAAAACATTTTCTTTGGCTCTAAACTATAACTCATAAGAGTGTCAATTAATTCTGCCGTTCGTTCTGCCGTATAAACCACATAAAAACTTCCCCCAAACTTAAGTAGACCATACGCAGATTTACACAAATCATCAAGAGGAAGACTATAATCATGCCTTGCAATATTTCTGCTTTCATTAATATTTTTTGAATTTCCAGTTCTCATATATGGAGGATTAGAAAATACAACATCAAAAGACTCGGGTTTGCAATGTTGACGATAATTTCGCACATCATCACTTATGACTTGAATTTTTTCTTCTAAATTATTTAATAATATATTCTTTTCAGCAATCCTAGCCATTTCAGACTGAATCTCAAAAGCGATAATTTTATTAAAATCTGTTTTTGCACTTAATAAAACAGAGATAACACCACAACCTGTGCCTATTTCCACACAATTATCTTTATTATTCAACTTTATAAAGTTTGCTAAAATAACAGAATCTGAAGTAAAAGTGTAATAATTTTTATTTTGAATAATTTTCAGTCCTTTACATTGTAAATCTTCTAATCTCTCGTCTTTTTCAAGTTTTACGTCCATAATTCCCCCTTATTTATCGAATTTGCAATCTTCAACATGAAAAACTTTTATTTCACTTGTGCTTTCAGTTTGAAATTTGACAGATACTGTTTTATTAAATAAATCATTATACATCACACGACCTTCACCATCTGGAGTCTTTATGATTGAATTAACCTTGGGCATAACTTTTAAAACTTCAACATAATAAGGATTTTCGTAAGCAAGACAACAAAGCAGTTTTCCACAAAGTCCACTAATGCTATTAGGATTTAAACTTAAATTTTGATTTTTCGCCATTTTAATGGAAACATGATCATTTATCCCAAACCCTTTTGAACAACAACATTCCATTCCACAAGGGCCAAAACCACCAAGCAATCTTGCAGTATCTCTTGGTCCTATTTGTCTTAACTCAATTCTGGTCTTATACTTTTCTGCAAGTTTCTTGACAAGATCTCTAAAATCAATTCTATTTTCAGATGTAAAATTTATAGTAAGACGAGAAAAATTATAATTACTTTCTACAGAAATAACCTTCATATCAAGATTTTCCTGTTTAACAAAATTTTTTATTTCTGGAAGAAGATTCTCTGCCTTTTTATAATTTTCATCAGCCATTTTAATTTCATTTGGTTCTGCAATCTTTAAAACATTTTTTAAAGGTTCTGCAAGTTCACTGCTATCAACAGACTCTATTTCTTTTGTAACTCTAACAATATCCTTCCCCTTATCTGTATCTACAATAACCAAATCTCCAAGATGTAAATCTAAACCATTAGGACTAAACCAATAGCCATGACTTCCTTTATTAAATTTTACAGTAACAACATCTACCTGCATATATATTTAACCTCCAAAATATTGAGAAGCAAATTTTCAATAATCAAGACAATATTTCCGTTATAACTAATTTCTTTAAGTGCTTTATTTACATTGTTTTGTATTTCGCAAATTGCCTTGACAGAATATTCATCAATAACTTCTTCTAAATCTTTTCTATATTCTTTAAATTTTAAATAATCGTATTTTTCAGTCTTTATAAAAAGCATATCTTCAAGAATCATGCAAAAAATTTCAATCAGAAGAGTTAAATCATCTTTAAAATTATTAATTTTATTTGAAAAACTTAAAACCATTTTACTTGATTTCATCTTGGTAACAATAGACAAAGCAAGTTCAAAAATTTGATTAATTTCATTATTTTTTGCAAGTTCTATTGCCCTTCCTAGATGTCCATCACTTATTGCAGTTATAAGCGACTTATTATCATTATCTTTTATTGCTTCCATAATAAGATTTTTATCAATTTTTGCTAGTTCAATTTTATTACATCTTGATTTAATTGTTGGAAGCAACAAATTTGGATTAAAACAAGTAATTATAAAATAAACATTTTGTGGTGGCTCTTCCAAAACTTTTAACAATTTGTTTTGAGCACTTTCCATAGAATTATCTATATTTCTTATTATAAATATTTTTTTGTCAGAGAAGATAGGTTTTATATAACTTTCCATAACTATCTCTTCACTATCTGCAACTAATAATTTATCCTTTTGTGGATATGTTTTTACATCTGGATGACTATTTGCCATAACTTTCACATAATTTTCATTTTCACAGAATTCCCCATCATTTAATAATAATATTGCAAGCATTTTAGAAAACATATCAGCATAAAATTTATCTTTTGAATATAAAAGAATTGATTTTGAAATATTCTGTTTTTTTATTTCTTCGCAAAGCATTTGAAAATCTTTAGTGCTTTTTATAATATCAACAATATTCATATATAATATTTTAACATAATTTATATAATATTTCAAAATATTAATTTAATAAAAATAAAAAACCTAAAAAGGTTTTTTATTAAATAAATA
>USSZ01000041.1 GCA_900557645.1 uncultured Eubacteriales bacterium
TTGTCAATTTCCCTACTATATATTCCATACCCTCTCCTTTGTTTTATTATATCATAACCGGTTTCTGTATTCAATGTTTTTCTATATATTATATATATAAAAGAATATTGTTTATTTTAATTTCTTATTGTCGAATTTTGACATATTTGTAAAAATATCGGACTTTTGTAAAATTATGTTATTTTTCGACAAAATTCGATAAAATTAATTAAAAAATCAATCTTTCCACAAAAAAGTATTTTGTAAAAATATGCCAATTTTCGACAGTTATCACATTTATATTTTTTACAAAATAAATTAATTTTTTACAAATATATCAAAATTATCTATATTTCGACAATTATAAAAAACAAATAATGACATTTTGTAAATAATTTTACAAATATGCCATTATTCGACATATTTCACGATATTGCATTCACTTCAAATTATCACTAATATAAAAAAACTTTCCCCTATCTTTAACCTTATATATCATTTAAATTTTTACAAAATATAATAAATTGTTTAAAAATGTTGATTTAATAAAAAAAATAGGTTAAAATATAAATATGAAAAAGATATGGATGAGAATATTTAGTATTTGTTTAATATGCTGTATGGCATTTGTTTGTGTTGGTTGTATGGGCTCAACCCCTGAAGACTATGAAGATTCTGATACAGATTTTGAAGACACAAAAACTTTAGATATGTATGGAATCAAAGTTTTATACCGACCAGATAGTTATGACTTCAACACAGGTTCTGGTGGAACTGCAGAAGAAGAAAATATTTATTATGGACAATATGCATATTATATAATGACAACTCTATATAATATATATGCACTACCTATACATAATGAAGATGAAGGCACTATTAATAATGATTTAATTAAGTATGCTCCACAGTTTACAACAAATGATAAAGAAGAATTTCTACCTTATCTTTACGACAGCGTCCGTTATAAAGTTGACACTTTAGGAACAGTAAACAATATAGAAGTTAAAGAAGGACAAGATGTTATCACAATAAAATATTTAGAAGATGGTTCTTTTGAAATTTATAAAAATAGCACAAAACTAGAAAATACAAGCGAAGAATATTCGACTTATACAACAAAATATAATTTAAACACTTTTGAAAATTATTATCTTGTTGGTGCAAATTTTCAAAATGGTTGGAATTGGTCTTTTGATTATGACGTAGAAGGTTTAGAAGGATATTTAAAGTATAATGATATATGGAACATTGACTTATCTCCTATTATTGAAAATGGTCATATATATGGTTTATTTAAAGATGAGTCTAATTATGAAACAAATATTGCCAACTATTATAGTAATAGTAACAGTTTATATCAACAAAACTTTTTAACATCGGCAACTGGAGCAAGTCTTGAAAAAAATTATGATGCTTATTCTGAATTCACTAAAGCACTTGAATATGCAATCTATTGCTACGCACTTGACCTTGAACCAAATCAAATCACTGTTTCTCACTCACCTAGCACTGTTGGGGGCACTGAATATTTCTATTCAATGAATGTTTCTGGTTTCGTTGCAGAAGGCACTAAAAGCAGTGTTGATGTTGCACTTGAATATATTCAAAATTTATTTAATGAAACTGGTTCTTTTGTTGGTTTAACACAACTTCAAATTACAAAAATTGAAAACTGGATTCTTCAAAACATTATTGGACCTACGGCTTATTCAAATGATAATATAAACATTTTCTCTAACATTACTGAAGTAAGAACTTATAAAGGAACAGATTATGAGGTTTCTTATAAATTCGATGCAAATGATGCAAGTTCTGTTGAGTTTGGCAGAAGATATCAAGAAGTTGTCCACAACATTATTGAAGGTGTTTGTTCGCTTGTCTCTATCAGTGGCGAAGGTGGAGATGCAAACATTGACGAAAGATTCTTGGCTTCTGAAATAAAAGAATATGCAGGGAACACTTTCATTATTGGTGATGACGCAAACTTCCCTAAATATGAAGAAGGACAATCTGAAGTTGCTATCCTTCCTCTTGAATATCAATCTGTCGTATTAATGCTTAATCAACTTCAATTTATTGAAAATATGTATATTGCTCTTAAATACGATGCAGACCTTAGTGGCACTACTGAAGGACAATTTGGCACTGATTACATTGAAATTCAAGTTGACTTAAATTATTATAACCACGCAAACAATGTTTACTGCACTCTTGCATCTGAAGTCGCAAAAGTATATGATGGCCCTTATGACATTGAATATATGCCATTTGATGGTGAGAATGGTGCTGGTGATGGTATCGCCCCTGCAGACCACGTAAGTGGTGTTGAATTCTCAAGCATTGGTAAAATGTGGGAAAATAATTACTTTGGAGATGCACTCCCAGTAAATGCTTTCAATCCTAATATTGGAAATCAAATTCTTATGACTGAAGATATGAAAGCAACAAATTATGATGGTTCTATCCTAGTTTCAAGAAGTCCTATCGTTCTAGTAGGAACAACTGATGTTAGAAAATGGTATTCTATAGTTGAGCCAACTGAAGACGATCCTCTTGTTGACGAAAATCATACATACATTTCTGGTAAACTTAACCATGAAATGTTTGCAGGTCAAGATGGTTGCGATTATCTTGAAATCACTTACAAAGTTTTGAAAAAACCAGGAGATGCCAATAAAAACTATAAATTCTATACAGGTATAGCAATTATTGATAGTTCTGATACTCCTATTGCTTAAAAATAAAAAAATACACCAAGAACTGACATCTTACAATTTTGAAATTGTTAAGATATCGAATTCTCGGTGTATTTTTTTATATACCTTCTTTTGTATCGTCTTTCGTAATTACACTGTTTTGATTTAAAACAATTTTTTGATTTTCATCATTTTTCTCTTCAATTCCCTCATTGTCTTTTATTTCATCTTTATTACTTTCTTGCTTTTCTTCTTGTTCAAGATTTTCTGAAACTTCCCCATTTTCTTTATTATTTGTCGGCATTGTTACAACACCAAAAACTACAAGCAAACCTGCAACTGACATAATTAGCCCTGAAACAAGTTCATTATCAATTGAAAATCCAAAACAATCTCCAATTGCATTTAAAAAGACAACTACAGCACCGGCTAAAGCCGTCCAAAAACTATAATTCTTATATTTCCCGTTCATCTTCTTCTCCTTGTATAACAATTTGCTTCAAATCTTCAACTTCATCTTTAACTTCTTCAATAATTTCTAAATGTTGAAACAAATTATCAATGATAATCCTATATTCATCTTCACGTTTACGACTATCTTTTAATTGATAAATAAATAAAAATACAAAGAGCATTGCAAATATACCATTACTTACAACTATTTTAATAAGTTCTGACCAGAAATCCATATTTTCCTCTCTTTTTTATCAATATCTAACATATATTTAGTTAAATTTCTTGCGACTTTTCTTTCTTCTTCCTTCAATTTTTCAATATGATTTCTGTAAATTAATTTCATTTAGGAACTCTCACTGTTAGAATAAAATTACTAATATTTGCCTGTGCTTCAGTTTTTAATATATTTATTTGAAATTGTCTGCCAACTATATTTGCATTAATCTTTTGTATTTTATCACACCCTTTAACATCTATAATATTTGTTTTGCCTTCATAAATAAATTCAATTTTACAATCATATATACTTTTAATTAAGAAATATTTGATTTTTTTCTTAATTCCAGGCAGCCCAAAATCTATTTTCCCACTTAAAAAACTTGCTTCTTCATTTTCATCAAATATTTTTCCTTCTGTGGTTATTTCTCCAATTTTATTAATATAATCATTATTAAAACAAGCAAATAATTTAGACTTATAAGGATTTATAAAAGCAAGCATTTGATTTATATCAACGCCTCTTACTATATCTACATGATTAGATTCTATATCATAAATAATTAATGTGTTATTTTTGTAACCTAGTTCACTTTTTTCACAACCTATTTCCTTTCCATCGTTAAAGTTTGCTCTACAAGCAAGATAATATTTACCTTTAAAACAAACCCCATAGCAATTTCGATTATCACAATTTTTTAAAAGATTTATACAATCTAAATTAATGTTTTTAACTGATGAACCATTAAATACTTTAATCCCACTATCTTCTAAAAAATAAATATTGTCTCCACTTTGTGAAATTGAATTAGGATAAATATAATTATCTGCCAAATACATATGACTAATAGAAAATTCATCATCAGAACTATAAACAGAAACTTTAGTTATACCATAATCTCGAAAGATATAAATATAATCATTGAATGACATTAATTTATTCAAATCACCTCTTTCATCACTAAAATCTAAATCTTTCGTTTTCTCATCAGTCCATTCTAAAATATCGGTATCTTCACTATAAATTAATTTTCCTCTTGCGTCTGCCGTAATTGCAAACATCATTCCATAATGAGAACAACATGAAATAATAAGAGGTGCTGTATCACTTGACTGAGAACTACTTCCTGATATTATTGTCAAGCCACCACCTTCACCTGAAAGTAATAAACAATCAGAACCATCTTGTCTATAATAAACCACATAAGGTGTTTCTGTATAATCATTAGGAATTATTAATGTAGCAGGTCTTATCGAGAACATATTATCATAACAAATTAAATTCTCATCATTAAAATAGAAAAGATAATAATTATCAGTATCGGTGTTTATATTATACCATTTCAATTTCCAAATTGCTTTAACTTCATTACCTCGTAGTGTAACCTTGCTCTCATCATCTAAATTAGAGGAAGATGTTGGCATTTGAACATCTTTAAAGCCATATCCCGATTTTAAAGTTTTGTCTTCTGTGATAAAATTATATGTAGTTATTGCATGCCCTTCTTCTACCATATTTTCATCAATTTGCAAATTAGGACAAATTGAAAAATAATCAAAAGCAAACTCTTTTTCTTTTGTTTTTAAAGTTTTAATTTTATTTTTATAAAACATTAAATCCACCTCCTCCGAGGCATAATTATTTCATTCTTTTTTCTAGTCAAAATACTTAAACTATTTTTAAATCGCTCTTCCCAAACATCTGCTTCATCAAATAATGTTTGCATAAAATAAAATTCACGTGCAACACCATAAGCATATACTCTTTCAGGAATTGTTGTAAATATTTCATCTTCTAAATGACTATCTTGTGAAACATATGTATATTTCACATATACTTCATTTGCAAAAGCAATGAAATAATTATCGAAACATTTAAATTTAACCTTGTTCCCCCTTCTATCAACAATAGAGATAATATCTAAAACCTTATCAGATAATTGAGAATATTGGCATTTAAAATCTTGCATTTGAACTTTTTCTTGTTTAATTAAAGGCATATATTCACTGCAAATTTCATTATTTACTAAATTAAAGCATTTTACTAAACTATCAACTATAAGACTTTGGTCTTCATCTAAATTGTTATTACTTAAACTCTTTGCAAGGTCATTGTTTTCAGTAAACTCACAAGCCAGAATTATCACATCTTTTACAAGCATAATGCCTCCTTTAACGTATTTATTTGTTCTTTTATATTTTTTTCATAAATAACACGGTTATTTTCTTCAATTTCTTTAATTAACTGGTCTTGATTTTCTCTCCTAGTTTTTAAAGCAAAATTTAATGTTCTTTCATCAAGTTCATTAAATGGCAAAGTAAAACAATAACTATTTTTTGCCTGCAAGTAAGAATGCACTTCATACTTTTGATTTGAAAGATTGAAAACAATATAATAACTTGAATCAATCTCTTTCAATCTTTGAGCAATAAACCAACAATCACATTTAATTATCACATAATCTTTATTCAAAATAACCTCCAATATTTTAATATAAAAGCAAATAATTTTTATTTTAATCATTAAATTAATTATATTTCTTACTTTTTGTGTTTATAAATTTAAAAATTAAATAAAAAGGCAAAAATTTTTTGCCTTTTTATTTTTTTTATAAACCTAAGAAATATATTTATAATCAAATGCACTAAACTGTCTCTTCTGTAGAATTATTTACATTTACAACAGTGCTAAAAGGATTTGTAACTGTTGATTTAATCCCTGAAATTTTTGCTTGTCCACAAGGCTTATCACAAATAAGTTCAGCATATTTTACAAGAGTTGCACTATAAGTTGGATATCCTTGATTTTGTTTCAAGATTCTTCCGTCTTCACCTTCAAGCCATTTCCAATCACAAAGTTCATGCAAAGTGAAATCATTAGTATTTAATAAATACATTGTATCATCATCAACAAATCTATCAGCAACGACTGGAATACCATTATGTGTGATAGTTTTATATCCACCCTCAAGTTCTGTAATATCAATGTTTCTTCTATATGCACCTAAATATTCTTGATATGCACGTCTAACTTTGCTTGAGCAAGTTATAAAATTAATTTGAGAATCAACATTCATATCAAGAAAATCAATTGCTTCTTGAATTGCTATATCTGATATTTCTTTTTCTGATGTGCTTGTAAAAGGTTTAAGCCAAGGATAAGTAGTTTTACTTACTCCATAAATTGTATCTTGAGCAGAGTCAAAAATTCTACCAAGCCCTGAAATTTCAAAGTCTTTTGAACCTTGAACATAGAATTTATCGTTTTGTGCGATTGTTACATCTGCACTACATTCATAAGTAAAAGTTTTGTTTACTCTATCAACGTAAACAACCTTTAAAGGTGATGTATTGCTTTTAGCATCTGATTTATAAACATCAATAAGCATACCTTCAATTAAGTTATTAACTTTATCGCAAGTAACAGTTTTTCCAGAAACACTTGATGCTGTTGCAAGAAGACCTGTGCCATCTCCATACAACATTCTTCCTAAATTAAATGAACTTGCTTTAACAAGTCCTTCCATTTCATCTGATAAAAGATTAACAAAAGCACCAATATTATTTGCAGATGCCCTTACTGCTTTATCAGAAATTTCAATTCTACCATATAAATTTTTAAGATCTGCAACAAATTGAACATAACCATTGCCTGATGCTGTTGGCAACTGATCAGTCTCACTACCTGCACCAATTCCACCATTAATACCAAAAGGTGCAAGTTTTCTTATTTCCTTTCCCCAAACATCTTTACTTGAACGTTTAATTCTTGCAAGCAATGGATTTGCGTTTACATTAAGTTGATTTGCAACAACGCCAAGATAGACATTTTTTAATGCATTTTCTGCAGTTTGTAATGTTACCATTTTTTGCTCCTTTTTTATTTTTTTTATTAAATAATTTGTAAAATAAAATCGAAAATAAATAATTATTTTCAATAATTTTAATTTATTTTTATATTTATTTTTTTAAATTAGTATTGTTTAATTTAATTTTA
>USSZ01000042.1 GCA_900557645.1 uncultured Eubacteriales bacterium
GATATATAATTTTTGATTTTTAAATTGTTATTAAAAAAATACGCAAATAATTTTGCGTATTTTTCTTTGGCAGGGGTGGAAGGAATCGAACCCTCCTCTGGAGTTTTGGAGACTCTCATTCTACCGATGAACTACACCCCTTTATTTTTTTAACGTTATTATTTTACAATAATTAATCTAATAAGTCAATAAAATTAATAATTAATTTTTAATTTTAAATTTTTTAGTTGAGAATTAGTTAAATTATGTTATAATGCCTATATTGTAATGAAATTAAAATATTTCACTTTTAAAATTAAGATAATTACATTGGAGGAAAATAATTTGATAATTGGCGTTGATGTTGATGGTGTTTTGACTGATTTATATTCTTATGTTGATAAAGAATGTGAGAACTTTGCAAAAAAACATAATTTTGTAGTTAAAAGAAATTTGATTGGAAAGAATACGAAGGATATGTTTGGCTGGAATGATGAACAAGATAATTTATTTTGGCAAGAATGTATTTTTGATTATGGACAAAAAACAAAAAGAAAGACTGGGGCAAGTGAAATTTTAAAACATTTAAAAGAGCAGGGGCATATTATTTATATTGTTACTGCAAGACGTTATTGCACAAATCATGATGAAATAGGAGAAAAAAGTAAATCAATTTTATTAAAATGGTTAAGTGATAATGAAATTTGTTATGATAAAATATTTTTCACTGAAGAGGGAAAAAGTAAAGTTCCACAAATAAAAGAAAATCATATAGATATATTTATTGATGATTCAGTGCATAATCTTCAAGAAATTGCAGATGAAGAAATTCCTGTTATTTGTATGAATGAACCTTATAATCAAATGTTTGAGCATAAAAACATGATTAGATGTCAAAATTGGGAAGATGTTTTATTTGTCATTAATAAAATGGATAAAGAAGCAAATGATTAAATTTTAATTTGTTGATAATAAATATATTTTGAAAAAAAATCAAATAGTGCTATTATATTTGAGATTGATTTTGAAATATTAAAGTTAACAAGGAGGCTCAAAACATATATGATAAAAATTGTTAAAGGTGATTTTTTAGATGCTAATGTATATTTGGTTGAAAAAAATAATCAAATTTTGATTATTGATAGTGGGGCTGATTTAGAAAAAATAAAAGATATTATTGGAAGTAAAAAGGTTGTTGGGGTTTTATTGACGCATGGGCATTATGATCATAGTCAACATTGTAATGAATATGCAAATTATTTTAATTGTAAAATTTATGCTAATAGAAAAATTATGCAAACTTTAACTGATGCCGAAGCAATTTATAGTGAAGATAAAAGTGTAATAACCGATTTTTCAAATTTTGTATTTTTCGATGCAGATGGGGAAATAAAGTTGGGTGATTATGATATTTCTTATTACTATTGTCCAGGACATAGCATTTGTTGTGAATGTTATATAATTGATAATAATTTATTTGCTGGAGACGTTTTATTTGAAAGAAGTATTGGTAGAACTGATTTAAAATATTCAGATAAAGATATGATGATAAATTCACTTGACAAACTTGAGAAATTAAAGTTTGATTATGTTTATAGTGGTCATGGTGCTTCAAGCACTTATCAAGAACAAATGAAAAACATTAAAGTTTATAGAAGATTTTTGACTAGGTAAATAAAAAAAGAATACAATCAGTATTCTTTTTTATTATTTTATATCATTTTTTCTTCTTAAGTCTTCGCCTGTTAAATAAATGCAAACAGATGTTTCTTTGTTACCTATACGGCTTGCAATACGTTCATCATAATAGTCATTTATATCTTCTAGTTTTAAATTAGTAGTTATAACTGTTGGTCTATTATTTATCATTCTTTCATTCAAAATTAAATATAAATATTTTACTGTTATTCCAGGTTTGCGAAGTTCTGTTCCAAGGTCATCTATAAATAAAATTTCACTATCAAGATATTTATCAAGTAGGGTATCTTTTTCTTCAATATCTCTTGTTGCATAACTTTTTAAAAAGTCTTGATTCATTGCGAAGGAAGTTGTTAATGTTACAACTTTATTTCGTTTAATAAGTTCATTTGCCATACATTTCATTAAAAAAGTTTTTCCAACACCAGTTTCGCCACCAAGTATAATTAATTTCTTATTAAAATTTGAATTGCACCAATCTTTCATTTTTTCATATAATTTTTTTATTTGTTCTTTTTGTTTGCCAAATATATCTAAAGAAATTTTATCAAAATCTTCTAATTTATTAAAACCACTTTCTTTGACGAGAATTTTATTTAATTCTTTTTTAAAGCAATCACAATATTGACCATTTATAATACCCGTGTCATTACATTTACTGCAATAGTAATGAGGTTCTATAGGAAAAAGATTTAATTCTTTTAATTTTTTGTCAACATTGTTTTTTAATAAAATAGTTTCTTTTGAAATCTTTTCACCTTGTTTTACTTCATCAAGCATTTTATCCATATATAAACTAAAGATATCTTTAAACTCTTTATTTTCCAGTGCTTTTATTTTATTTTGAATTGCTTCGTTTTCTGCTTGATATTTTCTTAAATCAATAATTTTTTGAACTTTTTCAATAATTTTAGAATTCATTTTTTCTCCTAAATTTCTATTTCATCAATAGATTGATATAAAGCATTCCATTCTTCTGAAGAATAACTTCTTCCTGTAAAGTTTTTGTTAGGATCTTTTTTAGATTGCTCATTGCTATATAAAGGTGATGTGCTTTTTGCTTCATCAACATTTTTTATGCCTTTCTCATGCCAGTCTGCAAGAACACGAGAAAGATATTTTAATGGATTATCTTTATTCTGTGATAGTGTTGTGGCATAGTCTAAAAGTTCATCTGATATTTGCCAGTCATTTTTCCAAGTTTTATAATTTGCTCTATCAATATAGTTTACATTTCTATTTACATTTAATTTTGCTAAAATATTTTTAATCTTTTCATCTTCTTGAAGAATATTCCCCATATATTGATTAAATGCTGTTGAAGATAAAATTCCAAGTTTATAAAATTTTGAAATAGTATTGTTCATACCTTCAAGTGTTCTAACTGATGTTTTAAAACAAAATTCAGCAATTTGAATTAAAAGATTTTTATCAAAACCCATATTTATCCATTTTAAAATGTAGTTTTCAACAATTGTTTCAAGGTTTTCATAATAAACACCAATAGTTTTGTTTATCTCTTTTGCAAGTGAATATAATTCTTTTTTCTCTTTTTCAAAACTCTCAATTTCAAGAATAGAAAATAGTTTCATCTCATAGTATTTTGTGATTATTTCATCAAGTTTTTCAAAAGAGAATCGAGATTTTTTCTTTATATTTTTACAGATATATAAAATTACATCAAGATTAAATCCATATTCATTTTGCCATTTGTTTAAAAGTGCTCTCTCTTCAACATAAGGTGCACGTTTAATTCCTACAGCATTGAAGATTTCAGATATATCAGGGTCTTTATCTTCAAAAGTTTTTAAGCGTTCTTCAACTTGAAGAGTTGTCGTTATACCTTCGTTAGCCCAATTTTTTGCTACCGTTAAAATATAGTTATATCCTACAGCACTTTTCTTCGTTTCTACACAGTATTTCATAATCATGAGCAGTGCTTCTTGTTCAAAATGGTATCTTTCAAGAAAATCATAATATTCGCCATATTCATGTTTAGAAATGCTTCGTTTTCCCATAAATATATCGTTTGCTTGTTGATTGAAAACTGCGTATTTATCAGGCTTATATAATTTGTTTGCAGTTAAAACATTTTTAAGTGGTATATATGTAATTTGCACAGGATTTGTTTTTAAAACTTGCACAAGCCCTTGTTCTTCCCAATATTCAAAAGCACCAATTACATCTTCTTCACTCATGTTTAAAGTTTTAGCAAAATTTTCAATTGAATTATCAAATGAATTGCTGTTACATAAATAAAGCCCGTAAATATATACAACTACAAATTGTGGTTGTGCAAAAGGAAGATAATCATTTAAAAATATATTATCTATTTCCGTTTTTGAGTTTGCTATAAATTCAGTTGAATATTTACAAAATGCCATTTTTTTTCTCCTTGTTAATTTTATCATATTTACAATTAATTTACAACAAAAACATTAGACTAATTTTTATAAAATAGGTGGCGACAATATTATATAGTGAAACTAAAGGAAGTTAAAATTTTAAATATGTTTAAAATTTTTGTTTTGATAAATCAAAACGTTCGCCTAAGTCACTCACAACTTCCTTAATAATTTTGATAATTCTAATTTGTGTTGTTTTAAAATTGGTGTAGTTCTTGTTAAAATATTGGACTTAAATAAAAAATATAAGAGTTAATGTAATATAAAATAAATAATGAAAGTATATTATAACATGAAAAGAAAAGTTTTAATTAGTTCTATTTTTATTTTTTCATTTTTATTATTGCTTCCTATATTTTTATTTGGTTGTAATTCAGAAAAAACTCTAAAAAACTTAACTTGTTATAATTTAGATTTAGAATATAATGATTCAACAAATACTTTGTCAGGAACAGAAAAAGTAGATTTTGTAAATAACTATAATAATATGTTTACATCATTATATTTTCATTTATATCCTAATGCATTTAGAGAAGGGGCAAAAGCCAGTGTTGTATCTTCAGCAAATGAAGATGAGGCTTATCCAAATGGTTTAAGTTACGGAAATATTGTTATTAAAAATGTAACTTCAGAAAATAGTCAATTAAACTTTTCTATTGAAGGAAGTGATGAAAATATTTTAATAATTGACCTTGATCAAGAAGTTTATCCTGATGAAAATATTATATTAAATATTGAGTTTGAGATAACTCTAGCAAATATTAATCATAGACTTGGAAAGGGGAATAATACTATTAATTTTGGGAATTTTTATCCAATCCTTTGTGTATATGAAGACGGCAAAGGATTTAGTCAAGAATTATATCATTCAAATGGAGATCCTTTCTATAGTGAAATGGCAAATTATGATGTTCAAATAAAATATTCAAATAAGTATAATATTGCAAGCACAGGAACAAAAGAAAGTTCAACGTCAAAAGAAGAAAAAATTATAGATAGGTTTACTGCAGATAATGTGCGTGATTTTTGTTTTGTTTTAAGTGAAAAATTTGACATGATAAGTCAAACAGTAGATGGAATAACCGTGAATTATTTTGGTTACCAAAATGATGACAATTTACAAAGTTGTTTGAAAGTGTCGGTAGATGCTTTGCAAACTTTCAATAATTTATTTGGAAAATATCCATATAGCCAGTTGAATATTGTCAAGGCAAACTTTGTTCATGGTGGAATGGAATATCCACAACTTGTTTTAATTAGTGATAAATATAATTCACAAGAAGATTTAGATTATGTAATAGTGCATGAAATTGCACATCAATGGTGGTATAGTGTTGTTGGAAATGACCAATATAATCATGCTTGGATGGATGAGGGACTAGCAGAATATAGCACTTTAATGTTTTTTAGAGAAAGTAATGAATATGGACAAAACTTTGAACAACTTATAAAAAATGCTAATGAAAGTTACAAACTTTTTGAAAAGGTATTTACAAATGTAACAGGAAGTGTAGATGGAACAATGGATAGAGGTCTTGATGAGTTTAATACAGAGCCAGAATATGTTCAATGCACATATACTAAAGGTGTCTTACTTTTTAATACAATAGAAGAAAGTGTAGGTGAAAAGAAATTTTTGAAAGCATTAAAGACTTATTATAAAGATTTTATGTTTAGAAATGCAATACCTGCTGATATGATAGACACTTTTATAAAAGCAACAGGCTATGATATTGAAGATATTTTTTTTAGTTATATAGAAGGAAAAGTAATAATAAAATAGACTTTGATTGAATTCAAAGTCTATTTATATTTTATATTTTTTTGTAAAAGAAAGATAATTGAAGTTTAATTTTAACAATAAAGAAATAAAAAATAATCATTTTAAGCATAAATTCACATATTTATAAATAATTTTTTTTAAAAAAAATTAAAAATTTGGTTTATTTGACGTCTACAACACTTGACCGGGGGGGGGATTTTGATATACTGAAAAAAAAGGAGAATATATGATTAAAAATAAAAATAATATTTTACTTTATTGTATATTATTCTTGTTATCATTTACTTTAGCAATAGGGTTATTTTTTGTTTTTGGAAGTTTTAATTTATCACAAGAAAGTGAGTCTTGGCTTCATCAATATACATATAAAATAAAACCTTATTGGATTAATACATATTCAACAAAAAATATCTCTGCTTCTTCATCTACGTATAAAAGTGCTGATGGGAATGAGTATACTGGTAGTTTAGGGACAATTGAGGTTAAATTATCAACAACTTCTACTAGTTCAGGATGGTCAACAGGGGGTGGAGGATCTTCGAATAATTTATCTACAATGTCTGTATGGGGTAAAAATGATTTACCAGTAATGGATATTTTTGGAGCACATTTTATTAGTAAATTTAACATTTCAGTTTCAGTAAAACCAGCAAAAGGATTTTTAGCAAGCAATATATATGCTTATTCAGATAGTGATCATTCAGATTCAGAACCAACATTTTCTAGTAGCAAACAATTTTCAGATGATGAAAACTTTTCTTTTTATGATACTGAAAGAACAACTAATCCATCTGCTCAAGTTGATATATGGGCATATTTAGGCTATAATAAATATACTTATAATTATGATTATGTTGTTTACAAACCAAAAGAAATTTCAATTACATATAATGACGGGGCAAATTCAGTTAAAATTCCAACTTTATTTTATGATAACTATAATTTGCCAGCATCAATTCCTACCAAAACAGGATATACATTTGTTGGTTGGTATACAGCAAGTAGTGGAGGAAATAAGATAAGTTCAAACAATAACAATGATGTAATGAATAGCACGAGTGGAAAAACAATCTATGCTCATTGGACAGCAAAGAGTTATACATTGACAGCAAATGCGAATGGGGGAAGTATACCATCAACAAGTGGCTGGAGTGTATCAAGTGATAAATCAAATGCAACAAAGACGGTAAAATATGACAGCACATACGGGACATTACCGACTCCAACAAAGG
>USSZ01000043.1 GCA_900557645.1 uncultured Eubacteriales bacterium
GGTGTTTCTGTCGTTGATGTGGGAATAACCACCACACCTGTAATTGCTTTTTTAACTAAAAAATTTGCTTTTGATTTTGGAGTGGTCATTAGTGCAAGCCACAACCCTAGCAATTTTAACGGTATCAAAATTTTTGATAATCTTGGATATAAAATTTCAGAAGAAATTGAAAATCAAATTGAACGCAAATTTGTTCAGACATCATTAAAGGGATATGAAAATTTAGGACAATATGTTTTTAAGCCCAAATTAATTAAAGAATACAAAAAACAACTTCTTAAAACTTTCAAATCATTTAAAGGATTAAAAATTGTTCTAGATTGTGCAAATGGGGCTTCTTTTAAAATAGCAAAAGATCTTTTTGAAAAACTTGATGGTGAAATTATAGTATTGAATAATAAAAAAGATGGACTTAATATTAACAATAATTGTGGTGCTTTATATCCAGAAAAAATTTCGCAAGCAGTTTTAAATAATCATGCAGATATAGGATTTGCTTTTGATGGCGATGCCGACCGAATTATATGTTGTGATGAAAATGGAAAAATAATTGATGGAGATGATATTTTATATTTACTTGCAAAACACTCCACTCCTAAAATTAATAAAATTGTTGGAACAAGCATGACTAATAAAGGGCTTGAAAAAGCATTAAATAGTCAAGGAATTACTTTAGAAAGAGCAGATGTAGGTGATAAATATGTTGTTGAAAAAATGAAAAATAACAACGTTTTACTTGGTGGTGAACCATCTGGTCATATTATCATTCATTCTCTTGCAACTACAGGAGATGGAGTTCTCACTGCACTTGAAATAACAAAAATCCTTATTCAATCAAAAAAGAAATTATCTGAACTTATTGATTATGTAAAGTTCCCCCAAGTAAATATAAATGTTCCTGTAATTGATAAATATCGAATTTTAAATTCAGATCAATTATCAAAAGAAATATTGAAAACTGGACAAATGTTTGGCGAAAATGGAAGAGTCCTTGTCCGAGCAAGTGGAACAGAATCTAAAATAAGAATTATGTGTGAACATATAAACCTAAAAACAGCCCAAGAACAAGCAAAAATTCTAAAAAATATAGTTTTAAACTTAAATTTATCTCAAAAAAATAAATCATAAAAAATTATTTATTCATAAATTCTTTTACAAAAAAAAGAAAGGACGATTTAAGCCCTTTCTTTTTTATAATATTTTTTACAATGGTAAATCTTTCTTATCAAACCTAAATACTCCAACTATGAAAGTAATAATTCCCACTGCAAGTAAAATGCCAAATTTCCATAGATATGTTAAAGAACCATTTAATATTGATGTTGTATCAAAGAATGTTATAAGTGAAAGATAATTAAAGAAATTCATTTGAGAAATTCTCATAGCAGAAGGAACGACTTCAGAACCAAATAATCCTAATATTGTGCAAACAAGCGAGAATATAGTAAGTCCTCCACCTATAGACATTGAATACTTGCTTCTATTAAATATAGCAGAACACATAAAACAATAACCTGCAATAGCAAACATTGTTAAAAATGCCCCTAAATTCAACAATAATATTTCACCAAAATTAATTGCAAAAGCGTTTCCACCAACAATCCATACAGAAATCACACTGACAACTGTAACCATTAAAAACATTGCAAGAAGAGAAATCATTAAATAAGTCATTTGTGTGCAAGTAACAGTTCTTCTCTTTGTAGGTGTTGATAAAACATAAGCCATTGAACCAGAATCAACTTGACCTGCAATCAATCCATTTGCTGTCATAATTACAAATACCATTGGTAGTAAAAGTCCTGCAATTTTATAGAAAATTGAACCGATTATAAGACCATATATATCCATGTTTCCAAGTTCACTTAAAGCCTCTGCAACCTTTTCTGGAATTTGATCTGAAATACTCTTTGTTGCTTCTGCTTTTGCTTCTTCTGCAGTTTTACCTTCACTAAGCCATAATTGATATGTGCTTATGGCTGTATTTGAAATAACCTTAACAGAAACTGCATATTGATCTGCTTCTTCTTCGGTCATGCCTTGTGCCAACATTTGAGAATAAGTCATATCATACATTGTTTGATTTGTTATAGAACTTGCTTCTTCAATATAATTTTTTTGATCATATACATAATCAGGCTTTAATTGTCCACTTTCATCAAGTGCATCTTCTTTATATGAACCTATTGCTGTTTTGGCTATACTTTGTGCAGTTTGTGCTGTTTGTAATGCCATGGCTTCACTATTTTCTTGAGCAATAGATGTTGAATATGCATTATTATAAATAAAATTCAAATATGCCTGATCTATGACAGGTTTTGCTTTTTCTATAAAATCTTCTTGCTCGGTTGTTACTTCACAGCCGTCATAAGCCTTCAAAAAACCATCTAATAAATCTATTATCATCTGGTCTTCAATTTGACTTACATCTATACCAAGTGAAGGACCTAAAGAAGGTAAGAAACTTTTAATCATTGGAAGCAAATTATTTATTATTTCTTTTCTTATTAATGTTTTTTCTTCTTCAGTTGGTTCTCTTCCTTCATTTGCTGTTTTAAAATCTTCTATCTTAGAATCATATTGGCCACCAACAGCATCCCACGCCACTTTAATGTTATCAAGAGTTTCACCTTCTGGATTTGCAGTTATAATGGTGTTTTCAAAACTTGTGCTTAATAAATACATATCATAACTATCGACTGCATTTTCTTTTAAATAAGATTCTTGGTCTGCTTGAACAAAAACATTTTTTAGCGAATCTCTTATATCATTAATACCAAGATTTCCTAAAACAATTATAACAATAGCAAGCATAACACAGGTTGAAACAGTTACTGCGACCCATTTCACCCAATTTGCCTTCATTGATTGTTTAAATAGGGCTTTACTAAAATACATCTTAACCTCCTTTTTCTTGAACTTTTGCAAGAATTTCTTTAAAATGTTTTTCTAGGTTGTATTTTACCTCTGAAATAAATTTTAAATCATAATTTTGTAATATATTAAACATTCTATTAATTTCTTTATCAAAAACTTGAATTGTAACTTGATTATATTTTTCTTGATCCCTTACTATATTGAATTTCAACTTTTTGAATTTTATGTAATCTTCTCTTGTTTTGAATTCAATTTTATAAGATTTATATGGTAAATTTTTCAATTCATTTATATCTGCTATGTCAATTATTCGTCCGTTGTATATAAGTGCAACCCTATCACAAGTAATTTCTAGTTCATCAAACATTTGACTGCTCATGAGTATAGTTTTACCTTTCTTTTTTTCATCTAAAATAAGTTCAAGAAAAGTTTCACGCATTAATGGGTCAAGTCCTGTAGTTGGTTCATCTAAAATCAAAATATCCTTATCTGCCATAAGTGCAGCAACTATTGCTGTTTTTTGTTTCATTCCCTTACTCATTCTTTTCAAGTTTGCTGAAGGGTCTAACTGTAATTTTTCAATCAAATAATTGGCATAATTCATATCTTTAAGGTTTAACATTTCTGCTTGTGCTTTTAAAAATGTTGTTCCATCTCTTAAATCTGGAAAAGCAATTTCTCCTGGGACATATTCAACATATTTTTTAATTTCACAAGATTCTTTCCATGCATCTTTACCAAGAACAAGCACAGAACCTTTTTGTGGTTTTAAAAAACCCATTATATGGCGAATGGTAGTTGTTTTACCACTACCATTAGTTCCTACAAAACCAAAAGTTTCTCCTTTATTAACAGAAAAATTTAAGTCAAAAATTCCCCTGTTTTCACCATAATCTTTAGTAAGGTTTTCTACTTTGATAACTTCCATTAAAATGTTCCTCCAAAGTTTTTATCTTCTTTATAGAATTGCATGAAGTAATCTTCAAGAGTAAATTTAACCTGTTTAAAAGATTTAACTTTATATTGAGCCAATTTCTTAACAAATTCATTTATATCTTTATCATTAACAGCAACTAAAACAGACAATTCTTTTTCATTAAATGATTTTACCCCAATTCTTTTAATATTAGTAACATCTTTTCTTGTCTTTGGCAAACTTGAAATAAAATCTTGCATTTCATTATTCGATGTAAAATAAACCATAAAGTTTTTATTTTCATTATGTTTTATATCATTTGCGTCAAACATAGAAACTATTTTTCCGTCTTTAATTATAGCAATACGATCACAGGTTGCTTCAACCTCATTAAATATATGCGAAGATAATAAAATTGTTTTACCACGTTTTTTCTCTTCCTTGATAAAATCAATAAAATTTTGTTGCATTACAGGATCAAGTCCACTTGTTGGTTCATCTAAAATTAAAACTTCAGGATCATGCATAAAAGCAGTAACTATGGCAAGTTTTCGTTTATCACCCAATGACATTTTTTTTGTTTCAGCATCTGGATTTAACTTAAATTTATCTAACAAATAATTTAATCTTTCTTTATTATCAATATTACGTAATTTACACATCATATCAATAAATTCCCAACCTGACAAACCTTCAGGTAATGCAATTTCTCCTGGTAAATACCCAACCTTTCCTAATATTTTATAATAATTATGAAATGTTTCTTGCCCAAACAATTTTGTATCACCCTTTTGAGGACGAGAAAAACCCATAATATGACGAATAGTTGTTGATTTACCAGCACCATTTGGACCTAAAAACCCAAAAACCTCACCTTCTTTTACAGAAAAGGTAACATCAAAAACACCTCTACCATGACCATAGTCTTGTGTCAAATTTTCAACTTCTATGATGTTCATTTGTCCTCCTTTACTGTAATATTATATGCTTTTTATTTTATTTAAAAAGATTATAATTTAGTAATAATTATTATCTATAACTATTCATTAATATTATACATTTAATAAAAATAAATTGCAATCAAAAACGCAATCAAATTCAAGTAATAAAAAAAAGATATTTGAAATATCTTTTTTTTATTTAATATTCTTTTATAACTTGTAATTATTTCTAATAATAATTCAATTTATTTTATGATAATTAAAGTTTAAAAGTTTGTATGTATGTTAAAGCCATAATAAAAATATTATAATCAAAATAAACTTTTTCATCATTTGTTTCCATTATAAATCTTTCATCATTTTCAAACTCAATTTGAGTCTTTTCTAAAAATTTATAAAATTGATTCATTTTATCTTTTGGCAAATTTGGGTCATCAAAACTATCAACAACAGCACCAAAATCAGCAAAATAAAGTTTATTATCAATTTTTACTAAATAAATTGTCAAATAATTAAAATTATCTATAAGCATTAATCTAGTATTGATAGCATACTTTTGACTATTAATTTTTTTTACATTTTCTTTTCCCACGTAATTTGCTAATGAGATAGCAACACTATCAATGTTCATACCCCACCTCACCTCTTATAAATTCCAGTTCCTTTTCTTTTGCATTTTTGTTCTGAATTTTATGTTCTTTATTTCCCGTTTTATTTACATCAGGAGCCACATTTGTTTTGTTTAGATAATTTGCTTCTATTATAAATGCTGGTTTATATTTTTTCTCTAAAAAATAAGAAGAATTTCGACAAATTCCATCAACAACATTATTTGCAAATAAAATTTCAAGATTAGACAAAATCTCTTTTCTTTCTAAAGCATCTAAATCATTTTCACTTAATGTTATGTAATTATGTAAATATTGTAATAAATCTAAAGATTTTATAAGTGGATTGAAAAACTTATTATTATTTTCCTTTGTTTGACTATAATCAGATTTAAGATTAAATGTATTTAATATATCATTAAATACATCAAGTTGTTCTTCAGTCAAAGTCGATGAAAATTGTTCAATAATTTTATTATAACTTAATTGTAATTTTTTATTTTTGAATTTATATTCAAGAAAAGGCATGCCATAAGTCATATTTTTTTGATATTCCTCTTCTAATTCCTCTTGACTTTTATTGTCAAGTTCATTTAAATATTTTTTCAAATGTGGAATATCAATAGCATTACATCTTCCTGTCTTAAATTTTGTATGTCTATCATTTCCTATAAATTTCTTAATACAAAGTAAATTATCTTCTTCATTTTGAAAATGAAAATGTGGGCTTTCTGCTATTTGTCCAAAAATATCCTTTCTTTTATCATTTCCTATATATAAATTATTATGTGAATGATTTGAACTGTCATATCTAAAGTAAGGAAAAGCCTTATTTGGATTCCCGTCAAGTAAAACATACATAGAAATTGATAATGTCCTTTCATAAGCGTTTGAATCATAAATAATTTTATCAGCATTATCTCCCAAATTACGTTTTCTTGCACGAACAATTTTTAAACTTATAGGATGATATTTTGTTTTAACTTCTTTCACAAACATTATTTTATCGTTTCTATCAATAAAATATTGAAAATCATTTAATGAAATTTTTCCATCTTTTCTATTGCGTGATTTTGCATTTACATTAAAATCATAACTATTTTTAAAAGCATATAATGGAGCATTATAATTATAACCTTTAATAAACAAAGGATATTTTAAAGAAGAAATTAATTTACTATAATCATTACTTTTCAAAACATATGGAACAAATTTCCAATTTTTTAAAATGAACTGATCTGCTGAAAAATCTTTAATCATTTCATCAGGCATTTGAGAAAAATATATTCGCTCTTTATCTGCATTTCTATTATGTTTCATTATATCGGCATAAATCGCTTTCATGATTATTTGTTTTATATGACTATCATTCGCTCCTTGTTTCTTCAAATTTGATACAAGTTGAATTGTTGCCTCTTTCCCACTTGTCCTTAAAAAAGAATCCACTTCACGACGAACATTCTCATCAATATGATAATCCACTTTTTTATTCTGAACATGGTGATTTGGAGTCTTTTTATATTCTTTTCTTACCATTTATTTCCTCGCTTTAAAGAATATCTTTAATTCTATTTTAACATATACATATAAAATTTCAATAGTTTTAGACAAAATATTATTAAATTATATATATTATCCAAAATTTATCGCATAATAATTATAATAAAGAAAAAAATATATATTAAATATAAACT
>USSZ01000044.1 GCA_900557645.1 uncultured Eubacteriales bacterium
GAGTTTCTTCTTCTACATCAGTATCATAAGTTTCTACGATTCCATATTCTCTTAGTATTGTTAATATATCATAAGAGTTAATGATATCTTCTAATTCATTAAGTCTTTCTTCTTTAAATCTTATTGTGTAATTTGTTGTATCATCATTAATAACAAATGTATAATATTGCACTCCACCAACAACTGAAAATTCATCGCTTAAATTCCCACCTTGATATGAATGTTTTATTACAACAGTTATGCTTGATGACGTTTTTGGAGTGTAATAGAAAGTTGAATAGTCTGATGAGAATGATAAATCAACATAGCCTGACCATTCATTATTATAGAAAGTTTCTGATTCAATCGTAACAGATTCTATTTCATTAACAAAGTTTAAAGAAGAGAAAATTAAGTTTTCTTTTTCACCATAATAAAGATTTGCTTTTCCTTCTTTAATCATTATATTAATAGATTCAGGCATTACACTTTCTGCATCAACTTCTCTTGCAAATTTTCCTAAATCAAAGTTTCCATCAAAGTTATCAAAAATCTCATTATCTTCTTTATCTGTTACATCAACATCAAAAATTGCCGAATTGTTGTTTATTATTAATTCACTAGTATAATCAACTGTTCCAATTTTGTATGAAAATTCTATTGAAACTTTATCACTTTCTGTATTGATAATTAAATTATTTACATCTTTAATCAAATTTAAGTTTTTGCTTACATTAAATCTCTTATATCCAGAATGCAATGTTGTATCGCCATAAGTTTTATCTAAATCAACTTGACCTTGAGTATTCACATCTATGATTAGATGCTCTGTTGTCCCATTATAAGCATATAATGTATCCTCGATCTCAACATCTGGAACAACCTTAAGTAAATAATAGAAAGTTTGTGATAAATCGTCAGAACTGAGTAAAGTATACTCTAATGCTAAATAGTAATCATCAGATGCAAGATGATTAAGGGTTATTGTTCCATAAGATGAATTATTTTCATCTTTATCTATACTTATATTTTTAATTAAATCTTGAGTAGATAAAACTAAAGATGATTCAATTGGATAAAATTTAATTTGTTGATTAAAACCTTTTAAAGTATATAATCCACCTTGTGTCAATTCTTCTCCAAATGTATATTCAGTTAAAATATTACTTAACTGTCCTGCTGTAATTTCATTATATATACCATTAAAAGCAATAATTCCTTCTTCTTCATCTGCTTCTCTAGGTAAAAGATCTTCAGGTTTTGTAAGTGCTGTTTCAAGAATTCTATTCTCTTGCACTTGATCACTATCATAAACAACTGGTTGATATCCTATAGAAGAAATTATTAATGGAATATGGGCAGTTGCTAAAACTTTATTTTCTCCACTTCCTAAAGCAGTAAAGTTGACTGCCATATACATTGAACTGTCATTTAGACCAGCAAGTAAACTGCTTTGTTTATTTAATATTACTGTAAGATTTTCGCCAGAGCCATTTATTGTATAGCAACTTATACTATTTCCATTGTAATCTTGCATAGAAGGAACTACATCAGAACTTCCAAGATTGCCAATCTTCCAAGAGAAATTATCGTCCATTCTATTTAGAACAAGATATTCAGTATCTCCAATTATTTGAGTTGTTGCCGTAGGAGAGTTTTCAACATCTTTCATTGTAAATAATCTAGCAACAGATTGATATAAATCATCAGTTAATTTTATTGATACATTTATTGTTGCCAAAGCATCTTCATTAGCAGTCCCTGGAAGTTTAACGTAAAGATTTGTGGTAAGTTCTGTAACATTATAATCGAAGAAGAAATCAACATCTTGTTTTCTTACGTTTCCATCTGAATATGTAAGATAGTCTGCAAATGTAAATTCAAGTGCTGTAGGATATGTATTCCCATCAACATCTCCTTCTGTATAACGATTTACTGATACAAATTCTTCAAGACTTTCAGTTGAATTGCCAAGTATATAGAATGTTCCATTATTAGATTCTATTTTTAAATCTCTGTTTACAACAAATGTTATTTTTTGACTTAAAGCAAACGAATTATTACCTTCAGGTTTAAAATCAATAGTAAAATTCAATGTTTCTTGATCCCAGAAATCTGAGAACT
The DNA here is from genome assembly GCA_900557645.1 of uncultured Eubacteriales bacterium. Taxonomy (GTDB): domain Bacteria; phylum Bacillota; class Clostridia; order Christensenellales; family UBA1242; genus Caccovivens. The sequence goes on from USSZ01000044.1 coordinate 2,104, forward strand.
TAACAAAACAATCACTTCCACTAACTTCAAAAATTGCTATATATTCACTTGGTATATTATCATCGTCAAATTTTTCTGGGCTTCCACCATTTTGGATAATATAATACGTTCCAGTATCATAAAGAGATTGAAAACCATTTGTTGCACCTTCATTATTATCTGTTACTGTATTTTTAATTATTACTTCACTTGATGCATATATAGTTTCTCCATTATTTGGATAATTTTCAGTAGAAACAGCAATGTTAGATAAAATGTTAAAGTTTAATGAAGTATTAACAGCACCAGAATCATCACTTATGCTGAATTGCAATGTCTGATTACTTGCAAAATTTTTATTAATTTTTATTTTATAAATTTTTGCACTTATTAATGTATTTCTGATGTTATTTGCACTATAATCCCCATTAAATGTAATTAAATCGGCATCACTATCACCAGTATATAAAGATAACATTCCTTCTCTGCCAAACATATCAGTAATTTGAGTATCATTTAAAGAACTTCCCATTATATATTGAGTGCTAAATGTAAAATAGAATTTTGTATATTCATCATTTCCTATATAGAATTTGATTAACTCATTTAATACAATGAATTGGTTACCATTACCTTTTGCACCATATTTATTTAATTCTGCTTTAGAGACATCGGTAATTAAACTTCCTTCCCCTGTTGAAATGGTATTATCATAAGTTGATTGAGTTTTGTTAACTCTCATACCTGTAATACCTGTAGAATTGACAACCAATTTAATATATTGTCCTACTTGTTCATCATTTATGGTTGAACTATTTTTATCATTTGATTGAAGATATAATTCAATCTCTTCCATATTAGCATCTCTAAATGAGAATGATTGTCCATCAGCAGAAATATTTATTATATTTGAATTTCCAGATTTTACTGCAAAACTCCATTGCCCTGAAAGAGTGTCTGCACGTTGTTTTTGGTCTGTAATAACAACATACTCTTTATTTTCTCCCAATAATGCCTTAATTAAACTTTCAATATCATTAAATTCTTTTATTTCACCATTTATAGTAAATTGTAAATTTGTTTGAAATTCACCACTTTCTTTTAATGATTGTGAAACATTTATTGTTTCAGTTCCATTTATAACTGGACCATAAATATAATCTCCACCACCACTAATTAAAATTGATTGAGCCTTAGGACTATATATACAAATATTTTTATCTTCAGGGAATCTAAAGGTCCAAGTAATATCTTTACTTTGTGTATCATTATATTGTAATGCCATTTGACCTAAATAGATTCCGTTATCATTATTTATTGCAACAGCCTCATTAACTTTTAATCTATATTCTAAAATTCCTTGGTCAGTTTCTCCATCAATCGTGAAATTTTCACTATCAATCAAGAAATTAGATGTAATATCATTATTTTGATTATCACGAATAATAAGACTCATATAACCTTTATTATATTCATCTTCAAATACAGGAACTGATTCAACATCTACAATAAATCTTATTCCAAAAGTCAAATCGCTTCCTTGATCAATTGCAACTTCTCCACTATTTTCTTGGAAATTTGCAGTGTCAACTTCTCCACTAGTAACGGAATCAGAATATAATGCTTTTTCACATACTACATTAACATAACCTGAGCACATTAGTGCTATATCATACAACCCCTCTTGGGTAACTCCTTTATATGTAGCATAATATAATCTAAAACTTCCAGTATTTTGAAGAGTTAATCTATCACCTTCAATAGCAAACAATAGCAAGTTATCTGTATCTGTTGAATAAATTCCTGACCTTTCATAATTATAGCCAGTAGAACCCAGAACACTATCTGCAATTGCCTTTAATTCTTCTTTTGATCCAGTCCCAAAGTATGCAAAGAAAACTGTATCTTTATAAATATTTTCTTCAGGAATTTCAGGTAAATATGACAAACTAACATCTTGTGGTTTAATTGTTCCATCAGTATTGTAATCAAGCATTACATTAATATCTGCCTGATTTGCCCAACCTAATGGTTTTTCTTCTGTTGATACAATTGAAATATTTACATTATATTTTACATCTTCTCCAGAAATTTCAAATAGTGCAGGACCATCTTCTGTATTTACAATCAAAACTACACTAACTTGAATCTCTTGTTCTTCAGAAGCAAGTATATCCCAATATGCATAGTTATAATTTGCTACTTGAGCATTAGGTTTATAATACCTTTTCCCATCAATATCAATATATTCGCCACCTTTTACTGTAATTATAGCATTAACATCTTGAGTTGGATCTTGACCTTGATAATCAAATGTCAAAGCAATATTCGAAAGCATACCTTCAAGTATTGCCCCAGATGTAGAATAAACATTTACGCCCAAAAATTTACTATTTTCGACATAATTATTTCTCGACATATAGACTCTTGTCTGTTGATTTGCAACAATACTCATCTCTTGAGTTGTAACAGTAAAGTTTCCAATACTTGCTTCACCTATTTTTATTGAAACATCAGATAAAACATTATTTTCAATATTTTGTGCAAGATATACAACCATTGCATTATAGAAATCTGTATCGCCATAATCAACAAGTGTTGATTCGTATTCTAATTGAGTTTTTGAATTTTTAAAAGTATACCCATTAATCGTAATATTATCTACAGTTTCTCCCCCTGCAACAAAATGCATATCATATTTACCATCATAAACAGGAGAAATTGCATTATTTGCATTTTTCGCCTCATAGAAAGATTTTTTAACTCTTCTGTTTTCACTTGAAATTGCTTCATTTGAATCATCACTATACATAAATTCACTCTTTGCTGGAATAAATTTTGATTTTAAAGTAAATGATTCCCCTGTAACTACTTGATTGTTTTTTTCATTATTAGAATTATAAACTTCTATTTCAGTTTTATAAACAGGAACGTCAACTGCAATTTGAATTCTTGTTGTGCCTATTTGATTATATTCACTTGTTGCAACAAGAGTAGTTATTCCACCCTTTATCCAATCAATTCTTTGATTATTTTCATCAAGAATATATTGTCCACCTTCATCTTTTAAAAGTTCTGTCAATAGATGAACTTGGAAAGGCTGTCCAATAGTTACAACTTCAGGAACTTGAATAATTGTATTTGATATGTATCCATTATCCCTTGTTACAGGAAGATTTCCTGAGAAAGAAAGCGTTACTTTATTTTCCGTTACACCTTCAGTTGGTGAAACAATAGTCAGAGAGAAATCTTCTGTTATTTCAAGTTGATTATTGTTTGGGTTAAATTGATCTGAATCGTATGAAAAAGATATACTTTCAGGATTTACAATTTTTTCATTAAATCCACCTGCCAAGTAAACTCCAAGCACTGTTACACCTACAACAGCGACTATACCAGAAATAACAGAAACAATGGTCTTCCATACAGCCCATTTTTTCTTACCTAATCCGGCCTCATTTTTTTCAACTTTTTTCGCTTTCTTATCTTTCTTCATTTAAGACACCTCTTTTCTTAAATTCTTATAAGTTTATTATAGATTTTTGTATCAAAAAAGGCAAATAAATTTCGCTTTTTGTCGGCTAATGATAAATATAAATTATAAATATAATAATATTATAAATATTAACATTAAAAATATTACAATAATATTATTCAACATAAACTCAAACAATAAAAAAATAATACTAAAATAAATATTAATATTAAACATTGTTTAAATTAA
>USSZ01000045.1 GCA_900557645.1 uncultured Eubacteriales bacterium
AATAAATATATTTTATTATATTTTTTATTTATTTTTAATATTTTTCTTTTTTATAATTCTTTTTTCTATAATTTTATAAATTTCACTAACAATAAGCATTAATAAAGAAAAAGCAAATATAATTGTCCACTGCACACCATTTAAAACTTCAAGTTTTAATAATTGTCTCACCGGGGTGAATGCAAACAAGAACACGAGGACAAAACAAAAAGCAACAGCAAGCAAGAAAAATTTATTTTGTAATGGTCTTGATTTGAATATGTTGGCATTAGTTCTCATTGATGCAAGATAAAACATTTGAATTATGTTAAGGGTATAAAAACCCATGGTAATTGCAATTTGCTCGTTAAAATAGTTAATACCAATCACGTAAGCGAGAACAACAAATAATGTTTGAAAAAGTCCTAAAACTATTATTGATACACCAATGCCGTTAGAAAACAATCCTTTTTTCGAGTCCCGTGGTGGCATATCCATAAGGTCTTGCTCTGGCTTTTCAACCCCCAACGCAATTGCAGGCAAAGAATCTGTAATTAAATTAACAAATAATATTTGCACTGGAAATAAGAAAACGTATGCTGGATAAAAAATAGTAACTATAAATAATGATAATAATTCTGCAAGATTTGCTGAAAATAAAAATTTAACAGTTTTTTGAATGTTTTGATATATTTTTCTGCCTTCTTCAACAGCAACAACAATAGTTGCGAAGTTGTCATCGGTGATTATAAGGTCGGATACTTCTTTTGCAACATCTGTTCCACTTTGTCCCATTCCAATTCCGATACTCGCTTTTTTCAAACTTGGTGCATCATTTACACCATCACCAGTCATGGCAACAATATGGCCTCTTTTCTTTAATGCTTCAACAATCCTAACTTTGTCTTCTGGGCTGACCCTTGCAAAAACGCTGTATGACTCAATTACGTTATCAAGTTCTTTATCGTTTAACATTGCAATTTGAGATCCCGTCATGACTTCACCGATATCTTTCGCAAGACCAATTTCTTTAGCAATAGCAAATGCTGTTTGACTATAGTCTCCTGTAATCATAATCGGCTTCATGCCAGCCCTTTTACACTTTTTCACAGCATCTTTAATTTCTTTTCTTGGAGGGTCAATCATTCCAAGCATACCAACAAACACAAGGTTTTCTTCCTTAAAATCTTTTTCATTTTGAATGCATTTAAAAGCAACAGCAATAACTCTCAATGCTTTTGTTGCCATTTTATCATTCATTTTAGAGATTTTTTCTTTTTCAACCTGATTTAAAACAACCTTCTGTCCATTTTTATAAATATATTGACATTTATCTAAAATTCTATCAGTCGCTCCCTTAACATACATAACTTTGTCATTTTCTTCTTTTACAAGAACGGACATTAATTTTCTATTACTATCAAAAGGAATCTCATCAAGTCTTACAAAAGTTTTATTAAACTCATCTTTATTAAAATTAAATCGTGTCCCAAATTCAGTTAAAGCAATTTCTGTAGGATCACCAATTATTCTTCCGTCTTGAACAACACTATCATTACATAAAATAGCCCCTTTAATAAGCATTGAAATATTACCATCTAAAGCAATTCTTTTTTCTTGAAAAATTTCGTTGCAATAAACTGCAGTAACTGTCATTTTATTTTGAGTTATAGTTCCAGTTTTATCAGAACATATAATATCACAACAACCCAATGTTTCAACAGAATGCATTCTCTTTACAATAGCCTTTTGTTTGGCAAGACGAGCAACCCCTAAACTCATTATAATTGTAATAACTGCTGGCATACTTTCTGGAATAGCAGCAACCGAAATTGCAACTGAAGTTAAAAATGCGTCCATAATGTTTAAAGGAGAAATACATATTTCAATAATAAATGTTACAATAGCAACAGCAATAACTAAATATGTTAATATTTTCCCCACATCTTTTATGCTTTTTTGAAGAGGTGTTAATTCTTTTTGATTATCTTTTATTACCTTTGCTATTTTCCCAAGTTCAGTGTCATCACCAAGAGCGACAACAACTCCAATGCCCCTACCACATGTTACAATCGTTCCTTTATATGCCATATTTTTACGTTCACCTAAAGGAATATTTTCTTTATAAATCTTATCACATTCTTTTTCAATCGCATGACTTTCTCCAGTTAAAGAAGCCTCATCAATTTTTAAAGAATGCGTTTCTATAAGCCTTACATCGGCAGGCAAAATACTTCCAGCCTCTAAAGATATAATATCTCCTATAACAAGTTCATTTGTGTTAATTTTTTTCTTAACTCCATCTCGAATTACATAAGTTTCGGGTTCAGTAAGTTTATTTAACGCCTCAAGTGATTTCTCTGCTTTATATTCTTGAACAACTCCAAAAATTGCATTCATTAAAACGATAAATAAAATTATGCAACCATCAATTATTTCCCCTGCTGTTTTTTCTATAATACCGATAATAATAGAAACTGCAGAAGCAAGAAGAAGGATTATAATCATTAAGTCAAAAAATTGTTGAAAAAACTTTATCAAAATACTTTGTTTCTTGATAAAATTATTTTCTGCTGGCGAAGTTGAGAAACGTGCTTGAACCTCCTCAACATTTAAACCATTTTTGTTTGAATTTAATTCAATTAAAGTTTGATTAATTGTTTTACAATGAAAATTTTTCACAAATAATACCCTTTTTTAACCTATTATTAATGTAACAACTGAAATTATTATTAAATATAAACTAAACCATTTGAAATTAACTTTTGTCGTCAACTTTATCATTAATTTAATAGATAATACACCTACAATAAAAGCAACAATGAAAGCAAGTAATAATCCTAATAAATTTACAGTTATGGTTTCACCATAAATAAAAATTTTTATAATTTCAAGAAGCATTGATAAAATAATTACCGGGATACTCATAAGAAAAGAAAATTTTGCACAACTTTCTTTCCCTGCTCCAGAAAATAGCCCTGCCGAAATGGTCGTTCCAGAACGAGATAATCCTGGGAAAACTGCGATTCCTTGAGCAATTCCCATAATAATTGCATTTTTGTAAGTAAATTCTTTTTCATTCTTATGTTTTTTAGAATAATATTCAACAGCAAGCAAAATTATTGCACTTAACAAAAAAGAACAAGCCAATATAACACCACCTTCTGAAAAAGATTGATTAATTAGTGGCATCAACACCAAAACAATAAGTGCAGTAGGAATTGTTGCAATAACGATACTCATGCTTTGCTTTGAAAATGGATGACGAACCATGTAAAACACATCTTTTTTAAAGACAACTAAAATAGCGAGTAATGTAGCAACATGTAAAATAATACTTACAAATAGTGAATCTTCTATACCAAAGATATTTGAAAAAAGGACAAGATGCCCACTTGAAGAAATAGGCAAAAATTCACAAAGACCTTGTAATAAACCTAATATTAATAAAAACAAAATTTGCATCTCTTCTCCTATATAGAAATAAGGCTTGTCATGTCCTAAAATTAATATATAGAAGATAACAATTAAATATGACTAACTTCAATATTTATCATTTTTTAAACTGCTAATTGGTTGTTTTATAAAATAAAAAATACACTTTGAAAGTGTATTATAAATATTAAGTAACAAATAACTTTTTATGTTTTTGACTATAAAATCTCAAAATTTCCTGTAAACTTGACAACTAAATTATCATTAAAATGATAATTGAAATCATAACAATTATAAAAACCATCTTCAGAAGTAATCATGTTATATTTTTCAACTTTAACATTATTTACAAAAATTTCTATTTGATCAGAAAAAATGCTAGCATAAAGTTTAAAAGAAACAAAATTTTCAGAAACCTTTGTGCCTGTCAATTCCCCTTGATCAATTTTTACATAAGCATAATTATCAAGACCATCAGTAATTATCCACAAATCACTATTTTCTGAAACTTTTTCTACAGATAAATCAAAACCTCTTTTATCTTCAATTTCAATCATTATTTCATAACTTTCATTTATATTAGCATTACTTGATTTTTCATCACAAGCAACCAAGCATAAACATGGCACAACAAATGTTATGCTTAATAATAGACATAAAAATATTTTCTTCATTTGTAAATTCCTCGAGTTTAAACCAAAATTCAAACGAAATAATATTAACAAAATTATATTTAAAAATCAACAAAAAAAGATGCTTTTCAACATCTTTTTAAATTTTCTCAATTTCATCATCTCCATGATATTTTCTTTGAATCTTTTTAAATTTAGAAACCTTTTCTAATTTTTCATCATTTAAAAGATAAGGCTCTGCTTCTTTTAAATTATGCTTATTTACAAAATCTTTAATTATTTTATTATTTCGACATTCAAATCCTGCAAATCTTAACGAACTTGGCATTGCTAAAATTGCAGTCTCAACTATATCAATATCATTTTGATACATTGGTAATGAATGTAATGCTACAGGATTTTCAGATACAATCTTTTTAATAAAATTTTTATTTTTCAATAATTCTTTATCAGCATTTAATAATGTAAAACTTCTTTCAATAGCATGGTTATAAATAAATTCAGGGTCCTTTTTAAATCTTTTGTTTGCAAATTCTAAAGATAAACTATTATTTGTTACTGCAATATTGACCATTTCATCATCATTTTGAAATTCTGGCAAGTTTTTTAAAAGCATTCCATTTTTACTTAAAGCAAGTTTTGCAAGTTCTCGAAATTTTTCTTTATTAATTTTCAATTCATACCCTATTTTTTCAATGTTTTCAGGTTCTTTTTCAACAGCAAGTCTTGCAATTCCATACTTACTTCTTGCTTTAGTTCCTGCATATTTAAAAGAACTAGGATTATTTTCAATTGATGCAAGAACCACTGCAGTATTATTTTTTAATCTTAATGGTAAACTTTTTATGTTATTGCCATTTTCTTTAACAAATTGTAATGCCCCTTTTCTTGTATATATAGTTTTTCCACGTTTTAATTTTGAAGAATAAGAATCCTTCTTTAAGTTCTCTTGTGCTATCTCTGATAAAATCAATAATTCTTTTCCTCTCATTTTTCACCTCTTTCTTTTCAAGTATATAATATCAAACGCACAAAGTCAAGAATCAAATTTTATACTATAGAATTTTCTTTAATACCATTAAAAGCATATCAATAATACATTACAAAGCCTTGAAGATTATAAATATAAATTAAATAAAATAATCTAATAAATATAATAAAAACTTTAGAATAAAAATATAATTAAAAACTTTTTAAAACTAATAATTTTTATGATTTAGAAACACAAAAGTAAAAAAAATAAATAAAAAATAGTCTGCGATAAGGAGTGCCTCTAGGCAAATAGGCAACGAATAAAATGTATTTTGAATATATTCATCGAAAAAAAGTGTCTCTAGACACATAGGGAACAAAAATTATTGATTGTTTTAACAAATGTTAAACGATATAAAGTGTCTCTAGACACATAGGGAACGAATAAGATTTGTATTTAGAACATATTCAACGATAAAGAGTGTCTCTAGACACACAGGGAACAAATAAAATGTATTTTTGAACATATTCAACGATAAAGAGTGTGCCTGC
>USSZ01000046.1 GCA_900557645.1 uncultured Eubacteriales bacterium
ATTTTATATGGAACTTTATTTCCAGTAATTTCTTCGAAAGATTTCACCATATCTAAAACACTGTATCCAGTTCCTGTTCCAAGATTATAAATATATAAGTAATCAATAAGCATCAATTTATGTTTGTTTAAGTTTTTATTATATTGGTCTTTATTTTTTATATAGTATTTAAAGATTAAAAGGAATTAAAATGAAAAAGATTTTGATATTGACAGTAACGGCTGGTAATGCTCATAATGCTTGTGCTAAAGCAATGAAAGAAAAATTAGAAAGCATGAGTGATGTCGAAGTTAAAGTGATTGATCTTTTGAAAGAATACTCAAAAGCATTAAAAGTGTGGACGGCAGATAAGGGATATAATATTGCTGTTGCACATTTTAGACATGTTTATAATATGTTTTATGAAATTTATAAAAATGTTCCTCCTGAAGATAGATATAAATGTGCTGCTCAAGGAATGGCACTTTCTGTTCTAGATGGACTTTTAAAAGAAATATATACGTTTAAACCTGATGTAATTTACGGAACACATTTTTATGCTGGTATTGCATTAACAGATTTAAAACTTGTTTATAATATTCCATGCAAAGTAATAATAACAAGTTTAGACTATTGTCTTTCTCCTTTTTGGGAGGCTTGTGTTGGAGTTGATTATTTTGCCTTGCCTTGTGAAGATTTTATAGAAGAAAGCATTCAAGAAGGTTTTAAATTAGAGCAGTTGGTTGTATCTGGAATTCCTGTAAATGAAAAGTTTTATATAGAAAAAGATAAAAAAGAAGCAAAAGAAGAACTTGGTTTAAATCCAAATGTATTTACTATTATGATTATGTTCGGTGGTGGACATTGGGCAGGTGGATTTAAGATATTTAAAGAATTGATTGAAATTGTTCAAAATCGCAACGTCCAAATTATTATGATTAATGGAAGAAACAAAGAAGGATTTAATAAAGTTGCAAAGATGCATTTCCCTGATAATATTAAAGTAATTAATGTGGGATTTACAAATCAAGTAGATTTATATATGTCTGCTTCTGATATTATGTTAAATAAAGCAGGGGGCTCTTCTTGTACTGAAATAATAAATAAAAAATTACCTATGATTGTTACAGAAATTCTTCCGGCTCAAGAAAAGCATAATTTAAAATTTTTAAAAGAAAAAGGAATTGTTAAATCATTTAAAAATAAAAAAGAATTAAAAGAAATAATTTTTGATTTGATGGATCATAAAGATCATTATGATACAATGGTTGCAAATACTTTATTGTTACGTAGAAATGGTATAGACATTCTTGCAAATCTTATACTATCTCAACCAAATGCAATTTATAATGATGAGTATATATCAAATATTAATTATAAAAAAGTAGTTTCTCAAGTTAAAAAAGCATTAACTAAAGAACATAAAACCACGAAAAAAGAAGTCAAAATTGAAAAGAAAGAAGTAAAGAAAAAATTAAAGCAAAATGGAGGAAAATTTAAGTATGGCAAAAATAGCAGTAGTTACTGATAGTAATTCTGGAATCACTCAAAAGGAGGCAGAAAATTTAAAAGATGTTTTTGTTGTTCCTATGCCTTTTACAATCGATGGGGAAGAATATTTTGAAGATATAAGTTTATCTCAAGATGAATTTTATAAGAAATTAACAGATAATGCAGATATTTCAACTTCTCAACCTTCTATAGGAAGTGTTACCGAATTATGGGATAATCTTTTGCTAAAATATGACCAAATTGTTCATATTCCAATGTCAAGTTCTTTAAGTATGACTTGTGAAACAGCCAAAAATTTTTCTAAAGATTATAATGGCAAAGTTCAAGTTGTTGATAATCAAAGAATTTCTGTTACTTTAAAACAATCTGTAATTGATGCATTAGAAATGGCTAGAGAAGGTAAGAGTGCTGAAGAAATTAAAGAATATCTTGAAAATACAAGAAGAGATTCAAGTATTTATATAATGGTCAATACATTAAAATATTTAAAAAAGGGTGGCAGAGTTACTCCTGCTGCTGCAGCGATTGGGACATTATTAAAAATAAAACCTGTTTTACAAATTCAAGGTGGCAAACTTGATCAATTTGCAAAGGTATTAAATGAAAAGGTTGCAAAACTTAAGATGATTAATGCTATTAAAAAAGATTTAAAAGATAGATTTAGTCAATATGTTGAAAATAATGAAATGTTGTTATTTGTGGCTTATACAAATTGTAAAGATAAAGCACTAGTATTTGCTGATGAAATTAGAAAAGAAATACCTAACGTTCCACTTGTCTATGTAGATCCTTTATCTTTAAGTGTTGCTTGTCATATAGGAGATGGTGCGATTGCAGTTGCTTGTGCAAGAAAATATGTTAATAGTGTCGAATAAATATTTTAAAATATTATAGTTTAGATTTTATTTAAACTTTTTTGGTAATGGTTTAATAAAGTAAATTTAGATTTTAATTAATTTTATTTATTTTTATATTTAAAGAACATTATTAGGAGATGTTATGAAAAATAAATTTGAAAATAAAGTGGTTGTGATTACAGGTGCAAGCAGTGGCATAGGATATTCAATTGCTAAATTATTATTTAGTAAAGGTTGTAAGGTTTATGATATTTCAAAAACATTAGTCAAACATAACGAAATTGTTGAAGGGTTTGAGTGTGATGTAAATAATATTTCTCAAGTCGATGAAATTTTGCAAAAGATATTTGAGAAGGAAGGGAAGATAAATGTATTTATCAATAATGCTGGCTTTGGAATTGCTGGAGCAATAGAAGATACAAAATATGAAAATATTTATAACTTGGTAAATACAAATTTATCTGCAGTTATAAGTTTAAGTGGCAGGGCTATTAAATATTTGAAGAAATCTGGTGGCGGAAATATTATTAATATTTCGTCTGTTGGAGGAGTTATTCCATTGCCTTATCAAGCAACTTATAGTGCTACAAAGGCGGGAGTAGAAATTTTTTCAAGAGCACTCGCGAATGAAGTAAGAAATTTTGGAATTAAGGTTACGGCAATATTGCCAGGAGACACTAAAACAAATTTTACTAGTGCAAGAATAATTGACACTGATGCTGACGATGTGAAGTATAGTGAGAGTGTTGTTAAATCTATAAAAAAGGTAGAAAAAGATGAACAAACAGGTAAAAGTCCTGATAGTGTAGCAATGGCTGTATTAAAAGTCTTGAAAAAGAAATATCCACCTTTAAGAAAGACAGTTGGTTTTGAATATAAACTAGTTGTGTTTTTGCCAAGAATATTATCAACTAAGTTTATGAATAAAATATTACATAAATTATATGTGAAAAAATAATATATTTAAGATATAGAATTGTCAATTATTGAAAATGATAGTTAATAATGACAGTTAATTGAATAGGATATAAAATTTAAATCAATTATAAAAGGGAAAACTATGGACGAAATTTTAAAAGAAAAACAAATAAAGTTTAAAAATACAAGTAAAATGAATGAAGATGAAATTGCTGTTTTTCAAAATTATGCATTGAAAAAAACAATTATACTTTCGTCAGCACTTCTTATTGGCTTTTGTGTTTTAATTGGGGTTGGGCTTTGTTTTATTGAGTTGTATTTAGGTGTTGCTATAATAATTGCTGGAGTATTAGGTGGAGGAGTCTTGATGCCTTTTTTAATGAAAGATTCGGTAAAAAAACAAAATAAACTTGTTTTTGGAGACAGAAAATATTTAAACCATTTTGAATTTTTCCAAGATTATTTTATGGTTACAAGTGAAGCAACAACATCAAAAGAGAGTAATGATTATTCTGTAAACGCAGAAGAAAAATTATTGTATAGTGATTTATTTCAAGTGGTTGTTTATAAAACATATATATTTTTATATATTAACAAAGCACAAAGTTTTGTTTTAAACCAAAAAGGAATGACTTTAGGAACTGCAGGCGAACTTATCTTATTTTTAAAAGATAAAGGATTGAAGATTATAGATAAGTCTTCAAAAATAGATGAAAGCAAAATTATTGCAAATAAGAAAAAGGCATAGTTTTTATATTATTTTTCGTAAAAATGCTTTAAAAATTTAAAGCATTTTTTATTAAATCTTATTTTAAATTAATTGTCAATTAGATATTCTAAAAGATTGATTTCTGTTTGTTTAGTTGTTATAATATAGTCAGTTTTAAAAAATACGTTTTTAAGGAGTTTTAAGTGAAAATTTTTAAAAATCTTCATTCTGCATTTAAAGAAGATGGACATAAATTTTTATGTAGAGATGAAAAAGATTGTTGGAGATATTATTCAAGAGAAGGTTTTAGATCGTCTATATTTTTGATAGCAACTAGATTTAAAGATGGTCATGCTTATGCAGTTGTTCCTTCTGATTTGCTTTTTTCAAGCACTCCTGTTTATATTGATGAAAAGGGGAAAATGAGAGGAGATTTTTCTTTAGCATATCCTTTTAACGATGGCGTAGGTTTAATTATATCTAAAGATAGAAATAACTGTTACTATTTTGTTGATGAAAATTTGAGACGTGTTAGTCAAGATTATTTTCATGCGAATTCTTTTAATGAAGGATTTGCAGTAATGCAAAAAGAGGAAAAAGGTAAAATGTTTTTTATAGACAAAACTTTTTCAGAAAGCGAAGATTGTTTTAAATATGCATCAGATTTTCATCAAGGATATTCTATTGTTAAAGATGATAGTTTTAAAGGTGTTAAGTTTCGTGATTATAATGGAAGATTATCTGAAGAATCGTTTGTTGATGCAAAACGATATGGAGATGGCTTTGCTCCAGTTTTGCAAGAAGATGGGAAATGGAGATTTAGAGATTTAACGGGGAAAATAAGTGAAGATGAGTATGAGAAGGCAGAGGAATATCATGATGGCTTTGCACTTGTTCAAAAGGTTGGTGGAAAGGATTATTTCTTTAGAGATGTCAACGGACAATTAATTGGACCATTCGCAGAAGCAGAAAATTTTCGTTCAGGGTTTGCTGTCGTTAAAAAACAAGCAGAATATTACCCAAGATATCTTGATATGTTTGGGAAGTTAAGCGAGAATTTTAAATATGCACAGTTTTATAATGATGCTTTTGGAGAAGTTCAAATTGATAATCGAATTTATAAAAGGGATATGACTGGAAGGTTGAGTCAACATGAAACTTTGCTTGGTAATGAGTTCTATGAGTTGGTGTATGGTTTTTGTAAAGTTGAAGATTTATCTGAAGAATTCTTTAAGGATAAAGAATATTGCAAAATGCTTTTCAAATTAGCAGAAGCAAATAAGTTGACCCACACTATGCAAGACGTTTCACATATTTTAAATTATATTGTCTCAAAGCAAAAGAAAAACGAAGAGAAAAAGGAGAATTTTACGGATAGGGAGCATGAATTGTAAAACAGTTAGTTTACATACGAGAAGCCAATAAACGCATATATATTGTTATATAATATATATAATATATATTTACTATATATAATATATTTGTAAATTATCATAAAATAAGGTTAAATAATAAAGGAGAAATATGTTTTTCGAAGTTATCGAAGTAGGTTTTTGTTTTTTGTTTATTTTTTGCTTATTTATTCTTG
>USSZ01000047.1 GCA_900557645.1 uncultured Eubacteriales bacterium
CAGGAAGAAGTCAATAATGAATTTTTTAATTCTTTTTCATAATTATCTTTTGATATTTTATATTCTTCGCTATCTATTTCTTTTATTGCTTTCATGTGTATTAATTCTGATTTTGCATTAGTTATCAAATTCATTTTCATATCTATTTCTTTTATTTCTTTCGTATAATCTTTTTTGATTTTACTTTCATTAATTAAACTATATATTTCACTTATAATATTATTTTTATTACCAATGATTCCTTTTAATATTTTCTTAAAAATAATTAGTAATTCTTCATAACGTAATATAGGTGTTTTGCAACCATTACTTTTTGTTCTACCATACTTTCTGTAATTAGAACATCCCCAATATTTATTTACTTCGCTTGTTCTTTTATTTTTATAAGAACCCTTTATAAAAGTTGCGCCATCATGCATACATTTTATTTTGCCTGATAATGCATACCTCATATTAGTTGGAGTTTTATTTTTGTAATTTTTTGCATTTATATCTAATATCTTATTACACTCATCCCAAAGTTCTTCAGTAACTATTGGTGGACAACTTTCATTATCTTTATAAACTATCCATTCTTCTGGTTTAAATCTTATTCTTTTTTGTGAATGATAATCAACTGTTGTTTCTTTGTGAGCACAATAATATCCTTTATATTTAGGATTTCTAATTATTCTTCCTATAACTGTTCCTGTTATTGGTTTATCAGCTTTACTTTTAATATTATATTCATCATATAAATAATGTCCTAACTTTGCCGTTCCCATTTTTCCTTTTGAATATTCATTAAAAATTAATTTAATTAATTCGGCTTCTTCATCAACAATTTCTAATTTACCTTTATTTTTTTTATATCCATAAACGCCCCCAAAAATCTCTTACTATAATAATTATAATTTATATATGTTTTTCTATTAGAAGCCCACATACATAAATTTTTCTCAATTTTTCAAAAATGAATACATATAAATATAAAAATATGTTATTATGAATAGTGATAGTATTCAAAGTGAATACTTTGGGAGTTTGTTGTTATGGAAAAACATAAAAATTGTTTTACTGGGCATAGACCAAGGGTTTGCCTTGGGGTTATGACGAAACAAAAGAAAGTTGCATTTTGTTTAAAAATGTGATGTTTTCTATAATTGAAAAAGCAATTATCAATGGTTATACATACTTTATTTCTGGTATGGCACTCGGTATTGATATGATTTGTGCAGAGATAGTCTTGGAACTCAAAAAGAAACATAAGAATGTAATGCTAGAATGTGCTATTCCTTGCTTAAATCAAGAAAATAAATGGAATTCATCACAACAAGAGAGATATAAATACATTCTTAAAAAAGCAGATATTGTTCATTATGTAAGCGAAAACGAATACACCGACACTTGTATGAATGATAGAAATAATTATATGGTTAAAGAGTGTGATGTTGTTATTGCAGTATGGAATGGCAAACCAAGTGGCACTGGAAACACTGTTAAAATGGCAAAAAATACTGGTAAAAAAGTTAGAATTGTTGACCCTTACAATCCAAGTTAAACTTCTAACACTTTTATTTTTTGATTATTTTTGATTAGAATAATTGGTTTATCATTTCTTTGTGTTATAATGACATTAGAGGTAAAGTTATGAGCAACAAAGAAATAAAGGAAGAAAGCAAAGACAGAAAAATAAGACGACACGAAGTTAGTTTTTCTACTATTCAAGGCAACCAAAGTCAAGACTATTTAGATGGATATTTGAATAAACATTCTTCGCAAGGAAGTGTGGATATTGTTGATCAAATGGTAGATAAAATTGACAAGAAAATTTTGAGAGAAAGTCTGTCTAAACTACAAGGTCAAGACAAACTCATCTTGTGTCAATATCTTGCTGGAACAAAACAAAATGTTATTGCTGATAGATTTGGAATTAGTCCTAGTGCAATAAATCAAAGACTAGAAAAAATCATATATAATTATCGTGCAATACTTTGTAATAATGAAGAATTTACACAATCATCATTTTGGGATAAATTTCAAAGAGAAGCTGAATATCTATTTAACGCTTATTTACAAGAAATAAGACAGAAAGGAATATTGACTATTGATCTTAACGAAGTCAAAAATCTAATAAAAGAAACAAGAAAAGCCATAACTCATAGCATAACAACAAGGTCAAATATGAATATACGAGAACAACTATCTAAACAAATTGATTATTCTTCCCTTGACGACAAATACATTGAGCAAATGAATAATGCTTTTGCCGAACAAGGTATTGAAGCCCATTTTGAAAAGTTGAAAACTTTTAAAGGTAATATCGTGCAAGTTCTTAAAATGGTTGATAATTTTATTGATGAACTTGAAAATATGACATATCAAAACACAAATATTGAGCGATGGCAGTTTGGAATAGATAATGAAAAACTTTTAAAGTTGGTTTTGTCTGGCAGGAAAAAAGCAACTTGTTATCTTTATGAAAAAGATGAAGAACTTGCAAAAGTTGGGGACTTGTCTATTATTACAACTTTTGATGGAAAAGATGCTTGTATAATACAAACTGAAGAGATACAGGTTTTGCCATTTAATGAGATGACTTGGGATTTGGCAAAGCTTGAAGGTGAACACAATACACTAGAAGATTGGGTGCAAAACCATACTAAATTTTTTAAAAATGAACGTAGAGATTTTAATGGTGATACTCTGATTGTGTTTGAAAAATTTAAAGTTTTGAAGAAATTTTAGACTTTTTTGAAAAAGATACTTAATTTTTGATTAAAAAATGTCCTTATATATAGAGGGGCTAAATATTCAAACAAAGAACTACCGCTATGATAGTTCTTTTTCTTTTGGATCACATTATATCTTTTTCTAACAAAGAAAAAAGATACTAACTTTGCGTTCCTAACCAGCAAACCTGAAAAACACAATTTTATATCTAACAAAGAAAAAATAAGCAAGTTCACCACAATCCACTCTATATATAATAAATATAAAAATATATATTTTTCTTGTTTTGTTAGATAAAGAAAGAAAATTTGATAAAGAAAGAAAAAATAAATTTGGTTGAGAAGTAGCAAGTTTGATATAGTTTTTTTTTGTTAGAGTTTTAGTAGAAAGAGATAAAACGAAATATTGCTTATTACCCCGATAGGTGTTTTTTCGTGCAAACAAATTCAAACAAAAGGAGGATTTAACAAATGTAAAAGCAAACAAAAACAATCATTGCCCATTTAATTAGAAATAGAAAGAGTTGTAGCAAGATTGAAAAAACAATTAGGAGGAATTATGAAAGAAATTAAATCAGACAAGGTGTTTGAAAAGAAGATACGAATTTATCAAATAAATAGATTGGAAGAACTAAATGACTTTTATCAAAAGCACAAGCGAGAATACAAAAATATGAATGAGTTTTTGGTAAGCTTGATATTTGCAGGGCTTGATAGTGAAATCAATTTTGAAAAAGACGCTAGAACATATTTCACGAAAGCACAAGGTATATCAGACAATATTGCACATTTGTCAAACACTTTGAGCAATGTTAAAAAGACTCAAACTAATGAATATATGGATATGGTAAAACTTGCTTATGAACTCAGATTATTGCTTTATCGAATTTATAACGGAATGTTCTATCTTTCAGATAGAGACGATGTTAAAGGAATTTTTGATGCTGGCTTTAAAGATGACGAGCCAAAAGGTTTTGCCGATGATAGAAGTCTAATTTCAAAGCAAGTTGATGCCGAATTTGGTAAAGATATTAAGATAATTTAGTTATTTAAAAAACTTGCTTGCAAGAATTTCCGTGAAATAATCAAGATTTGAAGAAACGCAAAAATGGTAAAAAATATTGCTGTTTTTGATGTAGCTCTGTGATTATTTTTACGAGCAGTATAAGGCTTGGGCTATTTTGATCAAAAATCCCAATAAAATGCCCGAAAAATCGTGCTTTTATTGGGATGTTTTAAAAATTACAAGATTCAAAATTGCCTCGCCCCCAATTTACGACAATTTGGAAACCAAATTTCGTTTTATATGGTAGTCACCCACCACTTCTATCTCGCTCGATGCGGATAGATTTTAGTAAATTTAGATTTAGAAAGAGATTGTAGAAAGAAAAAAATCTTACAAATAAAAGGAACATTAAACTTATGAATTTAAACAATACAAATCTAAATTTAAACAACTTAATACAATCGGAAGTTGACCGAATTTCAACTAAATATAATAAGGATTTTTTGGATTGCGAAGACCTTATTAAAATCACTGGCCTTGGCAGAGATAATGTTAGAAACTTGCTTAGAAGCAAAAGTTTTCCTACAACAAAAGTTGGCAAACGTCAAGTTGTGAGCGTGCTTAATTTCGTTACTTGGCTAGCACTAAACAATAACCAAAGCGAGGTGCAAAATGGCTAAGAACAAAGTTTTAACTAAAACACGTGGTGCCAATAATGAAGGCAGTATTTTTAGACGTAGCAGTGACAATCGTTGGGTTGGAAGCATTACCACTGGAGTTAATGAAAATGGCAAACAAATTAAAAAAGTTGTGTATGGACGAACTCGAGCGGAAGTTTCAAAAAAGTTGCTTGAAATCAGTGGACGAATTCGAAGCAATTCTTATGAAATGATTGAAGGTCAAACTTTTGGCGAACTTATGAACGAGTGGCTTATGGTGTTTAAAAAGTCAGCAGTAACACCCCGAACTTTTGAAGGTATTATTCGAAATTTCAAATTACACATTCAGCCACAAATTGGAAATATGAAAATTTACGAGGTCGACACCTATGTTGTGCAAAAAGTGATGAACAATATGATTGACCAAGATTACAGCGTCAACACAATAAAAAAGAACAAACATTTGCTTGCTCAATTTTTTGAGTATGCCATAGACAACAAATGGGTAACTCAAAATCCAGTCTATAAAGTTAAGGTTAGGGCTCACGATAAAGTTCATACTAACAGTGATAAATATAAAGCACTCACTCCCGAGATACGTGTAAAATTTTTGGAAGCTCTTGCGAAAGATGATGGCAATTTTATCAAACCACTTTGCATTTGTTTGATGTTTGGTGGACTTAGAATTGGTGAGGCCTTGGCACTAAAATGGGAAAATGTAAATTTTGAAAATAAGATTTTAAAAGTAGAACGTGCAATTACCCAAATCCCAAAGTTTGATAACGATGGCAAAGTGATAAGCCGCGTAACAGTCATTGCAGACACAAAAACCGCTTGCAGTGTGCGTGAAATTCCGATTGCAGACATTGTTGTTGAAACGCTCCAACGTTGGCGAGAAAAACAAATTGAAAGACAAAATACAAATCCAGATGTTACGG
>USSZ01000048.1 GCA_900557645.1 uncultured Eubacteriales bacterium
GAAGGTTTTGCAGACCTCTGCCTTACCGCTTGGCTATGGTGCCACACTGCGCGGTTTTGCGCAATTTTAGGTTATGGGGGTGGTATTGGTATCGACTTAAACTAAGCGGTAACACACATAAACCTAAGAAAATGAAAAGCAAGCCACGGGGGCTTGCTTTATTTGGTGGAGCGGGAAACGAGATTCGAACTCGCGACATTTGCCTTGGCAAGGCAACGCTCTACCACTGAGCCACTCCCGCAAATTTATCGCCTTATCTTTATCACTATTATTTTATATGCGATAAGTAAGGTTTGCTCTATTACTATACCAAAAAAAAAATAAAAAATCAACTATTTTTTAAAAATTTCTATAAATATTCCATACATTGTAGTTTAGACTAGAAATTTAAAAGATATATGTTATTTCAAAATTAAAATTTGTTTATCAAATCAATATATTTTTTCATATATGTTATAATAATCTAAATAACAAATATAATTGACAAACATAATTAAAGATGTTATCATAATAACAAGAAGGAGAGGGGGAATATGGAAACAATGTTTTGGGTGTGGCTTGCAGTTATTGCCGTTACATTATTGATTGAAATAGTTACTTTAGATTTGGTTTCAATATGGTTTTCTTTCGGTGCGGTAATTCCATTTATTTTATCAGCAATAGGTGGCATTTATATTGAAATTCAAATATCAGTATTTATTGTAGTTTCTGCTTTATTGATTATTTTCGTAAGAAAATATGCTCAAAGATGGTTATTTAAAAATATGAATACAAAAACAAATGTTGATTCTTTAGTAGGAAAAAAATTTAGATTATTAGAATCAACTGATTTTGAGAAAAATGGAAGTTTAAAAGTAAATGATGTTGTTTGGACTGCGGTTAGTGAGAATGGAGAAATCATTAATCAAGGGGCAGTAGTGGAAGTAATAAAGGTAGATGGTAATAAATTAATTGTTAAAGAGGTTGAGTCAAATCAGGAAAAAGTTGAAGTAAATGATGATGAAAAGAAAACAAATGATAATGAAAAGAAATTGGCTAACCAAAGTGAAGTAAATTTATCTAAAAATAATGTTGAAGAAAAGCAATCTGAATCAAAAAACGAAGATTTTAAAAGTGAGAACAATATAGAGAATAATACCGATAAGAATAGTGGGGAGGAATAAGTATGAGTGCATGGGCAATTGTTTTAATTGTATTAGGTGTTTTAATTTTAATCAGTCTTTGCTTTTCAATAAGAATTGTTAGACAAGCGACAGCAGTAATAGTTGAAAGGCTTGGAAAATATAGAAAAACTTTAGAAACAGGTATTCATGTTATATTTCCATTTATAGATAGAACAAGTAAACCAATTTCATTAAAAGAAATAGTTGCTGATTTTCAACCACAACCTGTAATCACAAAAGATAATGTTACAATGCAAATAGATACTGTTGTTTATTTTCAAATAACAGATGCAAAATTATTTACATATGGCGTTGATGCACCTATAAAAGCAATAGAAAATTTAACAGCAACAACTTTAAGAAATATTGTTGGTGAACTTGAACTTGATGAAACATTGACATCTAGAGATACTGTCAATACAAAAATGAGAGTTATACTTGATGAAGCAACAGACCCATGGGGAATAAAAATAAATAGAGTAGAATTAAAAAATATTTTGCCACCAAAGGATATTCAAGATGCAATGGAAAAACAAATGAGAGCAGAAAGAGAACGTCGAGAACAAATCTTGAAGGCAGAAGGAGAAAAGAGATCAAGTATTTTAGTGGCAGAGGGTGAAAAGCAAGCACAAATATTACGTGCAGAAGCAGAAAAAGAAGCAAAAATTTTGCAAGCAGAAGCAACGAAGGCCGCTCTTATTGCTGTTGCTGAAGGTGAAAGTAAGGCTATAGATTTAATAAATTCAGCACAACCAGATGCGGCATATATAACATTACAAGGTTTTGAAGCATTAAAATCATTGGCCGATGGTCAATCAACAAAAATTATTGTCCCTAGCGATATTCAAAATGTTGCAGGGTTGTTTACTAGTATAAGTGAAGTTATTAAAAATGATGTTGGAAACAGTTCTAAAAAATTACTCACAAAGGAGGCTGAAACAAAAGTCGATTTAACAAAAGATGAAAATAAATAACATTTGAAGGAGAAAAGTTATATGAAAAAATTTGCATCAAGTATTTTTAATATCCTATCTATTGTTTTATCAGCACTTATTTATGTATTTTTATCACAACCATATTTTTCTATAAATTATTCAGCAGGAGAAAATTTAAGTGGTTCAAGAGGTGTGTTAACCGGATATCAAATAATCGAACAATATTTAGAAGGTGATTCAAAAAGAGTAATGTTAGCAGTAAGTCTTATTATTTTAACTATCTTTAGTGCAATAATAATGCTTTGCTCTATTGTTAATTTATTAGTAAATATGGGAGTAGTAAAAAATAAAAAGGTTTATAAATTTAGTAATTTTGCAAATATTGCAAGTTCTATTTTGATGTTTGTATTTGTTGCAATTGGATTCTTTATTATGATAGATTTAACAAAAGATGCTTCAATTGACCTAGTTTTTGCTAAAGGTAGTTTTAATATTGCTTGGGCATCAATATTAAATTTAATTATTAGTTTAGGAATGATAATAATAACAATCCTTGCTTACAAATTTAATAAAAATAGCAAAAAGAAAAGATAATAAAAAAAAGAAGATGGTTAACAACTATCTTCTTTTTTCTTCGTCATTTTGCCGTTTAGTATTGACAATCGGGGGGATTTTGATATAATAAAATAAAGAAATGTTTTTGTTATTCAGTTATAAAAATTAAAGAAGGAGAAAATATTACGTATTTTGAAAAAAATAAAATAAATAAACATTTTCTTTTCTTGTTATTAATTATCGCATTTTTTATGATAACATCTTTTTTATATTCTTTAGTGGACGATAATAAAAATCATTCATCTAATTATTCAATTGCTGTATCTGGGAATTGGGATGATTATCGTGCGAGTAATTTTGCAGGTGGTTCAGGGACAAATTCAAGTCCATGGCAAATAAATACAGCGACACAACTTGCGTATATGTCATATATTGTTAGAAATAATGTAAATTATGCTGATGATTATTATAAATTAACTGCAAATATAGATATGTCTGCACATTATTTTACGCCAATAGGGTATACAATATCACCATTGTTAAATTTATATCAATTTAATGGAAATTTTAATGGACAAGGATATTTAATTTCTGGGTTAACAATAAATGGGGAATCTTTTGTTGGATTATTTAGCAATAATTCAGGAACGATTAAAAACGTAAATTTAATAAATGTAAACATCAAGGGAGAACTGGCTGTAGGTGGAATTTGTGCAGTTAATCTGGGAGGAAATATTTACCAATGTAATGTAAGTTCTGGAACGATTACCAACAGTGGAGAATATACAGGTGGTATCGCTAGTGCATCATTTGGAACAATTTATAGTTGTTATAACGCAGCAACTATAAATGGTGCTAGATTTTCTGGTGGGATTGTTGGAAGGGCTAATGCTAATATGGAGATTGGCAGTGTTAAATATAATGGGAAATTAACAAGTGGTTCTATTCACGATTGTTATAATACAGGTAATATAAGTGGAACAAGTAGTGTTGGTGGCATTTGTGGAAATCATGATGACTCAAAATATTCTTTATCAATATATAATTGCTATAATAGAGGTTCTGTTAAAGGTTCTGATGTTCACGTAGGTGGTGTATTTGGATATAATGGAACTTCTAATTTTAATATTTATGATTGTGTAAATGTAGGCAGTTCTGTTACTGGGAAAAATTATGTAGGGAATATAATTGGAAGAAATAAAAGTAATAAAGGTTATGTAAATAATTGTTATTATTATAATTCATCGCCTAAAACGGCAGGAACAGATGGAGGAAGTTCTGATACTGTTTCTCATATATCAAATTCTGGAAGACAATCGACATTATTATCAGTTTCTAACTTTTATAATTTTATAACATCTTCATCTTACTCTAGTTATTGGAAAGATGGAAGTTGGGGGACAGTTTGGTGGAAAAAAGATGCAAATTATAATAGTAGTTATCCTATTCTTTATGATTTATATCACAATTTAACATTAAATAGAAATGGTGGAAGTGGAGGAACGTCTTCAATTTATTGTTACAGAGGAGCAAAGATGCCTAATATATCTGTTCCTTCTAGGACAGGATATAGTTTTAAAGGATATTATGCTAATTCAAACGGAACTGGTATTCAATATTATAATAGCAATGGAGTATCATCTTCATATTATGATTATTATACATCTAAAACGATCTATGCTTATTGGGATGCAAACTCATATACATTGACAGCGAATGCGAATGGAGGAAGTATACCAACAACAAGTGGCTGGAGTGGAACAGGGACAACATCAACGAAATCAGTAGATTATGATAGTAGTTATGGGACACTACCAACGCCAACAC
>USSZ01000049.1 GCA_900557645.1 uncultured Eubacteriales bacterium
GATTATTGCATCTGCTCCAGCATCAAATGTTAAATCGCAGATTTTGGAATTGGTAGCATCAATATCAGCAACTTTATAATCGCAGATAATATTTGCATTAAATTCATCTTTTATAATTTTAATGATTTTTAATCCTTCAGCTAATGTTAACGGATATCCTATTTTTATTGTGTTGATATAAGGTTTTACCTGTTTACATATTTCAAGTGCTTTGTCTTTATTGGTTACATCAAGTGCTAATATTAAGTTATTTTTAATATTCATTTGGAATCGCCTTTATTGATTTATAGTTACTTTATAAAAGAAGTTATTCATGCAGTAAAAGATCATGGTGGAGAACCAATAGCTGTTACTGTACTAATTGATAAATCAGGACTTTCTGAAATTGAAGAAGTTCCTATTGAATCTTTAATTAAAGTAGGTAGATTATAAACCTACATTTTTACTATTTTTTATAGAGGATGGGAAAAAATTAACTTTTTGAGTTGATTTGTTTTTTAATATTTTTTGGTATTTGATTGTTTTACTATCTTAAATTCTTTTATTTTTCGTTAATTGTTTTGTTATTTTTGTATTGGTAAAATAAGTTTATATCAATTGTTATATTTTTATTTGATGGTTGTTTTAGGGTTATTTTTATCCATTGATTATGTTTTTTTTAATTTTCGGTTATTTTGTTGAATATTTTTTTGAGGTTTATTGCTATTATGAGTAGTGTTAGTTCTGTTTTGACGTTTTGTAGTCCGTATGAGTTTGTTTGTCTGTATTCTAGGTTTTTTATTAGGTTTCCAAAGACTATTTCTATTGTGCTTCTTTTTTTGTAGGTTTCTTTTTCTTTTGGATCTTCGAATTTAATGGCCATGTTTTTTCTTGATTCTGTTCCATATTCGGTTATTGTTTTGTATTGGTTGTATCCTGCACATTTTGTTTGATTGTGACAGTATTTGCATTCTGTTGTGTAATATAATTTTTTAGTTGTGCCATTAGAGAAGTATTCTTTTTGAAATGGGAGTATTTTGTTATTTGGGCATATATAAGTGTCTTCTTCTGCTTTGTATGTGAAGTTTACTTTTCCAAATGGTTTATTTTCTTTGTTTTTTGGTTTTACTTTCATTGATTGTGTTCTATTTGGTATTATTGCTGTTAGATTGTGGTTTTCCATGTAATCAAGTGCATATTCTGAGTAATATCCATTATCTGCTAGTATTACTGTGTTTTTGAGTGTGATGTTTAAATTTTTTTGAACATTGTTTATTTCAGGTATTAATGAGTTTAAATCTATGGGGTCTCGTATTAAGTTTATATCTATTATTATTCCTGTTTTTGTGTCATTTACTGATTGTATGTTGTAATTGAAGTCCGTTCCTCCTTTTTTATTTAGCATCCAAAGTGCTTCTTTGTCTGTTGTGCTTATGCTTGTTTGTTTGCTTTTAGTTAAAATTTGCTCCATTTCATCTAATTCGATTATTGCATGTGTATAATGATTTATTGATTTTATTGCTTTTGTAAAATAGTTTATACAGCCTTTTCGTACTTTCTTTTTTTGTTTTGAGTTGTTTTTGTTTATTTCTTTTTTAGTTTCAATTAAATATTTTTGTGCTTCTTTTATTAATTTGTCTTTTCTTGAAATAGTGTGTGATTTTTCGATTTGATTGGTGAATTGTTGTGTTTTTTCTTGTTTAAAGATATATTGGAGGAAATAGATGTCTTCCATTTTTAATATTTTTGATTTTGATGCATTGGCCCGTATTTTACTTCCATCAATTGCAATAGTTGATAAATCTAAGAATTGATAATATTGAGCGAATTTAACGCAGTCAACAAATAAATCACTTATGATTTGATGTGATTTTCTTTTGAAATCATTTATCAAATGATAAGATGGTGTTTCATAGTTCATTAGCTTTTGATATCTTGTATCAAATAATAATTTCGTGTTTATTTTTCTTCCACTTGTTATGCCTTCGCTTGATGCCAAAATAAGCACTTTACAAAGTGAAATTTCACTATATCTTGGTCGGCCAATTTTATTGGTTCGTTTTTCAATATCATGATTGTTGAAAAACCAGTTTACAAAGTAATCAATGAAAAATACAAATTTTTCATGCTTTGTTTTTATATCTTCAAAATCTAATAACTTTTTAAGTTCATTTAAATCCATTGAATTATTAATAATGTTATTTAAATACATTATATTAACCTATCTTTTTATACTAATATATTTATACTTCATACTATAAATATTAAACTAATGACAAACCAAGAACAAATACCCATTGAGAGAAAAATAACTCAAAAAGAACTTACACAAAAAATAAAAGATTTAGAAAAAGAATTAAAAGTATTAGAACGCTTAAAATTTATTAATTACAGATATCAAGGAAAAAGTGTAGATGAAGCAGTAGCCCTAATTGGTGTTACTAAACGAGTCGGATACATATGGCAAGAGCGATGGAACAAAGAAGGCATTGAAGGCTTAAAACCAAGATATAAAGGCGGAAAACAATCAAAAATATCTTCAGAACAATTAGAAGAACTAAAAAAATACTTAATAAAAAACAATATAACAAACACAAAAGAAATAAAACAAATAATAGAAGATGAATATCAAGTAAATTTTTCAGAAAAACACGTAAGAACATTAATACACAAAATGAATCTAAAATAAACAAAAAAATAAAAACAAAAGTATGTGAAAAATAAGATCAAATTACTTTCTTCCCACCCTCTTATAAAAAAAGAAAAAGAATAGTCAAAAAGACTATTTAAATTTTAAATTATTCTTCGTTTAATTTTCTGCGTTTATATCCAACAAATATTAAGAATGCAACGATTATAATCAATATAATAGAAGCGACAATAGTATTTGAATTATCCTTTATTATATTCTTATCAATCTCATATGCTTTGTTTGAAGATTGTCCGTTGTCTTCACCTACAGAACTTCCAGTACTTTTTGCATTTGATCCAGAAGAGGATTTAGTGCTACTTGCTGGAGATGGATTTCCTTCAAGACTTGGACTATCACTAGATGAAGTACTTGTATTTGTACGTACAGTACCACTATATGAGTTAGATCTTGAATCTCCACTATCTGTATTTGAAGTCAGGAAATTAATCAAAGCATTAAGCAAGC
>USSZ01000050.1 GCA_900557645.1 uncultured Eubacteriales bacterium
GTTTCATGAAGTGAAAACAAATCTTTTTCTTAAACTAAGAGCTTCTTTTAAGAAAGTGATTCAGTGAAATGAACGCATTTTCCTTAAACTAACAACTTCTTTTACAAAACTCATACAGTGAGTTGGCACTAAAACGGTTAAACTAAGAATTACGTTTACAAATTGGTAATATGATGGTGTTACAAATTTTTTGTATGAAAATTAAACACGATATATTTCCTCTCTACAAACCACTTATATTTTGTGTTAAAATAAATCTATCAATGGAAAAAGTTAAGAAAAAGAAAATAATTACTATATTTATTTGGACATCTTGTATTGTTTTAAGTGTTCTGCTTTTTTCATTGCTATATGTATATGTTTGGAAAGTCCCTTCATACAAAGTTTCGCTATTCAATAACATTGGTATGTCAAACATTTTACAAGGTGAGGGTGAATATAACGAGGGAGAAGAAGTAACTATTACAGCCACAAAAGTTTCTGGTTATAGTTTCATAAATTGGACATATCAAGAAAGTGTAGTTAGCGAAGATTATTCATATACCTTTATTATTTCTTCGCAAAACTGTGGAGAATATGTTGCAAATTATATAGAAAGAGATTTTCTTATCAAAAAAGAAAGTAGTAATGGTTCGTTTGACGTTTCTCAAAATGCAAAAGCAGGGGAAAACATTTTAATTACAAATATTGTGGCAGATAAAGGATTTACACTTGAAAAGTTATATTATTGCGAATACGGTTCTGATGAGCAAATTGAAATAGAAAACAATTCCTTTATAATGCCTGCAAATAATGTTACAATTTTTGCAGTTTTTTCACCTTTAGAATATAAAATAGATATTCAAACTTATGACAATGGTAATATTTCCATTTCGCAAAATACTGCCATATATGGACAAGAAATTCAAGTTTCTGTTGAAACAATCATAGGTTATCAGGTCGAAAGATTATATTATTTAAGTCAAGATGGTGAAACAGAAATTGAAATTATAAATAATAAATTTTATATGCCTGATTATTCAATAAAAATCTATGCAGAAATACAACTTGCAACTTATAGTATAAAATATAATTTAAACGGTGGAAATGCTGACGGCTTTGTATATTCATATAACATTTTTTCCCAATCAATAGAAGTTCCAAATCCTACAAAAGATGGTTATACTTTTTTAGGTTGGATTGGAAGCAATTTAACTATTGCAACTAGAGATTTAGTTATTGGTAGTGGAACTTGGGGTGATTTAGAGTTTTCTGCATTATGGGAGAAAAATCCTATTACTTAAGTAATTTATTGATAATATAAATTCTTAATGTTTTTATGACTTTAAATAAAATATTATAAAGACAATCTTTATATTTTAGTTTTTTCTTGACAAATTTGATTAATTAAATTATAATCATACTCAAGCAGTAATTTACTGTCCTTGTTTTTTGTGCATAACAAAAAACCATTTTGTCCAAAAGGAGGTAGTTTAGATATGAATAAGTATGAACTTCTTTATATCATTTCATCAGATGTTGCTGAAGAAAAACGTGAAGAACTTATCAAAAAGTTTTCTTCTTATGTTGAAAGCAAAAAAGGAACTGTTGATGGAATAGATAAATGGGGAATGAGAAAATTTGCTTATCCAATCAATTTTAAAAACGAAGGATTTTATGTTTTAATGAATGTTACAATGAATCCTGAAGATGTTGATGCAATGGCAAAACTCATGAACATTACAGAAGGCATTGTTCGTCAAATGTTTGTAAGAAAATAAGACGAATTAAAGGAGAAATTATAATGAATAAGGTTGTTTTAATAGGAAATTTAGCAAGAGATCCTGAAATCACTACTACAAATAGTGGGGTTTCTGTATGCAGATTCTCAATCGCAGTGCAAAGAAGATTTTCTTCTGCTGATGGTGGAAATACTGCAGATTTCTTCAATATTGTTGTTTGGAGAGGTCTTGCTGAAAATTGTCATAAGTTTTTAAAGAAAGGTTCAAAGTGTGCAATCAGTGGAAGAATACAAAATTCTTCTTACGAAGCAAGTGATGGAACAAAACGTTATACAACAGAAATTGTTGCTGATGACGTTGAGTTTTTAGGAAGTAAACCTGTTGATAGTGGAGATAATTCTTCAAAACCATCTATGCCTGCATCTGACACTGCAGAACTTGAACCTATTGATGATGACAGTTTACCATTCTAACCTAAGTTTATAAAAATCTTTTATAGATTTTATTTTGAAAAATGTTGTCTATCATTATAGACATTAAAAGGAGTTTATCATGGCTGAAGCAGTTAAAACTGAAGAGAAGGTTGTTGTAAAGAAATTTCGTAAACCTACTTCAAAGAAAAAAGTTTGTGCTTTTTGCGTTGCAGGTGAAAAAACTATTGATTATAAAGATTTAGCAAAAATCAAGAAATATGTTACTGAAAAAGGTAAGATTATTCCAAGACGTCAAACAGGCGTATGCTCATATCACCAACGTGAACTTTGCACTGCAATTAAAAGAGCAAGAAATATGGCTTTACTTCCATATGTTGGAGATTAATGAAATTGATTTGTGTTTTTTATAAATACATTTCATACAAAATAAATTAGGAGGCAAATTATGAAAAAAGATATTCATCCAGATTATCATGAAGTTACCGTAGTTTGTGCATGTGGAAATACTTTTAAAACAAAGTCAAATGTTAAAGGTGATACATTAAGTATTGATATTTGCAATAAATGTCATCCATTCTTTACCGGAAAGAAAAAAGTGGTTGACGCAAGTGGTAACGTTGAGAAATTTAATAAAAAATATGGTTTATAATATAAAAAGTTATCAAGATTTTGATAACTTTTTTTTAATCATTAAAGAAAAAATTTGTGTTATTTAATTATTTTTAAAAATTTATGACAAAAAATAAAAAACATTTAGTTTTTATAATATTTTTATTTAGATAAAAAAGAACTAATATTAATATTAGTTCTTTTTTTATTAATAATATTATTAAGGAA
>USSZ01000051.1 GCA_900557645.1 uncultured Eubacteriales bacterium
TAACCGCCAAAAACGCCTTTATTTTTGCCAATGATGATGGAAGTGTAAGAACATATTTTGGCAGTCGCAAAATCTTTGATGGCTGGAAGAAACGACATAAATTAACCAATTACAATATACATTTTCACGGACTTCGCCATACATTTTCAAATATGCTTTTTGAAATGAATGAAAATCCAAAAGTTATACAACAACTTTTAGGCCATCGTGACGTTAAAACAACAATCACTGTCTATAACTCTGTTGATAGCGAATATATTCGACAAACAACCGACAAGTTTAATGAAAGAGTTAAAGAAGACCAAATGTTACTAAATGATAAAAAGCGAGAAGAAATTCTTGAGCAACGCAAAGATGAGTTTGTTGCAGATATGGACGATGACGAGTTTGATGAAATTCTTACAAAACTTCTCGAAGAGCGCAAAGAACGTAAACGCAGACGCGAAAGCGATATGGAAATGTAAAGCACGAATTTTGTCGAAAGTATGGATTTATTATTTAATTATGTTATAATCTAAATGAGGTATGTATGAAAATAAGCAAAATTTTAGGTTTGAATAAGTCTCAAGAAGAACTAGATTTCTTTGATTATGAGATAGAGAAAGATAATTTTAAATTTATAGATCCATATTACATTTCCAAACAAGAAGATTCATTTTTGGCTGAATGCAATGAATATATTACATCATTCTTTAATAAATTTATATTTTATTTAAAACATAATGAAGAAATAAAGGCTTTTGATATGTTTAAACACTTATCCGAAGTGAACGAGATATGTTTAGGAATGAGTAAAGGTAAACCACAAGGAAAAGGTGTTGGACAAATAGACACTTTAAAAATATTTAATGCCATAAAAAAATCAAAAGCATATGAAAATGGCGTTGCAAAGACAATTGAAGATGTCCGTATTTTTATTCCAGGAATAGATAAAGATAAAATATCTGATATGGTTGCAAATATTATAAAGGAGCCTTTGTTGCGATATACACAAGAACAATGCAATCTTTATGGATATCATTTAATTAATGATGAAATTGGATATTATTGGAATAAAGAAACATGGGTAAAAGGATATTCTAATTTAATAGTCCACAATGGTGAAAAATATATTCTTTACCCGAGAAATCTTGTCACATCATCTAAATGGTTCTCGAGTCAGGAGTTTTTTTCAAAATATATATTGGAGTACTATAAAAATAAGTTAATTGAAGAAAATTCTTCTTTGGTAAAATTCAAATATGATAAATTTGGTAACATTATTGATAAAGATATAGCCAAAACTGAAGTAAAAGAGTTTTTACAAAAAGATAACATATTAGATAAGGTGTGGATTGAGAGATTTGCACTAGAACACCCAGATATTTATGCTGATTTCAAGAAAAAAGCAATTATTAAACTCAAAATAAAAGAAGACGAATTAGATAAAGCATTGTCAGATAGAGACTTAATGGAATATTTAATTGATAAATTTTCGGAAATTATTCCAGGCAATGAAGACTCAAAAAAATATCAAATATTTATTAGTGGTATATTGGAATTATTATTCTATCCAGACATTGCTCATCCTAAAATAGAAAATGAAATTCATGATGGAAGGAAGAGGATAGATATTACATTTGAAAATATTTCAAATAGTGGTTTTTTTAACAACTTAGGTACACTATATGATATTCCGTGTAGCCTAATTATTGTGGAGTGCAAAAATTACTCTAAAGATATTGCAAATCCTGAATTGGATCAAATTTCTGGTAGATTTTCATCTAGAAGAGGAAAATTCGGTTTAATATGCTGCAGAGGTTTAGATGATGAAGATTTGTTTGAAAAAAGAGAGGCAGATACTTTTAGTGATGGACGAGGTCTTGTTTTCAACCTGACAGATAAAGATTTTAAAAACATGCTAACTATGAAAAAAGAAGGATCTAATCCTGAAGAATATTTGGTAAAAAAGTATTTTAGAATTATAAACAAAACATAAGTTTATGTACCTAAATGTACCTAATGTAGTAGTTTTGGGCAGTTTTAGGGAGAATTAGACCGAAAGTTGATGAACTCAATTTTTGGTCTTTTTTGATGCAATTTTTGTGTACCTAAAACAACAATTTTGTGTACATAATGTATTTTTTGAAGAGAGTCGTGCCCTTAAAATTTGCAAATAAAAAATCGCTAAAAGCCTGTGATTTAGGCGTTTTAGCGACTTTTGTTTAATGGAGCTGGTGACGGGAATCGGACCCGTGACCCCCACCTTACCAAGGTGGTGCTCTACCGCTGAGCCACACCAGCAAATGCTGTTTTTTGAATGAATTTTGCGGTGAATTTTAATGGTTAAAAAGTG
>USSZ01000052.1 GCA_900557645.1 uncultured Eubacteriales bacterium
AAATTTAGAAACACAGCAACACATAGTTGACACTATCGGAAGTGTAGATGATTTGATTGAAAATAACGATAAAAAAATACAACTTTTAATCACTTTGGGAGAACAGCTTTACGATAAAATTTTATTAACTAACAACTATAAAAAGATACAACTGAACAAACTTGTTTCTATTTATAGAGGTGCATCTCCACGACCAATTCAAAATTATGTAGCAGAAGAAGGAATGCCTTGGGTGAAAATTTCTGATGCTACATCAATTCCAAACCCTTTCTTATTTGAAACCAAAGAATTTATAAACGCAGAAGGTATAAAACATAGTTTTGAAGTTTATCCTAATGACTTTATATTATCGAACAGTGCTACGCCAGGATTGCCAATTTTTATGCAAATAAATGCTTGTGTTCATGATGGTTGGCTAATTATTAGAAATTTCAAGAAAATATCTCCAGAATATTTATATTGGGTGCTTAAAAAAGATAGAAATCATTTATTATCATTAGGGAATGGCAGTATATTTACAAACTTAAAAACAGAAATACTAAAAACTCACGAAGTTCCTGTATTTGATAATGCAATAATGGAATCTATCAATGCAAAATTTAAGAAAATTGTAAACGCAATGAAAAATATTGTTGAAAATAATAATAAATTAAATAATATAAAAAATGTTTTACTAAAAAAGTACTTTGGATAATTCCAGAGTACTTTTTCTTTTTTACCAAGTAATTACTTTGTCTACAATTTCTTGTTGTTCTTCGCTGGTTCTTCTCAAATATATTCTTGTGGTCTCAATAGATTCATGTCCCATAAGATCTGCAAGTAAAGCTAAATCGTTATATTTTTCAAGAAAATTTTTTGCAAATCTATGTCTAAATGAGTGAGGATATATAAACTTTGGATTCATTTTATATTTAATTGCTAATTCTTTTAATTGATGAGCAACGCCACGAGTCGTAAGTCGGATTCCCTGTCTATTACAAAAAATATATCCTGTTTCTTGTTGTTTGGTTTCTAACCATTTTAAAGCTTCAGTTTGTAATCTTTTTGCTATGTAAATTCTTCTTATTTTGCCACCTTTAGTATATAAATCTATGTAGCCGAGTTTTACATGTTCGGCTTTAAATTGGACCAATTCAGACACTCTTGCACCTGTCGCAGCGAGAAACCTAACAACAAAATACCAATCATAGTTTTTGTCCTTTTTTAATTGGCTTTTGAAAAATGTGTAATCAGCATTGCTAATTACATTTTCAAGATAAGTTTTTTGTTGTATTTTTACAAACTTCAATTTGTCCTTATCTTTTTTTATAAATTCAAGATACTTGTTAATTCCTTGTAATCTTAAATTTACAGTTTTGGCTTTGTATTTTTCAATTAAGAAACCCTTGTAAGCCAACAAGTTTTTCTTTGTTATTTCTTCGTGTTGAGTGAAGAAATGTTGTACCGTAAACACATAAGAATTGATTGTGTTTTCCGATAAGTTTTGTCGCAGTAAAAACTGCTTAAAATCTGATATCATCATTATTTATACCTCCTTATGAATGATATAAATAATTTTAACAGCAACAGTATCAAGCCGATTTTGAAAACAAAAAAATACTTCAGTTTAACCGAAGTATTTTTGAAGTAATAAGTTTTTTAATTCTTTTAATTTGTTAATTTTCTTTAACAAATAAGATTTATATGTTTCTATTTCTACTAAATCAGATTCTATTTTATCTTGTTCTTCTATGGTTGGTAAATTGAATTTATATTTCATAACATAATCTATTTTCATATTAGGTCTTGTTGATGAACCACTTTCATTTTCTTTAATGTAGTTTATAAAATTGTTTGAAATACAAATCAAATAAAGTATTATCGGTTTAATTTTGTTCTTATTTGCAGTAATCCTGATAATTCCATTATTATATACAGCATTCAAATCTTCAAATATAAATTTTGTCAATCCAATAGATGCTGTTCTTGTAATTAAAATATCATCTTTTTTAAGTTTATACCTTTTATAATCAATATCTTTTATCTCACAATAACCCCAATCATTATAGTTTCTGTTGTTTGTAAAATCACCAACACGAACGCATCTGCAATTTGTTTGATAATTTACAATAGGTGCTTTCTGAATTGCGTCAGCGCCTGTATTAGCCTTTAAAATACAATCTTCCAGCCTGGTCATTTCACTATTAGAAATTTTTGTAAAATTATCCCAGATTCCTTGTTGACAAAAACAAATTTTACTATAGTTTTCTTCGTATTTTTCTATGAGATTATCTACACTTCCGATAGTGTCAACTATTAGAAT